>JAZUKG010000205.1:0-50119 GCA_045643145.1 Lachnospiraceae bacterium | reverse complement strand
AAGGATTGTGACAGTATCCTCGCCATTACCTTTGAGCTTTACCTTCTTTTCACGAATCGCACCATCTGCAAAGTACTTACTGATATCTGCACTGACTACTTCCGGTGTGTCGCTAGTAGCAGGCGCTACCTGCGTATCTTCTTTGCGCAAGTCGCTACTGTCTGTATACTCACCAAAATCCTCATCATAGTCTTCTTCACTATAGAAATCATCATCATAATAATCGTCATAATCATCTAAACCACATGCTGTAAACAGTAGTAAAAATATCAAGCTTAAAAACGCAAGTCTTTTCTTCATCTGGTATCTCCATTTTTGCCTAGTTTGCAGATATTATATCATACCAAAAACTACTTAGCACCAAAAAACAAAGGGTATATCTAGTTATATTCACCTAAATATACCCTTTTGTCTATGTGTTTTGCGGCTTGTATTTATACATCTATGATTTGCTTCTATCGCTCTCTATTATTCTTCTTTACCACCTGCGTAGATTTCGTCTGGTCAACCCTCTTTTGTGCGCTTGCGATTCTATCTTTAATACTCATAGGCTCCTTCTTTTCAGAGACCTTTTTTTCAGCCTTCGGTTTATCAACAGCTTTTTCTTTTAGAAGCTCGTCACTTTAGTGATGAGTAGTTCACTGTTAGCTAAGTACATCTCATACCTGTTTCTTATCAATTTGACGATGGCGGTTCGCTTTTTGTGGAGAGTTTATAGCTCCGATTACATAGAAACCTTTACGGAATCTTATGGAAAGGAGGTAAAAGTCTATGCTAACTGTAACTGAACTTATAGCTGTGCTTGCACTTTGTGCAACATTCTATGGCGTTGGTTATGTGCATGGACAGCACGATTCCAACGCAAAAAAATAACCGCCCCATAGCCTGAGAAACTAGAGCGGTTATTTTAACTACTTAAATATATCAGGCGAACCGTCATCGGTAGCACCTTTTTGTTACTATTATAGTAACACCGCTCATACTTTATGTCAAAACATATATTCTTTTTTATTTATCCAATTTACCCCGCTCTTTCAGAGCAATTCGGATTCATATCAGCCGACATTCTCAAAAAAAACAATTTTTGCACTTATATAACATGCACAATCATTTCCTGATTTTAACCCATGATACTTTGAATAGTTTTTCAAGATAACTCCTCTATAAACTGAATAATTCCATTTAAAATATCATCAATATCTTCGTCCAACCATTTTTTATCTGTAGATTGTAACCTACTAAGATATGCCTTGTTTGAAAATGCTATTTTTACTCGTTTGACAATATCCTTGTTATCTTTTTCTCTCATCTTATCATCTTTATAAACATACGAATCAAGGCATACTTTCAGTTTATCTCGATCAATTTTTTCCATAAGAAAATACATGTCAAAAATATCTTTATATCTCGTAGAGATTGCTCCAAACCTCAGTAATGAACGCAACTTTTCCGAAAACATTTGCTCATTAGAATTAATCAGCAAACTTGCACCCTCTTCATCAAAGGCAACATCAAAGCAGTATTCATCTTGTTCTATATCTAATTTATTATGTACTCCTAAATCCAGTTTACTAATAACTACATTATCAAATGAATCAGATATTCTTAGATATACTCTCTTTCCATGATAGTCTTGCTGCTTTAACTCTTCTATATCACCATGTCTCGTAATAGCAATTCCTTCCAGACAATTTAATTTATTTATAAAAAGCTCGATAGAATCATCAGCAAGTGAATATCTTATAAAATCAATATCCAAATCCTGAGTTGCTCTACGAACATTTCCGGACTTGCTTCGCATTACTACACCACCCTTAATGGTAACATTACGATTAAGGGAACTTTCGGCTATTGCTTTCAACACAATATCTTGGCACACTTTTGCTTGCGCATTAGCATCACCATATCCATTTATAATTTCAATCTCTATCATATCATTGAGATTTATCACTAGAATACCTCCTCTTGTAACTCATCCATTATCATTCGTGATTTTGGAAGTGCAATTGCAATATCCTGAATCAGTGGTATGTCCAAATCATATATTATTTTTCTATAATTTAATAATATTTCTTTATAATAGTCATAAGGCAATTTGTTCTTGTTTCTCAGTAGTTCAACAAGCATTCTTTCCTTATTGTACATCAAAATTTCAACATCCCCATACATGCACATTTCAGCCCCTAGCATAATTTCTTGACTGTTTTCAAAAATTTGATTCACTCTAGAGTCTGCTATTTTAGAGGCACCTTTTGACGTTGCCAGGTAATATTTTTCTGGAATTACATCGGTAAGTTGATGATAATAAAACGCAGAATTTAATGTAAAAATTGCTTTAGGATATTTCATCGAAATAATATGATGCTCAGGAACATACTTTACATCAGAATATATTCCCTTTTCCTGCTTATAAAGTTTCCCTTCTAAAACTAATTTATTTATATTGTACTTACTTCCATATTTCTCTAAACATTGGTTGTATGATAAAACCATTTTCATTCCCCTTTTCTCTGTATTTTTTTATTTTTTACAGGTATTTAGGCAAATTTTATCATATTTATTATTATTTATCAACATCGATATCTATTGAAAATTCAGTCGACACATCAGAGATTTTTTCAATTCCAATTCAGGTTATTTCAAAACACGCTCTTTCGCACAAATTCGGAGTTCATATGAATAAAAGCCAGAAACATTGATTTTTCAACATTTCTGACGAATAAGTAAGAGCGCGAGACGGCGCATGACGTCCGGGGGACGTCAGTTTTGCGCGGACCGAAGCGGAGCGGAGAAACTCGAACCGCGATTGAGCGCGAGACGGCGCATGACGTCCGGGGGACGTCAGCTTTGCGCGGACCGGAGCGGAGCGGAGACCTCGAACTCGAGGTCTTGGATCCGCTCTGGTCACAAAAAAATAGGACATCCATTTGGATGTCCTACTTTTTTGTTATTAGAGCGCGAGACGGGACTCGAACCCGCGACCCCGACCTTGGCAAGGTCGTGCTCCACCAACTGAGCCACTCGCGCACATATCACTAATTTGTGAAACAAATTCGTGATGTCATGAACTCGTTTATCGAGTGAATGACAAATACAACCGTCTCTCACAAACTAATATTATCACTAATTTGTGAAACAAATTCGTGATGAAGCGGGTGATGGGAATCGAACCCACGTATCCAGCTTGGAAGGCTGGTGTTCTACCATTGAACTACACCCGCATATTTAACTGTCACAACGAAGATTATATTATCATACTCTTCCGACTAAGTCAACCAATAAATTGACTTTTAATGCCCAGAACCGGAATCGAACCAGTGACACGAGGATTTTCAGTCCTCTGCTCTACCAACTGAGCTATCTGGGCATGGTTCAAATAGCTAAAACCATTTGAACACCTTTGAAATCATAGCAAATTATAAATAAAAAGTCAATCATTTTCTTTTGCTTTTGTATTCTCTTATCTTTGTTTTGATCAGTTCTGTCTCTTCTTTCAGATTGTGAATACTACTTCCCGGGTTATGAGAAAGCACATAATGATACATATTTCTGTCCTTTCTGCCTGGCTGCTTGGTCTGTTGTATATTATGTTTATTTTTCACAAATAATTTCTACCATGATTCCATCCGGATCCGGTATAAAGAAATAGTTTCTGCCGAGTCTTCCGGTTTTAATCTCCGGTCTTTCTTTTATGACGTTTTCGGCTAACAGGTAAGCAATGGCTTTTTCTAAATCAGCAGTATGAAGTGCATAATGCTTGGTACCGTTTACTAAAAGGTCGGTTGCCACGCTTTTGGCACTTTCCGGCAGCGGCTCATGACTTTGATAACAAAACAGTTCCAGGTATGTACCGTCTTTTTTGAGCATTACAATACTCAGGCTCTCATCTTCTGCCTGCCAATGCTGTGTTTTTTCAAATCCCAATTTTGTATAAAAAGTAATACTGGCATCCATATCGGATACACTCATTGCAGTATGATCTACATGAAACATATGTCAGTCTCCCTTCATAATGAAAATATGGCTCTTTATATCGAAACATCCGGATATAGATTTCTGATTTGCATACACATGAAAAACAGTCCCATCATTGCTATGAAAAATATAACAGCCAGGAAAAACAGATATTTTTTACTGCCCAGCTTTTCCATGAGGACATCCTTCATTTCTGCTCTTTTTATCTGGAAATTCAGATCCATTTTTTGTATTTGATGAAAAAATTCATCCTCTATCTCCTCTTCATATTCTACCTTTTTTTGCAGTTCATCCAGCATCAAATCATAGGTTTTAAGTTTATCAAGTGCTGCGTTGCAAAGTGCAATCTCTGAATGATAGGTATACATATGAATGTATTGTCCGAAAATTTTTGCGCTGCCGTTTCTGTTGTTTAAAAACAAAATACAGCTATTCACTATCAGTTTGTAAACAGCCGGAATCGCAAACAAAACCAAAATTCCCAGCATTACAAACAGAATCGGAACGGAAATAATCGTAACAATTCCTCCGCCGCCCACAAAGGATAAGCCGGCAAATACCAGGCCAATCAAAAGCGGAACAGTAATCACTGCTATGTATAGCAGATTATCCGTTTTGATCGCTTTCACCTTGTCCATACAGGCAAAAAGCTGCTGAGAAATCAGATAACGCTCATGTTTTATTTCTTCACGCTGATGCTTTATATAATAATCGTATTTATTATCATAGAGGAATTTCATAAACGATTCCTTTCTTGTAAAAAAGCTCTGCCTCAAAATGAAGCAGAGCTTAATTCATTCTGTATCAGTTTCTATTAGATGAAAGCTTTTACTTTTGCGTAGATTCCATCTCCGTCAAGACCATACTTAGCAACGAGCTGTCCAGCTGATCCTGATTCACCAAACTTATCGTACATACCGATCTTGCAAACCTTTGTAGGAGCTTTTTCTGCGAGGCAATCGCAAACAGCACTACCAAGTCCGCCGATTACGGAATGTTCTTCAACAGTTACAACCTTACCTGTCTTCTTTGCAGAAGCCAAGATGAGTTCTTCATCTAATGGCTTGATTGTATGGATGTTGATTACTTCTGCAGAAACTCCGTCAGCTGCGAGCTTTTCAGCTGCTGCTAAAGCGCCTTCTACACAGATACCTGTTGCAACGATAGTTACATCAGTACCTTCTTTTAATACAACACCTTTACCAATTTCAAATTTGTAATCAGCATTGTCGTTGATTACAGGAACTGCTGCACGTCCAAAACGAAGGTAGCAAGGACCTTCCATTTCAAGAGCTGCACGAACAGCTGCCTTTGCTTCAATATCATCACTAGGAACGATAACTGTCATTCCAGGAATTGTACGCATTAATGCGATATCTTCGTTACACTGATGTGTAGCACCGTCTTCACCTACTGTAATACCAGCATGTGTAGCACCGATCTTAACATTTAAGTGTGGGTAACCGATAGAGTTACGAACCTGGTCAAAGTTACGTCCTGCTGCAAACATAGCGAAGGAAGAAATGAAAGGAATTTTACCACAAGTAGCAAGACCTGCAGCGATACCTGTCATATTACATTCTGCGATACCGCAATCGATGAAACGATCCGGATAAGCTTTTTTGAAGATACCAGTTTTTGTAGCACCGGCAAGGTCAGCATCAAGTACAACTAAATTTGGGAAATCTTCTGCACATGCTACTAACGCATTACCATAACTTTCTCTGGTTGCAACTTTCTTTACGTCTGCCATTAGTTTGCACCTCCTTCAAGCTCTTTTGCAATCTTTTCTAAATCAGCCATTGCAACTGCATACTGTTCATCGTTTGGAGCTGTACCATGCCATGAAGCCTGGTCTTCCATGAAGGAAACTCCCTTACCTTTTGTTGTATGCATAATGATTGCTGTTGGCATACCTTTTGTTTCTCTGGCTTTCTTCATTGCATCTCTGATTTCATCAAAGTTGTGTCCATCTACATTAATAGCCTGGAAATTGAAAGCTTCGAATTTTTTGTCGATTGGATATACGGAACATACATCTTCAACACGACCGTCGATCTGGAGACCATTGTTATCAACGATAACAACTAAGTTGTCAAGCTTGTTAGCACCAGCGAACATAGATGCTTCCCAAACCTGTCCTTCCTGGATTTCTCCATCTCCTAAAAGTGTATAAACTCTGTAATCTTTGTTGTCCATCTTAGCTGCCATAGCCATACCTACTGCTGCTGAGATACCCTGTCCTAAAGAACCTGAGCTCATGTCTACACCAGGAGTTTCCTGCATACATGGATGTCCCTGAAGGTATGAACCTAATTTACGAAGAGTTGTTAAATCTTCAACCGGGAAATATCCTCTGTTTGCCAAAGCTGAGTAAAGACCAGGAGCTGTATGACCTTTTGATAATACAAAACGGTCTCTGTCTGCCTTCTTAGGATCCTTTGGATCGATATTCATTTCTTCAAAGTAAAGATACGTAAACATATCTGCAGCGGAAAGTGATCCACCCGGATGTCCGGCTTTTGCACTGTGTACGCCTGTCACGATACCTTTACGAACTTCATTTGCCATTTTCTGAAGCTCTAAATTTGTCATGTGACTTATCCTCCTAAAATAATCTATTGCTTTTGCAACAATTACCCGGCGCGCAAAACGCACCGGGTAATATTTACCTAATTCTTGTACCTTTTATGCAAAAGGATTTTCTGTTGGATAACGAACGCCTGCTGGCTGATTGTATCCGATTTCATCAACTTCTACACCGATGTATTTGAATACTTCGTAAAGAGCTTTTCCATGATGTCCGAAAGCAACAGCTCCGTGATGTGGATAGTTCTTTTCGATGAGTACGTGTCTGTAGAAACGTCCCATTTCAGGAATAGCGAATACACCGATTGCTCCGAATGACTTTGTAGCTACTGGTAATACTTCACCGTTAGCGATGTAAGCACGAAGGATGTTATCAGATGTAGACTGGAGACGGAAGAATGTGATATCGCCAGGAGCAATATCTCCTTCCAATGTTCCCTGAGTAACTTCTTCTGGTAAGTTTCTTGCCATGATCTTCTGGTACTTCATTTCGCAGAATGATAATTTCTTTACATTTGTATTTCCACAGTGGAATCCCATGAATGTATCTTTGTGTGTATAATCGAATTTGCCTTCGATTGATTCTTTGTACATATCAGCTGGTACAGAGTTGTTGATATCAAGAAGAGTTACGATATCTTCAGATACACAGTATCCGATGAACTCTGAAAGACATCCGTAGATATCTACTTCACAAGATACAGGAATTCCCATACCTGTTAAACGGCTGTTTACGTAGCAAGGTACGCATCCGAACTGTGTCTGGAATGCAGGCCAGCACTTACCAGCGATTGCAACATATTTACGATATCCTCTGTGAGCTTCAACCCAGTCAAGAAGAGTTAATTCATACTGAGCAAGTTTAGAAAGGATTTCCGGTTTCTTGTTACCAGCGCCAAGTTCTTCTTCCATTTCTTTGATCTTAGCTGGAATTCTTTCATCGTTTTCATGAGCCTTGAAGCTTTCGAATAAGTCAAGCTCTGAGTTTTCTTCGATTTCAACACCAAGGTTGTAAAGCTGCTTGATTGGAGCGTTACAAGCAAGGAAGTTAAGTGGTCTTGGACCAAAGCTGATGATCTTGAGGTTTGCTAAAGCGTCGATTGCACGAGCGATAGGTACGAATTCGTTGATCATATCAGCACATTCTTCAGCTGTTCCAACCGGATATTCCGGGATATAAGCTTTGATATTACGAAGTTTTAAGTTGTAGCTTGCATTAAGCATACCACAGTAAGCATCTCCACGTCCGTCCATAAGGTCTGCCTGAGATTCTTCAGCAGCTGCTACGAACATCTTTGGTCCTTCGAAATGTTTAGCAAGTAATGTTTCAGAAATTTCTGGTCCGAAGTTTCCAAGGTATACACAAAGTGCATTACATCCTGCTTTCTTAATGTCTTCTAATGCCTGTACCATGTGAATTTCACTTTCAACGATACAAATTGGACATTCATAAATGTCTGCTGCATTGTATTTTGCTTTGTAAGCATCTACTAATGCTTTTCTTCTGTTTACAGAAAGGCTTTCTGGGAAACAGTCACGTGATACGGCTACGATACCGATTTTTACTTCTGGTGCGTTGTTCATAGTTTTTTTTCCTCCATTAATTTGAATTTCTTCGTTTTATTAAATCAGCTTTTTGCTGATAAAAATCATATTTTAACTATACAATTTTTATTCGTTAATATCAAGGTTCTTTCCAACAAGACCGATATGAGGTGTTCCGTCTACTCCGCCTTCTGCATGAGCGATTAACCACTTGTTTGTAGCTGTGATTAACTTGTCTTCTCCACCGTCATGAGCCTTTGCTAAAGGATAGTTTGTTCCCTTTGGAAGAACAACTGTTACCTTGAATCCCTGGTTGTCTACATCACATGGTGCATAGTGAAGTGTTGTAGCATATACTTCAACAGCTGTTCCCTTTGGAATACGGAATGCTTCCATCAGGGATGTGTCATATGTGAAATCATCTGTGATATCCTGCTGGCAGCCCAAGATGAGGATGGCATCTGTAGCAGCTACATTGATTTCTGAACCTCTGTGGTATTCAACAGCGTTCAATTTTGTGTTGTGACCATTACAATATCCGATCTGGATATCTAATTCACCATAAGTTTTTGTTTTAAGCTCTTCATAAATTGGAAGTGCTTCAAGTTCAGGAAGTGATGGTACATAATCAACTCCGTCAGGAAGTGGTGTAGCCTGCATAGCTTCTACTAATCCTGAAAAATCAACGTTTGTTACTACACGTCCATACTTTCTGAATTTTGGATCTGTTACTTCTAAAATCTGCATGTTTTTTGCTCCTTTCGTATTACCCTTCTCTTTATTATGGATTGTCTTTGCAATCCTTATAAATCCATATTATTTTGTAATCACATCATATACAGGAATTAAAGCAGGATAGATTGTCTTGAACTGCTGATATTTTTCTTCATATTTAGCAACAAGTTCTGCTTCCGGTTCTACTGTATCAATTACCTTTACAATCTTGGCTGCTGCATCTTCAACAGAAGCGAATTCTCCGTTTGCTACTGCTGCGAGCATAGCACCACCAAGTGCAGGTCCTTCTTCACTTTCGATGACATCAACCTTTAAGTTCATGATGTTGGCAATCATCTTTTTCCATAATGGGCTCTTTGCACCACCACCACAAATCTTGGTTCTTTCGATCTTGATACCAAGGCTTCTGGCAACTTCTAATGAATCACGAAGTGCAAATGCAACACCTTCGAGTACAGCCTGAGTCATATCTTCTCTGGTGCTGTCCATTGTCATACCAACGAATGTTCCTCTCGCATTTGGATTGTTGTGAGGAGAACGTTCACCCATGAGGTATGGAAGGAAGAATACATGGTTTTCACCAAGCTTTGTAATGCCCTTCTGTTCTGCCGGATAATCCTTTGTACGAATGATTTCATCCATCCACCACTTGTTACAGCTGGCTGCTGAAAGCATACAACCCATTAAGTGATATGCACCGTCTGCATGTCCGAATGAATGAAGTGCGTTGTTGGAATCTACTCCAAAGTTCTTAGAAGAAATGAAGATGGTTCCGCTGGTACCGAGTGAGATGTTACACATTCCGTCACCAACTGTACCTGTTCCAACTGCTGCTGCCGCATTATCGCCGGCACCTGCAACTACTTTACAGCTTTCAGGAAGTCCCAATAAAGCTGCTACTTCCGGTTTTAATGTTCCTACTGTTTCATAAGATTCAAAAATCTTGGCAAGCTGAGATTCTTTTACGCCACAGATTTCGCACATTTCTTTTGACCAGCTTCTGTTCTTTACGTCAAAGATTAACATACCTGAAGCATCTGAAACGTCTGTACAATGAACGCCTGATAACTTGTAAGCGATGTAATCCTTTGGAAGCATGATCTTTTCGATCTTTGCAAAGTTTTCAGGTTCTTTGTTCTTTACCCAAAGAATCTTTGGTGCTGTAAATCCTGTAAAGGAAATATTAGCTGTGTACTCAGAAAGTTTGTCTTTTCCGATTACGTTATTTAAATAATCACATTCTTCTGTTGTTCTGCCGTCATTCCATAAAATTGCAGGACGGATTACGTTGTCATCCTTGTCTAAGATAACAAGACCGTGCATCTGTCCACCAAAGCTGATACCTGCAACCTGTGATTTGTCACAGTCAGCAGTTAATTCTTTGATACCTTCTACAACGGCATCCCACCAGTCTTCCGGTTTCTGTTCACTCCAGCCCGGATGTGGGAAGAATAATTCATATTCCTTTGATACAATGTTACAAATCTTGCCTGTTCCATCCATAAGTAAAAGTTTTACTGCAGATGTACCTAAGTCTACCCCAATGTAAAGCATGTTTTTCCTCCTTCGGGTACCTAATAAAAGGTATCTCCATATATAGTATTTTTTATGCTGACGACCTCAAAATATGCGATTTTTGCCCTATTTTGTGCCCGTGCACAATTACATCATAATATGTTTTATTTTAAAATGCAAGAACGAAATATTAAAAAAACTCATTTTGTCAAAAAGTGCCTATAAATAAAGGGTTTTTTTGAGCAATTTCCTTGTACAGGCTGTTTGGCGATTGTGACTTTTTAACGAAATGCGTGCACGTAGCACATTTCGAAAGGTTTTTAATTGACATGACTTTTTGATTGTGTTACCTTTTAATCGTGATACAAGTGTGCTTTTTGCGTGCTTTTCATACAAAAAAGCACAGGGCACAAAATCACACGCAGCAACACACAAACAATCGAAGCAAGAAATGAGGAAAATACATGGCAACGATTAAAGAAATTGCCGATCTGGCAGGTGTTTCCAGAGGTACGGTAGACCGTGTGCTAAATAAACGCGGCTCTGTTAATCCGCAAACCGCACAAAAGATCATGGAAATTGTCAGAGCTTTAGATTATAAACCAAACAGAGCCGGTCTCGTGCTGGCAGCACAAAAGAAAAACTTGAAACTCGGTGTGATTTTGTTTGGCGTGGGAAATCCTTTTTTTGACGAGGTGACCGAGGGAATCCGTCAAAAGGAAGAGGATCTGGCCTGCTACAACTGCTCTATTCTGATTGAAAGAGTCACCATTGATGTCGACGAACAGTTAAAGGCGATTGACAAGCTGGTAGGTGAGGGCATCAACGGACTGGCCATCTCTCCGACCAATGATGTCAGACTGGCTCAGAAAATTAATGAGCTGAGTGATATGGGAATTCCGGTCGTTGCCTTGAATACAGATATTCCGGGCTGCAAGAGAATCGCCTTTGTCGGAAGCAATTATTATCAGTCCGGCGAAACCGCTGCAGGTCTTATGCGTCTGATGACCGGCGGAAGAGATATTCACGTGGGTATTATCACAGGATCCGAAGAGGTTTTATGTCATACTGAGCGTATTGCAGGCTTTAAAAAGGCCTTTACTTCCAGCGTCGGTACAGAAATTTTTGAAACCGTAACCAACAAGGATGACGATTTTATCAGCTATGATCAGACTACACAGCTTTTAACAGCGCATCCTGAAATCAACGCTTTGTTCTTTGCAGCAGGCGGTGTATACGGAGGGTGTCGTGCGGTTTTATCTCTGGGCAGAGAAAAGGATATGACCATCATTACCTTTGACCGAGTGGATACCACCAAGGAAATGATTCAAAAGGGTGTGATTTCCGCTACTATTTGTCAGCAGCCTCAAAAACAGGGAAGTAAGCCGTTAGATATTTTGTTTACGTATCTGGCAACCGGAGAGCTCCCAAAATCAGAAATGAATTATACTGCTGTCGATATTCGAATCAAGGAAAATATCGAATAAAACAAAAACAATATCATGATATAAAAAACAAAAATCCGAAAGCCAAATGGTTTTCGGATTTTTTATATAAAAGTGTATTATTTTCAAGACCGTGCGACCTACGTCGAGCAAAACCCCCATACGTTACCTTAACAGTTAACTCGGCCCAGGCACCCTTACGGCACATAGGAGGTTCTGCTTAGTGCTGCTTTGTTCCCAACCTGACACGGTTCACAGATTCCCATTGCGTAAGACCCAAAACGTCTACATCACTTATTAAGGGCAGCTATGAAAGCCAAAGACCCTCGGTAGGCCATCACCCCCACTAGAGCGGATTGAAGGTACAAGGCGCCGCTACTGCCCCGGCTGCACGGCAATTATTAGTATATCTGTTTTTCCTAATGATTTCAACCTATTTCTTTGGAAATGCCTAGGTATGCAGTCTTTTACGAAGCCCGGCAAAAAATTCTTTTAGCACCAGGGAGCATTCCTCTTCTAAAATTCCGTATGTGGTATCTACCTGATGGTTAAACTCTTTCATATTCAAAAGGTTGAGTATGGAGCCGGCGCATCCTGCCTTGGGATTCATCGCACCGATTACCACTCTTTTTACCCTGGCCTGCACAATCGCACCGCCGCACATCTGACACGGCTCGAGAGTTACGTACATGGTGCAGTCCTCTAATCTCCAGTCGCCCAGCTTTTTACTGGCTTTTTTGATGGCTGTGATTTCGGCATGAGACAGGGTGCTTTTATCTGTATTTCTGCGGTTGTACCCTCTGGCTATGATTTGACCTTCATATACGATGACGCAGCCAATCGGCACTTCTCCGATTTCGGCAGCTTTTTTGGCCTGCAAAAGGGCCTTTTTCATGAATTTTTCATCCAGCTTTTTTTGTCTGTTTTCTTCTTCTATTCTTTTTTGTTCTTTTTCCATTTTAGCTTCGAGGCGCAGTTTTTGCCTGCGAAGCTGTTTTTCTGTCATTTCTCTCATGGACTCATCATATCAGATTTTCAGGTTTGTGACATCCTTTTTCCAATCTTTCTTGCATGCTCTATGGGCCAAAGCGTATAATAAAAGTATGAAAATTTTAGGACTGAATAAAACTACATTACTCGATTATCCGCAGCATGTCGCAGCCACCATTTTTGTGGGGGGCTGTAATTTTCGCTGTCCGTTTTGTCACAATGGCCATCTCGTATTGTCAGGTTCTGAGGATGAACTCTCGTATTCCAAGGAGGAGATTTTGTCATTTTTAGTCAAGCGCAAAAATGTCCTAAAAGGGGTTTGTATCACCGGCGGAGAACCTACTCTTTATCCACAGGAGCTTACGGAGCTGATTCAAAGGATCAAGGCTCTGGGCTATCTGGTAAAGCTCGATACCAACGGCAGCAATCCGCAGTTAATCCGGGATTTATATGAAAATAAACTCATCGATTATGTGGCCATGGATATCAAGGCTTCCCCCTCTAAATATGCTATGGTCTGCGGCTTTGACAATCCTGCTACTTTTGAGCAGACCATGGAGCGCATTCGTGAAAGCGTTCGGTTTTTGACCGGGCAAAAGAGCCGCGCGGATTTTGATTATGAGTTTCGAACCACAGTGGTAGCTCCTTTTTTTGAGCCTTCTGATTTTTTGGAAATCGGGGACTTTATACAGGGAGCCAAGGCGTATTATTTGCAGTCCTTTCAGGAAAACGAAAATGTGTTATCCCTGATCACACAAAAAAACCAGCCGCTGGGAGCTTATTCCCACGAGCAGCTGGAGTCTTTTTTACATATGGTAACGCCTTTCGTTTCGTCTGCCTCTCTTCGCGGCATCGATTAGAAATCCTGTTTTCTCAAATATTTCATATAGCTTACAACCATGAGCGCCATCTTTAATGTCAGCGCATCATCAAATACACGAATATCAAGCCCTGTTAATTTCTCTAATTTTTCCAGACGATATAACAGGGTATTTCTATGTACATAGAGCTGTCTGGCAGTTTCTGATACATTCAGATTGTTTTCCAGGAATTTGTTGACTGTCGTCAGGGTTTCTTCATCAATGTCATCCGGTACTTCCTGACCAAAGATTTCCTCGATAAACATTTCACAAAGATTGATCGGAAGCTGATAAATCAAACGACCGATACCCAGTCGGTTGTAGGCCACGATATCCTTTTGCGCATAAAAAATCTTTCCTACATCCAAAGCCATTTTCGCTTCTTTATAGCTCTTGGAAACATCTTTTAATTCTGCAATGATGGTTCCAAAGGTAACCTTTACATTCATCATCGCTTCGGTATTCATCAAGGTGACGATTCCCTGAGCGATATCCTCTACCTGTTCATAGCCACTATCCTGAGGAAGCTGCTTGATGACAATGAGGTTTCTCTCATCGACTGCTGTGACATAATCGCCGGACTGGGAAGAGAACATTCCCTTTAAAAATTCCATGGCGTAGTTTTCTTTTCCTGACTGAATTTCCAGTAAAAATACGATTCTCGGCTTTTGAATCTCGATATGAAGCTTTTTGGCACGATTGTAAATATCCACCAGTAACAGGTTGTCCAAAATCAGATTCTGGAAGAAATTGTTGCGATCAAATCGTTCCTTGTAAGCCACTATGAGCTGCGTGATATTGGCAGCGGCAACCCTGCCGATAATCATATCCTCGGCTCCGTCCTGACACAGGAGTACAAATGCCGGTTCATTGTCGTCATAGATTTTGATAAAATGAAGGCCGGATACGGTCTGACTGCCTGCCTGAGATGCGGCAAATTCCAATATGACACTGTTATCTATGCTGAAGGCATCACTGCTTTGTGCTACCATCACACCCTCTATATCATAGACCTGCAAATCTACCTTGGTTATGCTTTTTAAATCGTCAATACATGTCTGTATTACCTGTGCTGTGACCATCAAGGATCCCCTTTCTCATATGACTTATTCTGCTTTAGTATACCACATTTGAAAAATCTAGGAAAGAAACAACTTCTCCGGCAATTAGAATTTTATAATAATATACAGTTTGTTATCATGGTATTCTGCTCGGATTTCTCCCTTCATACGCTCGACAAAGGTCTTGGCAATGGAAAGTCCCAGTCCGGTAGAATTTCGTGCATTTTCAACGGTATAAAATCTGCCGAAAAGTCGCTCTGTTAAAACCGGAGTCAGCTTGTGAGCGGTATTGGAAAAGATGATTTCTCCGTCATCCTTCATGGAAATGGAAAGGTCTCCGTCGCTGTATTTTAAAGCATTGCTGATGAGGTTGGAAAAGATTCGTTCTGTCTGTGCTTTATTCAGCTTTCGGATAATTTTGTTTTCGGTAATATCCACAGACAAATCAATATTCTTTTCTGAAAGAGCGGCATAATAGTTCATGACGCAGTCCTCGAGCATTCGATTCAGATCCACATCCTCTAAAACCAGCTCGCTTTCATCGCTGGCAACAATGACCGAATACTCAAACATTTCTGTTGTCAGCTTTTTCATATGGTTGGTTCTTTCTTCAATAATCGCTAAATATTTATCAACCGCTTCTGACTTTTCTTCCTGTTTTAACAGCTCCAAATAGCCGCTGATTGCGGTAAGCGGAGTACGAAGATCGTGAGAAATATTGGCAATCGAGTTTTTAAGCTCCTGATCTCCCCGGTTGTACAAAAGATACATTTTTCGCTGTTCTTTCAAGGTTTCATTCATATCTGAAGCCAGATTTAACAAGTCCCGATCTCGACTGGACAGTGTAATCAGTGTATTACTGTCTCCTTTTTTGGACGCAGCAAAATCTGCGCGAATTTCTCGCACAGATTTTTTTACCACTGCTATTTTCAAGATCAATAATACGATGATTAGTACCAGTCCGCATATTAACCATTCCATACATCATCCCCCTTAGTTGATATCTCTTTTCCCAAGTCCCAAAGTACCCAGGAAAGTAGCTGCCAAGAATACAATAACAGATACACTAATCTGAATACCGGTATTAGCCAGTCCCGGATCAGAAAGTACTGTTCTGGCAAAGCACTGTCCCAATGCAGATACGTTGTAAAATACTGTGACGATTTTCTGCATAACGACCTGTCTGTCTGTAATCATGTAGAAAAAGTTACCCATCAGAATCGATGTCAGTAATACATATAATAAACCGATACCTGCCATGATGCCGACTACCTGTTTTTTGAAACGAAATACAATCGCCTGAACGACTGCAATATAGGCTGCATTTGATAAAAATGAAATCAGGATATAAATCACCAATCTGGAGCTGATGGTCAGACCGGCTGCAAAGGCTCCTAAAAGCCAGCATACCATCATTCCGACCAGAGCTACTATAAAGGTAATGTAGCTGCTAAAATAAGCCTGTGGCTGTGTATGTCCTACCATTACTTTGTTTCGCAAAATTCCGTCTTCATTTTCATTTCCGATAAACAGCCCAACAAAAGCTGAGAAGTATGCGGTAATTGCTGCGCTGAGTAAAATCGCAACATCCAATACATCATGTCTCATCAGCTGCGGAATCGGACGAGTTACGATTACCCAATAGGTAATCACAACTGCCAGGATACATCCCAATATATAATATAGATTCTTTGATAAACGAATCAGACCTATTTTTACTAAATTTTTCATATCTTCCTCCAATTATTTTAAATCCTTTTTTGAAAAAACGATAGTTCCGATCACAAGTGAAATCACGATAACAGCAATATCTCCAGCCAGATAACTGAGGTTATCATGACGAACCCAACCGGTTAAATGGTAGAAAGGAACAAAACGATCAATACCGGTATAAAGCTTGAGGGTAAATCCTGATACCTTTGGTGTTCCGATGGCTGTATAAAGTGCATCTAATATAAAAAACATGCTAAATCTCATGGCTACGGCAATCGTGGCGGGAAGAGCAATTGCAAATTTCTGAGTACAAAAGCACATATATACGACTGTATAAAATACACTGATTGCAATTCCTGCCAGGGTTGTAACTACGGTAAATCGAAGCACTTCTGCAAAAGTGACGGTGATCTGTGAACCGTATATTTTAGCCATCGCTGCGGTGGTCAAAACAGAAACCACCTGAAGCACTGCTGCTAAAACTGCATTTACGCTGCAATAAGAAATCAATACCTGATATCTTTTCTTTCCTGAAATAATCTTGTTTCTCAGGATTCCTTCACCTGCTTCTGTATGCAAAAATAAGGTGATAAAAATCGCGAGATAAATCGCTGCAACCCCTGAATATACAGCAAAGTCATTTATGGTAATCACAGGTGTCTGTCCGATAAATTTGGAAAGCTCATGCATTAAAATCTGCATAAAAAGCGGCTGCAGCACCGCTGCTAAAATCGCTAATACTCTGAGACTGTTTGTCATAAAATATCTTTTAAAATCCACGCGTAATATATTAAGCATGATCTACTCCTCCTACCAATGAAATAAAGAAGGCTTCCAGGCTTTCATCATGTTCTTCCATTGATATAATGTTGCTATCCTTGGCAGCAAAATCTGCTGCGATTTCTGAGAAATTAAAGGTGGCATATACATCTGCTGTTGAGTCATCAATAATTTTGTATTCAATGCCCTTTTCTTCCATAATGCCGGCTAATACCTTGGTATTATCTACCTTCATTCTGACACATTTGCGGCATTCTTTTTCCAGTTCTTGGGCACTCATCTGTCGAATCATTTTTCCGTGATCGATAAAGCCGTAATGGGTAGCCAGCTTGGCCAGCTCATCCAAAATATGACTGGAAATCAGTACGGTAATTCCGTATTCTCGATTCAGCTTTAAAATCAGCTCTCTCATTTCAATGATTCCCTGCGGATCCAAACCGTTGGTAGGCTCATCTAAAATCAAAAAATCCGGATGGGAACACAGCGCAACTGCAATTCCCAGTCTCTGTTTCATACCCAGAGAAAAGTTTTTCGCTTTCTTTTTTCCGACATTATTAAGTCCAACCAGCTCCAAAATTTCAGGAATGTCATTAAAGTTTGGTAATCCGACATTCACACACTGAAGCTTTAAGTTGTCATATGCGCTCATATCTTTATAAATAGCCGGGGTTTCTACAACAGCCCCCATACATCTGCGAAGTTTCATCAGCTCAGGGTCTGTATTTTTTTTGCCAAATAATGTATATTCACCGCCGGTTGGAGTTTGAAGTCCGCACATCAGTCTCATCATAGTTGTTTTACCGGCTCCGTTTCTTCCTACAAAGCCGTAAATGCTTCCTTTGGGAATTGCCATATCCACTCCGTCAAGCGCTTTAAAATCTCCATAATATTTACAAAGTTTTTCAGTCTTAAAAATGTATTCCATGTTTTTCCTCCCTAAATAAAAACTTAACACTTTCTTTGATTTGTACTTATCATAAACCACAATTGTCAAAAAAGTGGTCTGATAATCGTCAAGAAAGTGTCAAGATTCATTCAGTATATGTAAAATTAATTTGTTGTCTTAAATCGAAATCCGAGACCGTAAATAGCCTCTATATAATCCACACCGTTTATTGCCTGAAGTTTTTTTCTGATATTGCTGATATGCTGCTTTAAGGATCGCTCCGTACAGTCAAGCGTCGTATCTGCAATACGGTCTAAAATCGTACTTTTTCCAATCGGACGATTGGCATCGAGCATCAGTACCTCTAAAATAGCACTTTCTGTCTTGGTCAGGGACACCTGCTCTGTTCCAATGGTTACACTAAAAAGCTCGGTATCTAATACAATTCCGCCGGCTTTAATCGTACTTTCCTGAGAAACGCTTTCATTTTTTCTCAGCTGAACTATGATTCTGGCCATCAGCTCCTTTAATTCAAACGGCTTTGTCACATAGTCAGCCGCTCCTGCCAGCAAAAGGTCTACCTTGTTGTTGATATCCGTCTTTGCACTCATCACAATGACCGGTATATTTTGAATCTTTGGAAGCACTTCTTCGCCGGTAATTCCCGGAAGCATGAGGTCCAAAAGAATCAGATCCGGCGTCTCTTTATCCAAAATCATCAAAGCTTCTGTTCCTGAATATGCTCGAAGCAGCTGATACCCTTCTCTCGACAGAGCATCCTCTAACATATTTCCAATATTGATATCATCATCTACGATTAAAATCTGTTTACTCATTTTTGTCCTGTCCCATCTGAAATGTTAGTTTTACGCATTCTTATCCTAATATAACACATAAATACAGAAAATAATATAAATGCACAAAAAAGGGAGATACATATGTATCTCCCTAAAATACTTATTTAAGACTAGTTGGTAATAACTAATTCTGTTTCTTTATCAAAGATATGAATCTTTTCAACATCAATAGCAAACTTAACAACATCACCAGGTCTAGCTGTTGTACGAGGATCAACTCTAGCTGTCATCTGGAATTCATCTAAATCGAAGTATAAGTAAACTTCTGCACCAAGTAATTCGTATACCTTAACAGTAGCTTCGAATGTGCTCTGTGGTGAAGCTTCTACCATCATTTCTGAATCATATACATCTTCTGGACGGATACCGAATGTAACAGTCTTTCCGTTGTAACCACCTTCGATAAGCTTTTTAGATTTAGCTGGTGGAAGTGGAATGAAGTGTCCAGCAACTTTAAGAACTGCTGTATCATCAACTACTTCTACTACTGCATCTAAGAAGTTCATCTGTGGAGATCCCATGAATCCGGCAACGAATAAGTTAGCTGGGTTATCATATAAGTTCTGAGGTGTATCTACCTGCTGAACGATACCATCTTTCATAACTACGATTCTGGTACCAAGTGTCATAGCTTCTGTCTGGTCATGTGTAACGTAGATGATAGTAGTACCTAATCTCTGATGTAATTTAGCGATCTCGTTACGCATCTGTACACGAAGTTTAGCATCAAGGTTTGATAAAGGTTCGTCCATAAGGAATACCTTAGGATTACGAACGATAGCACGACCCATGGCAACACGCTGTCTCTGTCCACCTGATAAAGCTCTTGGCTTACGATCAAGAAGTGGAGTTAAGTCAAGGATCTTAGCTGCTTCTTTAACCATCTTGTCGATTTCTTCCTTTGGTACTTTACGAAGCTTAAGACCAAATGCCATGTTATCATATACTGTCATATGTGGATACAGAGCGTAACTCTGGAATACCATCGCGATATCTCTGTCCTTTGGTTCTACGTCGTTAACGAGCTTGTCACCGATTCTTAATTCACCAGAAGAAATATCTTCAAGACCAGCGATCATACGAAGTGTAGTAGATTTACCACATCCTGAAGGTCCTACGAAAATAATAAACTCCTGATCAGCAATTTCAAGATTGAAATCTTTTACTGCTTCAAATCCGTTAGGATAAACTTTACATACATTTTTTAATGATAAGTTTGCCATTAAATTTTTCCTCCTAATAATAAATATACATAGCGGCTTTACCACCTAGAACAAAGTATACTTGATTTGAAAATATTTGCCTATATCCAAAGTATACAAGTCTTTTTACACATACTATACATGTTGCCTAACGGTCATTATTTCTTTGCCTTTTGTTTCTTAAAGGATAATTTCATAGGCGTATAGATAATGCCGTCTTCCTCTCTGGTATTGCCGGTTTTCTCAAATCCGACGTTTTCATAAAACGGAATGGCATAAGGCGACGCATGCACTGTCAGGCTGGTCTGCTCCTTGTTTTTTGCTTCTTCCACCATCATGTTTACCAGCTTTGTGGCAATCTTTCTTCTGTGATATTTGGGATCCACAAAAAGAAGAGACAGATGGTTTTTCTTTCTGGCTGAAATCATACCGATAATCTTGGAATCATCTACTGCCACAAAAATCGGATATTCGCCGGTAACAAACATCATACGAAGTCTTTCATCTGTAATAAAATCAAAAAAGTGATCAATGCCTTCCTGCTGATAGTCTGCTGCATTATGCCTTAAAAAGGTTTTCCAGGCTACAGCCATTGTGCTTTCCCATTCCGAAACGGACGGTTTGCGAAATTCTATTTCTCCCATTTTACCTTCTCCATATTTGAAAACTCGACACCAAGTGTCACGACTACTTATTTAAATAACCCACCAAAGAAACGTTTAATTGCTCCTGTAATCTTTTCAAATACATTTTTGCCTGCTACCTTTGCTACTTCCCCTGCATCAATGTGATTTAAAAAGTCTGTTCCGAATTTGTTGTATAAATCTTCTGCCTGTTCTACCAGCATCTTTGGATCCAGACCCAGAGCCTGAATCTTTTTCATAACATCAATGATCTGCTGCTTTTCATCCTGCGTAAGCTGTACATTGAATTTTTCTTCTCCTTCTGCGATCACTGCTTCGATATCCGCATCGGTTTTGATGTCACCGCCGGCAACCTTTGCTTTTACAAATGCAAATAATGCTTCGATGGTTTCTGCATCTGCTCCTTCGGAGTCAATAGCCAGTGCTCCGGTAGTAATCAGCTCGTTCATGGCTACATCCATGGTTTCGCTGGATACGGTTTCACCTGACATCTGTTCATAACCCTTTAAGGCTCCGATCAGTGCTGCAGTACCGGATAAATTGGTAGGTGCCACAACCAGGATGTCGGCATCCTCTACACCGGCAGTAAGAAGTGCGTTTCTGTACATTCCGGTGGTACAATAGCTGATATTCTGAGTGGTTACCAAAACTCCGTGTCCTTTTTCCTGTGGTGTAACCAAAACACTGGATAAGGACTTGGTTCCGATGACTGCCGGATCAATATAGGAATCCAGATATTCATGTTCCATAGAGTTTGTAATGGTAATAACCTTCATATTATTAAGGTCATCGTTTGTCAGATTCATCAAAGAAAGAACGGTCTGCTTCTGCTCCTCGGACAAATCGGCACCGAGTGCTAAAATCGGCTCAGAGGCGTCGATATTTACTACCTTGCTCTGATCAATATCTGCTGCTTTTACAGGAAGCAGGGCAGAAGTTACGGTCAGCATAAGTGCTGCCATACCCATTACAATCCATTTATTCATTTTTTTCATAATAGAACTCCTTTTTACTTTCAAAATGTCTCGCAGCCAAAACTGCGAGACATATAATTATTTCATATACTATGTTTGATTAGCAGATTTCTGCTCCTGAAGGCATCGGTTTTTCTGCTGTCATCAGTGCCAGGTTACCCTCTGCATCTTCTGCACAAAGGAGCATACCTTCACTTAATACGCCGGCCAGCTTTGCAGGCTTTAAGTTTACTAAAACCATAACCTTTTTACCTACCATTTCTTCCGGTGAGTAATGTGCCTTGATTCCGGAAACAATCTGTTTTACGCTGCTGCCGATTTTTACCTGGGAGCAAAGAAGCTTTTTACTCTTTGGAACTGCTTCACAGGCGATGATTTCTCCTACCTGGAACTGCATCTTTTCAAAATCTTCGTAGCTGATTTCAGGCTTGGCTTCGATGTCGATTACTTCCTCTTCTTCCTGAGGAGTAATGCCGTTTTCTCTTTCATACTCAGCACGCTGCTTAGCCTGAATTTCTTCTACCTTTTTCATGACTTCATTTAAATCCTGTCTGGCAAAAAGCATGATAGGCTTTTCGATTACTTTGGTTCCTGAAGGATATAAACCAAATTTGTCGAGATCATCAAATTCTCTGGCAGTTGTAGAAAGCTGCTCGAAAATACTCTTGGCAGTATCCGGCATAAACGGCTCTAATAAGCTGGCTCCGATTACGATGGATTCTGTTAAATTGTACATAACTTCGCTCAGTCTGTCTTTGTTTGCCTCATCCTTGGCCAGTACCCATGGTTCTGTTTCATCAATATATTTATTGCAACGTCTAAAGAGTGCAAATACTTCGCTGATGGCATCGTTTACACGAAGGTCTTCCATCTTTTTATCAACCTTGGCTTTGGTCTGTGAAACCACTGCCTTGAGGTCTGCATCTACATCTGCTGCTGCGCCTGTAGCTTTTACCTCACCGCCAAAGTATTTATTGGTCATGGAGATGGTTCTGTTTACGAGGTTACCTAAAATGTTGGCAAGCTCTGAATTAAAGCGTTCTACTACGAGTTCCCATGTGATGGTACCATCGTTTTCAAACGGCATTTCGTGAAGTACGAAATATCTGACAGCATCTACTCCGAATAATCCGATTAAGTCATCTGCATAGATTACATTTCCTCTGGATTTACTCATCTTTTCGCCGCCCTGTAACAGCCAAGGATGACCAAATACCTGCTTTGGTAATTCTTCGCCCAGCGCCATTAAAAAGATTGGCCAGTAGATTGTATGGAAACGAATGATATCCTTTCCGATTAAGTGCAGATCAGCAGGCCAGTTTTTCTGGTACTGCTCGGTTGAATTGCCTTCTGCGTCATATCCGATACCGGTGATATAGTTGGTAAGTGCATCCAGCCATACATAAACGACATGTCTGTCATCAAAATCTACCGGGATACCCCATTTGAAAGAGGTTCTCGATACACACAGATCCTGAAGTCCCGGAAGCAGGAAGTTGTTCATCATTTCGTTCTTTCGGCTGACCGGCTGAATAAATTCCGGATGTGTATTGATATGTTCAATCAGTCTGTCTGCATATTTACTCATTTTAAAGAAGTATGCTTCTTCCTTGGCAGGCTTTACTTCTCTGCCGCAGTCAGGACATTTTCCGTCTACCAGCTGAGATTCTGTCCAGAAGGATTCACAAGGAGTACAGTACAAACCTTCGTAAGCTCCTTTGTAAATATCGCCCTGATCGTATAATCTTTTGAAAATCTTCTGTACCTGTTTTTCATGATCGGTATCCGTCGTACGGATAAATTTGTCATAAGAGGTATTGAGCATATCACAGATATCCTTGATCTGACCTGCTACACCATCTACGAATTCTTTTGGTGTAATACCTGCTTCCTGAGCCTTTAATTCAATTTTTTGTCCATGCTCGTCAGTTCCTGTCTGGAAAAAGACATCATATCCGTCTTTTCTTTTATAACGCGCAATCGCATCGGCCAGCACGATTTCATAGCTGTTTCCGATATGCGGCTTGCCTGATGTATAGGCAATTGCCGTTGTCATATAAAACTTTCCTTTATTCATAATAGTTACTCCTCTCTTGTCACGATTATTTATTTTTGCAGTAATCTTTTAAAAAACATTCCTCACACTTTGGATTTTGTGCAAAGCAAATCTCTCTGCCAAATGTAATAATCTGTATATTATATAAAATCCAATGGTCTTTGGGAAGTACTTTGTACAATTCAAACTCAATTTTTTCAGGATCTGTTTCCCGGGTAAATCCCAGTCTTTTGGAAATTCTCTTTACATGAGTATCTACCACGATGCTAGGTTCGTGGTAGATATTTCCTCTGATCACATTTGCAGTTTTTCGTCCGACTCCGGGCAGGGAAACCAAATCCTCCAGCCGGCTTGGGACCTCTCCATTGTACTCCTCTAATAATCGTTTCGCACAGGCAATGATGTTTTTTGCCTTGTTATGATAAAAACCGGTAGAGTGAATATCCATTTCCAGCTCTTTTAGGTCTGCAGCTGCAAACGCCTCCAGACTGGGATATTTTACAAATAAATCCTTTGTCACAATATTCACTCTCGCATCGGTACACTGAGCACTGAGCATGGTGGCGATTAAAAGCTGCCATGCGTTGTCATGATTTAAATAACAACGATATTCTCTGGTGTATACCTCATCCAGCTTTGCTAAAATCTCTTTTGTTCTTTTTGTTGCCAAAGATGTATCTCCTAAATTGTAAATCCGGCAATACCGTCCTTTAATCCGCCCATGTTTTCATTCAGGGCATCTGCAGTCTGATTTAAGTTTTCTACATTTTCCATCAGCTTGTCAGCAACGGTCTGAACGGTCTGTGCACTGCTGGCAGTACCTTCGATGATTTCGGAAATATTACGCACCGCATTTACGGTATCTTTTCTTTCCACATCGGCTTTTTCCATACAGTCAACCATATCTTGAAGTCCTCGTACCAGTGCAGACATACGATCCTGCATGCTCTGGAATACGCTGATTACTTCTTCGACTGCTTCTGACTGTGCATCTACCATGGAAATCGCTGTTTCTGCACTTTCCACACTGGTCATAGTCTTGGCATTGATGTCATTTACATTATTCTGAATTTCAGCTGCTGCACTGGCAGAATCATCCGCCAATTTTCGAATTTCTTCGGCAACGACTGAGAATCCACGACCAAATTCACCGGCTTTTGCTGCTTCAATGGAAGCATTCAAAGAAAGAAGGTTTGTCTGATCACTGATTTCACTGATTAACTCAACGAAGTTGTTAATACTCTGTGTTTCTTTTCTGAGGGAATGAATACTTTCTCCTACCTCGGAAGTAATTTTGGTAGTTTCCTGTGCTCTGTCTACCAAAAGTCTGACAATATCCATACCTCTGTCAATCATGGTGTCAGTTTCCTGAACGAGCTTTTCAACCTTTTCAATCATACGGCTGACAGCCTGAAGGTCACCGGAAAGGACATCTGTTTTCGTCACACAGGCCTGTGCATGTTCAGCCTGTCTGTTCATATTTTCATTGATATTGCTGATTGCACCGGTAATATCTACAGAGAAACTGCTGATAATATCAGATGCCTGGTTTACTGCCTTGGAAGAAGCTTCTAACTGATTGGTAGCTTCTGTAACCTTGTATACCAGATTTCTGGTATTGCCAATCATATGATTTGCAGAACCAACCAGTCCCTGGAATTCGTCGCGGCCCTTTGCCTGCATGGTTACAGTTAAATCACCTTCTGAAACATCAATCAATTTAGCAGAAATATTTTTCATATTAACCTGGATACCGCTAACAACTGCCATACAAGCTAAAACAGCCAGAATCGTTGCTAAAATAACCAGAGTAAAGGTCATAGTCTTGATGGTTTCTGCCTGACCTGTAATTAACTTGACAGGAACCATAGCACACATGGTAGCACCGGAAAGCTCACTCTGTGAATACAGGAATTCATACTTTTTGCCTTTGATCTTGATACTGTCTGAACCCTGTCTGTGATCCTCTGTAATCACTGAGAAGAAATCCTGACCAAAGAATACCGGTTCTTCGGTTTCTAAAACCTGAACACCGTCCTTTGTGCTTTCACATACAATTTCTTTTCCGCCCGGTGTGATAAATCCGACTTTACTTCCTACACCGAGATCCATCTGTAACAAAAATTCCTCTAATGCTTCTCTCTTGATATCAATTGCAATAATAGCTGCATTTGATTTACCGGAGATTTCATAGGTCAGAATGGTATTATTTGCATCCAGTTTTAAGGTATCATCCAATACTTTATGTGTATCAATCCAACGCGGAATTTTCTTTGCTCCGCCGGAAATTTCCTGCTTGTAGGCATCTAAAATACCATCCAGGGAATAACCGTCACTTGCCTTACCAAGACCTTTTATATTGGTAGTCAGCATCTGAATGCCTTCCTTGGTGATGACATGAATGTTTTCAATAAAGTCATTTGCTGAAGCAGAAGAAGTCATAGAAGAACGATAATTGTTAATCACTTCGGTCTTGGCTACTTCATCTGTATCATACAGACCCAGGAAATATTTACTCAGTTCCTTGTCATATGCGTATTTGGTACCTTCGGCTTCAATAAAGTCACATACCACATCCACGTATTCCACCGCAGTCTGAATCGTCTGAATCGTCGATTCGGTATACTTTTCACTCATACCTTTTGCAGCCTGATTGTAAGCAACCAGTCCGACAACGATCATGAATGCAATCGGTACCATAAAGCCCAGTATAATTTTATTACGGATACTGAAAACTAAATGACCGGAAGTTGCAGATGACCTGGATACCTCCGGCGCACCTTCTTCTCCCTTGTCTTTTTTGAACTTACTTTTCAGTTTGTCAAACGGAATTTTAGCAAGGACAGGCTTTAAATCAAACTTCTTTTTGTCTGATTTTTCCTTCACCGGCTTTTCCTTCCTTGGTTTCTTTTGTGCCATCTTGGCTTTCGCATTTTGCAATGCTTCTTTTACGTCGATTTTGCTTTTTCCCATAGACATGCCCTCTTTAGTCTCGATTTTTCAAAACTCCCGTTTTTTTATACTCCCGGGCGGAGTATTCATGCCATAATATATAGATAATAACCCAATCTTAGAATACCATTTTTTATGCATTCTTTCAATCATTTCATCACTTTTCATGTCTGAAAAATCACAGATTGCATACATTATTGAAAAGCATCTTTTAAAAAGAGGTATTCATGAAAAAAAATCGGCTACTTATCCATTTTTTAGTCATTATTAGTATTATATCGACATCTTTTCTGATTTACTTTTCCCCTATTTTTAAGCCGCAGCGTAATTTTTCAAAATTTAGCATGGCATTCATTCAGGAAATGTATGGTGATGACCCTCTGTCTGCCCGTTTTGCCTTTGAAAATCCGGGTGATTTTCATTTAAAAACAAAGGATAAAGGGCTGCGTCCTTATGACAGGGATGCGTATTTACACAGGTTTGACCAGGTTTCCTCTCTTTGCATAAGGGCTGAGCGCCTTAACGAGGGCAAATTAAATAAGGTGCAAAGACAAACGCAGCGTACCACCTTGGCATACTTAAAACATCAGCTTTTGGGAAAATCCTACTCCTACTTTGAAAATCCGCTAAGCTTTAGCAGCGGAGCTCAGATAAATCTCCCTGTTCTGTTATCTGAATATCCGATTCAAAATGAAAAGGATGTCAAAAACTATCTGGTGATTTTGGGCAGCATTCCGGCCTATTTTGATTCTCTGACAGAGTATGAAAAGGACAGACAAAACCGGGGGATACCTCTGTATAAAGAGGACCTTGATTTGGTGATTGAGCAGTGTAAATCCTTTGACATACAAAAATGTCAGACCCTGTTTGCTCATCCTCTTCAAAAAAAGCTGCAGACGATTTTTAAACGCAGAAAGAAAAAAAGGCTTTACTATCTGCAAAAAGCAGAAGAGCTGGCCGGGGGAGAGGTATCCTCTGCCTATCAGAAACTGGCAAATGACCTCGCCCAGTTTCAAAAGGATGCCCCAAATAGGCAGGGACTTTGCTGCCTAAAAAACGGAAAAGAGTACTATGAATATCTGGTACAGACTCAGTCAGGATGCGAATTAACCCTGACCGAAATGGAGGAGATGATACTCAAAGAACAGGATCATCTTTATAAAGAAATCAAGAAATGTGCTACCGGTAAAATCGAAGATTCTCTGATGATAGAGGCCGATCAGGAGCTTTCCATGGATACCGAAAATTATATACCTGCACTGATGAAGCGCTTTACAAATCTGCCGGCGCTAAATACCTACGGCAAAATCACGCTAAAACAGGTGCCTCGCTCTTTATACGGAAATACTGCTCCGGCCTATTACTTTACTCCCGGCCTTTTTTATACAAATGAACGCAGCGCATCGCATACGCCAAATATCATTTATTATAATCCGCAAAACACGAAAGATTCTCTGAGTATGTTTACGACTCTGGCGCACGAAGGGTATCCGGGGCATATGTATGAAACCATGTATCATCTGTCCAAAAAGGGAGTAAACGGTGATAACCTGCTTCGCTATCTTTTATCCTTTCCGGGCTATCATGAGGGCTGGGCACTGTACTGGGAATTGGAGGCCTATCGCTATGCCTATGAGGACCGTAAGCTATGTGATTATGCCAATCTGATTCGTCTGGGACGCGAGCTTCAGCTATGCTGCCTCAGCTATTTGGAAATACTGGTTCATGCTCACGGCTTTACAGCAGAGGAAATCACCCCATATCTAAACAAGCTGGCAATCCGGGATTCTAAAGACATAGAAAACATTTATGCATATCTGGTAAACGAACCCGGAAATTATTTGAAATACTATTTGAGTTATTTAGAGCTGAAAGAGTGCAAAAAACTGTATCAAAAAAAAGGAGGGAGCTCCTCCTTTTATACCTTTTATTTAGACCATGGTCCCGACAGCTTTACGGAAATTCGAAAAAGCATTTATTCTTCTGAAATCATGCTTTCCAAATAGCCTCGGTCCCACAACAGAATCTTTAATTTTTTTGCTGCTTCCACGGCAGGCTGTGTGAAATACTGATTGGTTAATACCGCTCCGACCATTTTGTCATAGTACTCTTTGCCGGCAAACGCCTCCTGAATGGCTTTGACTCCTACCGGATCCTGATAGCGCTTGCACTGAATGGCATAGGTCACTCCGTCTTTTTCTGCCAAAATATCCACGCCGTAATCACCGCTTGCCTTGGTCACATTGACATCCACAAAGCCCTTTTGACTCAATAAATCCGCACAGTATCTTTCAAATTCGAGACCTGTCATTTCGTCAATCGGCAAAGGTTTCTTTCGTTTTTGCTTTAAAAGTGCGAGAAGGAATGCCAGGGCAAACAAAAAGAGACAACCTATGAGTGCAATACAGATATATATAACCGGGGTTTGTTCCATTTTATCTCCTGTCTCCTTTCACCAAGCTATACTCGCATTGACACGTCTCTTTGAAAGGCGTATATTCGTAGGCGAGCATATATATTTTAACACAAAAGACAGAATCGAGAAATGAAATGAATAATTTAATCTTTAGTCTTCAGGTAACCCTTCCGATTTTTTTGACGATTATGATCGGATATGGCCTGAAACAAATGAAAATGTTAACTCCGGAATTTGTAAAGGTTTGTGACAAGTTTAATTTCAAGGTCACTCTTCCGGCACTGCTTTTTTTGGATTTATATCAGGCGGATTTTTACTCTGTATGGAATACAAAATATGTTCTGTTCTGCTTTGGAGCTACCCTGCTGTGTATTTTCTTTATTTCAGTTTTCGGATATCTTTTCTTTCGAAAAAAAGCTTATTTAGGAGAATTCATTCAGGCTTCATACCGAGGCAGTGCAGCAGTACTCGGACTTGCCTTTATTCAAAATATTTACGGAAAGGCAACCATTGCCCCTCTTATGATTATTGGCTCCGTACCGCTTTACAACATATTTGCGGTTATCGTACTGACCTTTACCGCGCCAAATGAAAAAACGTTTCAAAAGGATAAGCTTTTGGATTCCGTCAAAGGAATTCTGACCAATCCGATTATATTGAGTATTGTATTTGGTATTTTGGCTTCGCTTTCCAAAATATCTCTTCCGTTTATCGTAACAAAAACCTGCAACAACTTGGCAGTCATGGCAACTCCTTTAGCTCTCATTGCTTTGGGAGGAGGGTTCCAGGGTAAAAAGGCCATTAAAATGATAAAGCCTACTTTGCTCGCTGCCTTTATTCGACTCTTTTTGCAGTGTATGATTTTTCTGCCGATTGCCCTTTGGATGGGCTTTCGAGGAGAACAGCTGGTATCTTTACTGGTTATGCTGGGAGCACCGACTACTCCGAGCTGTTATATCATGTCGAAAAACATGGGACATGAAGGAGTACTTACCTCCAGCAGTATTGTAGCGACTACTTTGCTGGCTTCCTTTTCTCTGACATTCTGGCTGTTTATCATGAAAACGCTGGGAGTTATTTAAGAAAGATTATATATGTAAATATTGTGGAGCAGTAATAAATAAGCCCATCAACATCAGTTGATGGGCCTTTTTATTCTTTCTATTCTTATTTATTGCTCATTTCACAAAGCTCAGCGAGCATCTTATCCAGCTCTGTTCCCATTTCCTCATCAGAGAACTGACAGGTTCCGACTGCCTTATGTCCGCCTCCGTTGTACTTGAGCATCAGGCTTCCGACATTGACATCAGAGGTTCTGTTCAGGATGCTGTAACCAACTGCTGCACTACAGCCTTTTCCGCCTTTTCCGTTTACAATCCATGCAGAAATATTCTGCTCAGGATACATAGAATAAATCATAAAACGGTTACCGGAATAGATCGGATCCACTCCTCTTAAGTCGGAAATAATTACCTTTCCTTCTACTCTGGTATGTGCCTTTACCATTTCTTTGAACTTTTCAGTCTGTTCAAAGTATACCTCGATACGTTCCTTTACATCCGGAAGATTCAAAATCTCTTCGGTAGTCATGGTACGACAGGCATCAATCAATTTTTCCATAAGCTGATAGTTGCTGATGGTGAAATCTCTCCATCTGCCAAGACCGGTACGAGGATCCATTAAAAATCCTACCAAAACCCATCCCTTTGGATTCTGTACATCGTCGATGCTGAGCTGACCTGAGTCAACCTTGTCTACAGCCTCCATCATATCATCAAACTGAGGAAATCTTTCTCTTCCTCCGTAGTATTCATAAATAATACGAGCACACGATGGTGTCACTCTGCTCTCGCCCTTGTATTTACCGGCAAGCTCCTGTCTTTCATGTTCACTGGAATGATGATCAAACCAAAGTCCACAGCCCTCTACATAAGGTACATTTGCAAGGCAGTCATCCTCCGTTACTTCTACCAATCCGTCTTGTAAATCCTTTGGATGAGCAAATTTCCAGTGGTCAATAATTCCTGCTTCCTTTAACAGTGCACCACATGCCAATCCATCAAAATCAGAACGTGTAATTAATCTCATACAGCAAATCTCCTTTGTCTCTATCCCATAATATGTCTACTGACAATACTTACAAGTATTATAGAGTACTTTTCTGCTTTTTTCAACATAATCACGAAATAATCCCCATGTTTTTCACATCTTTCAGTAAAAAATGCATAGTTAGCACCATTAAGTCATACATTTATTAACAAAACGAGCAGGTAAATCCTATGCTGAATAAAATATGGGGCTTTATGATGATCATCGGAATCTTTTACGCCTGTCTGGTCGGAAAGACCGGCGAGGTTTCCACACAGACTTTGGAAAGTGCACAGGAGGCCATTTCCCTGTGCATTACCATGATGGGGATTATGTCCTTTTGGGTAGGGCTTATGGAAATTGCCTCTAAAAGTGGTTTGGTTCGCAAGCTGACACAGTTTTTTCGCCCCTTTCTTTTCTTTCTCTTTCCTACATTAAAAAACGAAGAAAAGGCCCTGGAATACCTTTCATTAAATATCATTACCAATTTACTCGGCCTCGGATGGGCATGCACTCCCTTTGGCCTAAAGGCCATGAAGGAACTCAGGCGCATTCAGCTAAAACGAGATACCGACAACAGGGAAAAAAGCCGGGAGGGCTATGCCAGCAACGAAATGTGCAATTTCCTCATATTAAATATTTCCTCGCTGCAGCTCATTCCCATTACCATCATTACTTATCGAAGCAAGTACGGAAGTGTAAATCCGTCTGCTATTTTGATGCCGGCCATACTCGCAACCACCGCCTCCACTTTGGCGGGAATTCTCTTTATTCTGTTGTTTGGCCGCGTAAAAAAAACAACTAAAATATCGCAAAAGGAAACTGGCTATGACTCTTTTGACAAAACTATCTGACTTTATCATTCCGCTTTTTATCTTTGGGATTGTCTTTTTCGCAATGATCCAAAAGGTAGCCGTCTATGAAGCTTTTTTAGAGGGAGCTAAAGACGGTCTCGAAACTGTCTTTTCACTGATGCCGACCATGGTTGGTCTGTTAGTCAGTGTCGGGATTTTAAGAGCCGGCGGTTTTTTAGACTTTGTGAAAACCCTGTGTGTACAGTTTTTTGGTACATCGTCTCTTCTTTGTCACATAATCCCTCTTTTATTTATCAAGCTGTTTTCCTCCTCTGCTGCCACCGGTCTGGTTATTGATATTTTCAAAACATATGGTCCTGACTCAGCCATCGGAATCTTAACCAGCCTAATCATGAGCTCTACCGAGACTCTTTTTTACACCATGAGTGTCTATTTTTTAGCTGCAGGCATTAAAAAAACCCGCTACACCCTGATTGGAGGATTGTTTGCCTCCCTTGCAGGAATTCTAGCGAGTTTTGCTTTGGTCAAATATGGATTTGTTTAGCCAATTGCAAAGGTAAGTTCAGCCTGGGTTACCAGTTTATCACCCACATAAGCTTTTGCACTTCCGACACCGATCGGTCCCTTTACCTTGATAATTTCAGTTTCTAATCTGAGTACATCTCCCGGAACCACTTTTCCTTTGAATTTGGCTTCTTTAATTCCGGCAAAAAAGGCGATTTTGCCTTTAAACTGCGGTTCACTTAAAATGGCAACCGCACCGGTCTGAGCCAAGGCTTCAATAATCAGTACACCCGGCATAACCGGTTCCTGCGGAAAATGACCTGCAAAGAATGGTTCATTGTAGCTGACGCATTTCTTTGCTACCGCTTTCTGACCTACCTCTAATTCTTCGATGGTATCAATCAGTAAAAACGGATGTCTGTGTGGCAGGATTTCCATAATTTCCTTTGTATTCATAATAGACATATATTTTTTCCTCTTTTACGCATTTAATAATTGCTTTGCCTGTGAGAGAATATCTTGCATAATTTCTTTACAGGTTTGCTTTTCCTTTACCAGGGCAGCAATCTGTCCTGCCATGAGCGTACCGCCGACAACATCTCCGTCAACGACTGCTTTTCTTAAAGACCCCAGGGTGAGCTGTTCCAGCTCTTCAAAGCTGGCTCCGTTTTTCTCCATTTCCAGATATTCTCTGGTCATTTTATTACGAATAGAACGTACCGGATGTCCGGTAGACATACCGGTGACTTCCGAATCAATGTCCTTTGCTTTGATTACCTTGTCTTTATAATTTTCATGGATATTACATTCCTCGGCTACCAGGAAACGGGTACCAATCTGTACTCCCTGAGCTCCGAGCATTTTGCAGGCTGCAAAACCTCTTCCGTCTGCAATTCCGCCGGCTGCGATGACAGGAATCGTCACTGCATCCACAACCTGTGGCACCAGAGCCATGGTTGTAGTACTTCCGATATGTCCGCCGGATTCCATCCCTTCTGCAATCACTGCGTCTGCACCGATTCTTTCCATAAGCCTAGCAAGGGCCACACTGGCAACTACAGGGATTACCTTCATTCCGGCCTGCTTCCAGTCCTGCATATATTTCGCAGGATTACCTGCACCGGTTGTTACCACGCTGACCTTTTCTTCTGCCAGCATTTTTGCGATTTCATCTGCCTGAGGGTTCATCAGCATCAGATTTACACCAAATGGCTTATCTGTCAGTTCTCTGGTTTTGATAATCTGCTCTCTGACCAGTTCAACAGGCATTCCGCCTGCTCCGATAATACCCAGGCCTCCTGCATTGGATACCGCTGATGCCAGATGGTAATCGGCTACCCAGGCCATTCCGCCCTGCAAAATAGGGTATTCAATCTGTAAAAGCTCTGTAATTTGAGTTTTCATCCTATGCTTCTACACCTTTGTTTTTCATGTATTCTACAATACCGCCGACAGTTGTAATGCTTTCGATATCTTCTGTAGGAATTTCTACTTCGTATTCTTCTTCAAAAGCCATTACCAGCTCAAATAAATCTAAAGAATCTGCTCCTAAATCATCCTTGAAGGAAGTTTCTTCTGTGATTTCAATTCCTTCGAGGTTTAACTGTTCTTTGATAATTTCAATAACTCTTTCTAACATAATAGTAATCTCCTTTTAAAATCTGTTTTACAAAATAATAAGAAGGCTGAGCCCTCAATTGCCTTGATTATAATATGCAAGTTCTTTAATGTAAATACTTCCAATTATTTTTAATAGTTTATTCATTGTTTTTATATTTGATTTGATACGGTCTCTTTTTGATCCAAAAGATACTGATAAATATCTCTTTTGCTGACACCTCGGTCCTTGGCTACTGCTTTCATTGCCTGCTTTTGGTCCATTCCCTGATCCAGATACTTTTGCATATGATCCTCAATGGAAATCTCATCAAAAGCCTGAACCTTTTCCTTTTGTACCTGCTCAGGACTCTTTCCCTCCAGAACCAGCACATATTCGCCTCTTGGTTCTTCATGCTCAAAATATTCGATTGCCGCATCCAGAGTTGTCGGCATAACCGACTCAAATTTTTTGGTCAGTTCCTTGCAAAGGGTGATTCTTCTGTCTCCCAGAGTATCTTTTAAAAGTGCCAGAGTCTTTTTTAAATGATGCGGTGCCTCATATAAAATCATGGTTCGGGTTTCTCTTTTTAGCTCTTCCAAAATAAATTCTCTTTCTTTTTTATCGGGCGGCAAAAAGCCCTCAAAGCAGAAGCGTCTGGTTCCCAGCCCCGATAAGGTAAGTGCCGTAATACAGGCACAGCACCCCGGAAGAGAGGTGACAACAATTCCCTCTTCGTGACACATAGCTACCAGTACCTCGCCCGGATCTGAAATAGCGGGCGTTCCCGCATCGGTAATCAGGGCTACATTGTCTCCCTGCTTCATACGGTAAATCAGTTCTCTGGCCTTTTCCACCTTGTTGTATTCATGATAACTGGTCATTTTGGTATGTATATCAAAATGATTTAATAATTTGATACTGTTTCTGGTATCCTCGGCAGCAATAATATCTGCAAATTCCAAGGTTTCCACCACTCGGCTTGTCATATCATTTAAGTTTCCGATGGGTGTTGCACACAAATACAGCATTCCCTGTTTTGGATTTTCGTTCATATCAAAATCCTTTCTCTGACTAATTAGCTAAGAATTGCTTTAGCAGCAATTCTTTTGATTGTACTGCCGGCAAGGCCCCGCGACGCTGAGTCGCGGTAAACAAGAAAAAGAGAAATCAAAGCCTTATTCTTTCTCTTTGGTTTCTCTCTTATCATAAACCTTTGGTTTATATATCTCATATATCTCATCCGTATATTCACCCACACCGGAATATACCACGAGCGGCTTTTCCACGAGAATTCGTGAATTTGCCCCTTTTTTGGCTTCTATTAAAACCATATTCGGCTCTTTATCCACATAGGGATGCACCAGTCTCATTCGCTTTGGTTCCAGTCGATATTTTGATAACGTAACCATAATCTCCGCCAAACGAAACGGTCTGTGAACCATATAAAAATATCCGCCCTCAACTAATGCCTTGGAAGCCTGACTGATAATGTCCTCTAAATTACAGAGCACCTCATGTCTGGCAATGGTCTTTGGCATAGAAGGATTTTTAAGTCCGTGTCCCGCAATCATATAAGGCGGATTACAGGTAATCACATCAAAGCTTTCCCTGCCAAATATTGTCTCGCAGTCCTTGATATCTCCTGTCACAATGTCAATGAGAGAGGATAAATCATTATAGCATACGCTGCGATTTGCCATTTCGGCACTTTCCTCTTGAATTTCCAGACCGGTAATATGACCTGCCTTTGTCTTTGCAGCCAAAAGAATCGGAATGATACCGGTTCCGGTTCCCATATCCAAAACCCTTTTTCCGGGCTTTACCTTTGCAAATTCAGAAAGAAGCACTGCATCAATCCCAAAACAGAACTTTTCAGGATCCTGAATAATCTGATATCCGTTTATGCCAAGGTCATCGAGACGTTCTGTCTCCTTTATCTTAACCTTCATCCAGCTTTGACTTTCCTTCCTTCTTTTCAAGCTGCTCTAAGGCCTTCAGTTCCTTATCCTCAGCACCCTTTTCATTCTTATCTTTACGAACATGTCTGCGTTTAAAACGAAGCTGTTCTACTTTGTATTCATGAATTTCCTTTTCGTCACCGACTTCTACCAGTACCTTGACGAGCTGTCTTAATACATTAACGGAATGTACCTCGCCCTTTAATCCGTCGTCAGCAGTTACATAATCACCGACATTCGGCAGGCGTCTGTTCAGCTCTTCATAGGTTTCCTCTTCGTTTTTCAGACAGCACATTAATCTGCCGCATACACCGGAAATCTTGGTCGGGTTCAGAGATAAATTCTGCTCCTTTGCCATTTTAATGGAAACAGGGGCAAATTCATCCAAAAAGGTATGACAGCAAAGAGGTCTGCCGCAAATACCGATGCCTCCGATAATTTTAGTCTCATCTCTGACACCAATCTGTCTCAATTCGATACGGGTTTTAAATACTGCTGCCAAATCTTTAACCAGTTCTCTAAAGTCAACTCTGCCGTCAGCAGTAAAATAGAATAAAACCTTGTTATTATCAAATGTATATTCTGCATCAATCAGTTTCATATCCAGATTGTGCTTTTGTATTTTTTCCAGACAGATTTTTAAGGCTTCTTTTTCCTTTTCTCGGTTGGCCTGTTCCTGTGCGTCATCTTTTGGTGTAGCCACACGAATTACAGGCTTTAGCGGCTGACTGATTTCGTCATCCGTAATTTCCTTTAACGGAGCGACTACGGTTCCGTATTCGAGACCGCGAGCAGTTTCAACAATTACGTGGTCTCCTTTTTTGATTTCAAATTTCTTTGGATCAAAATAATATACTTTTCCTGCAGTACGGAATCTGACTCCTACTACCTTTATCATTTTTTAATTCTCCTTTATGGTTAAAAGCAAGAGCTCCATCGTCATATCAAAATTGACATTGGCTCTCAGTCTTGCTTTGGCTTTTTCTAATGCTTCCAGAATAATCTCGATTCCTTCATACGCACTCTGGTCAGCTACTTTCTTAATATACTGTATTTCATCCTTAAAAATCAAGTGATTGGCATCATTCGTAGCCTTAAACAGTAAAACATCACGATACCAGACAGATAAAATATCCAGATAGTCATTGATATCAATTTTGTATTCTGAAATTTTACGAATTGCAGATACAATATCTGTAATATCCATATCACGAATGTATTTTAACAGACTGACTGCCTCTGTTTTGATATTGTCAAATTCTTCACTGGCAGCCAAAGCCTTGGCTTTTCCTAAGTTACCTCTCGCAAACGCAGCACAAACATCTGCCTTGTAGTCCGGAATATGTACTTCCTTCATGAGATACTCTTTTACCAGCTCGTCCTTTACCGGCTTCATGTTGAGCACAACACATCTGGATAAAATAGTAGGTAAAAGGGCCTCCAGATTAGAAGTTAAAATCAAAATAATGGCATAACTTGGCGGCTCTTCCAAAGTTTTCAATAGAGCATTCTGTGCCTGAACTGTCATTTTTTCAGCTTCATTTATAATATAAATTTTGTATTCGCTGCTGTAAGGTTTGATTACAATATCCTGGTTGATTCCCAGTCGGATGTCTTCTACACCGATGGTTGCAGGTTTTTCATGCAAAACCTTGATAATATCCGGGTGATTGGAAGAAATAGCCTGTTTGCAGGAATGACATTCATTGCATGGCTCAATTTCCTGTTTTTCACATAAAATAGCCTGCGCAAAGATTTTTGCTATAAATTCCTTTCCGCTGCTTCTTTCTCCATTGATAATATATGCATGATTGTATTTCTTTTCTTTTACTGCAGTCTGAAGATGTCCCACCAATTGATCCTGTCCGATAATATCCTGAAATGTTGGCATATGCTTCCTCCTTAATATTGCCCCAAGGCATATTTTAAAATTTTACGATACATCCTTTTATGTAAAAATATCCAGTAAAAGTCCCCGGATTTCTCCAATCTTTCCTAAAATGGCAATGTGATCCTTTTCATCCTTTACCAGTTCTCTGGCCAGCTCATCCAGAGTGTCATCCACCTGTTTGATAATACCGTACACTCTGTGACGACCTCTTCTGTCCAAAAAGTTCTCTCTGGAAAACTTATGACTTCGGGTCACAACCTCATTCATAAAGCCCTTGATCAGGGTACGATACTTTCGCATATCCCGAATATCCATTTTTTTGGAAATTCTGTCACCCTGCATGGTGATTTCCTCCATCATGGACATCAGCTGTGCTTTGAGATCGGATTCTTCAATCTTGCTCGCCAATATGAATTTAAAGCTGTCATCTGATTGCACACTCTGGCCGGGATTTTCCACCGGCAAAGCGGCTCCTATTTGATTTACTTTGATATCCATTTTCTAATCTCCGCATTCAGGCTCGAAAGACATACATCCAAATGTTCATTCACATAGGTCTTTTCAATGCCTGCTGCCACCATTTTTTCCGGGGCAAAATCCTGTTCATCAGCCAAAAATCGACGACACATTTCTGAATATTTCGGATTTTCCTGTTTATCCTCTCTGCCCAGTGCACGTCTTAATCTGATTCCGTCAGATAATTCTATCATCAGCGGAATTACGGTATCTTTTCCATAGTATTCTTTGGTTTTTACAAAAGATTCTATGGTTCCGATCATCAAATAATTATTCTGGGTTAAATCAATGTTTTCATCTGAAACTGTAAAATACTTCCAAACCCCCAGACAGGTATCATAGCTTCGAAGCTCGATTACCTTGCCGGCTTCCTGAAGCTCTTTTAAGCGCTCTTCATCGACAAAAAAATACTCTCTGCCGTCCTCTTCACCCACACGAATCGGTCTTGTCGTATATAACACGATATTTTTCAGTCCAAGGGAAGGATCTTCCATCAGCTTTTTGTATATTGTATCTTTTCCGGATGAGCTTTTGCCCATCAGATAAAATATATGACCCATAACAAATCCTTTATTTTCCAATAAAATACATCATTAAATCTCAATTACACGAATCATGTTTGTTCTTCCGGAAATACCTAAAGGTACACCGGCTGTTAATACAACCACGTCGCCCTTCTTCACATATCCTGCCTTCTCTGCTGCCTTTGCTGCTTCCTCAAATAAATCATCGGCATTATCCTTTTTTTCAATCAGTAAAGGTGCCACGCCCCAGGTCAGAGAAAGCTGTCTGCAAACACGAGGATTTACGCTGCAACCGATAATCGAACAGCCCGGTTTATATCTGGAAATCATACCGGCAGTAAAGCCTGACATGGTAACCGTGATAATCGCTGCTGCGTTCAAATCCATAGCGGTTGTACAGGTTGCATGTGAAATCGCTGTGGTAATATCTACGGAATCATTCTCATCGATTTTCTTTAATCTGTTTTTATAATCAATGTCTTCTTCGGTACGTTCTGCGATTCTTGACATTGTTTTTACTGCTTCGATCGGATAAGCACCTGCTGCACTTTCTCCGGAAAGCATGATCGCTGTCGTACCATCATAAATCGCATTGGCAACATCCGCTGTCTCTGCTCTGGTCGGACGCGGATTGGAAATCATGGATTCGAGCATCTGAGTTGCTGTAATAACATGTTTTCCGAGAGCCACTGCCTTTTTGATCATCTTTTTCTGAATCAGAGGTACTTCCTCTAACGGAATTTCTACACCCATATCTCCACGGGCAACCATAATTCCGTCTGCTACTTCCAATATTTCATCCAGGTTGTTAATTCCCTGCATATTTTCAATCTTTGCGATAATCTTGGCCTTGCTGTCATATTCATCCAGAATACTTCTAACCTCTAAAATATCCTCTTTGCATCTGACAAAAGAGCAGGCAATAAAATCATGACCTAAGGTCGCACCAAAAATAATATCCTTTCTGTCTACCTCAGAAATATAAGGCATGGAAAGAATCGCTCCCGGTGCATTGATTCCCTTGTGGTTGGAAACCTTTCCTCCGTTCATAACTCTACAAATTATATCGGTATCATTCATCTTTTCCACAACCATTTCAATTTTTCCATCGTCAATTAAAATGGTGCTTCCGATTTTAATATCATTTTTTAAATTTTTATAGGTAATAGAGGCTTTTTCGCTATTTCCCATCATTTCTTCTGTGGTTAAAATGAAGGTCTGTCCGCTGACAAGCTCTGCCGATCCGTTTTCAAAATCCTTTAATCTGATTTCCGGTCCCTTTGTATCAAGAAGTGTTGCTACCGGAAGTCCCAATTCTGCACTTACCTTAAGGACCTTTGCGTATTTTCCCTTCTGTTCTTCATGTGTTCCGTGAGAGAAGTTAAATCTGGCAACGTTCATTCCTGCAAGCATGAGCTCGCGAAGCATTTCCTCACTTTCACTGGCTGGTCCGATTGTACATATAATTTTCGTTTTACGCATATTCTTTTTTCCTTTCCTACTTACTCGCATTTCAGTATCGCATTTTCGAGGGGTAAATGCAAGCATTAAGGCAAGAGACAGTTTAGATAACTCAAATCCTCTGACTCAGGACCGGTTACGCTCAGTCCTATCTTTTTTGCCTGATCTATAAAATCCAAAACTTCTTTACTGATTCGTTCTCCCGGAACGATGAGAGGCGTTCCCGGCGGATATAAAAGTAAATATTCACCGCTAACATGAGAAGCACTGTCAAAATAAGAAACCTTTTCGGTTTTCCCATTCAATGCTTCATAAAGCGAAAGGCCTTCTCGAAAGCCGTCTTTAGGGCAATATACCCAGTCCGAATTTTCCTGTTCTGACACATCTGCTGCCTTTTGTAATCTCTGATCTATTTGAAACAGGGCTTCTATTAGTCTGTTAATACCCTCTTTTGTATCCATAATCGTCGTCATGGCCAGAACATAATCCATGGAAGCCATTTCCATTTGAAGCTGATAATCCTTTAATAAACAGTCAAACAGGTCTTTTCCTCGAAATCTTTGCCCTTTTTCATCCAAAAGCTTTGGCGTACAAATGACAATTTTACTTTGATCCATTTTAGCGCCGTATGTCTGTATTGCCCAGTCATTTGTCAAAACCTTTAAATGCTCGAGCTTTTGCGCTTTTTGATAAAACTCTTTTAGCATCTCATCGAGCTGACCAAATCTTTGACTGCCCTCTTCCTGTATCAGGTGAAGAGCGGATGACACCGATGCCATCAATACATAAGACGGACTGCTGGTCTGCAGAACTGCTAAATATCTTTTCAGCGCCATTTCATCTACCCTGTCGCTGCAAACATGTAACAGTGCTGTCTGCGTCATGGCCGGCAAAGTCTTGTGTACACTCATAATGACGAGATCGGCATATTCTGTAGCACTTTCCATAAAGGCTGAATGGAACCCTAAATGCGCCCCATGTGCCTGATCGACAATCAGAATCGCATCCATGGAATGTACTATCTTTGCAATTTCCTCTATATCACATCCGATTCCTTCATAGGTCGGATAGGTCAGAAAAACAACCTTTGCACCGGTTGCTTCCAAAGCCTTTTGGACCTGCTCTTTTGAAACCGGACCACTTGGCATGCCACTTTCTTTACAGGGCTGATTTAAATAATACGGCTTTAATTCATTGAGATATACTCCGTGATAAGCTGACTTATGACTGCCTCTTTGCATGATGATGACATCCCCTTTTCGGGTCTGAGAACAAATGGCACTGACCACACCGCTACTGGAACCGTTTACCAAATAATAGCAGCTTTTGCTCTGATATAATACAGCCGCAAAATCCTGTTCTCTTTTTATTATGCCCCTGGCATCATGTAAATTATCAAATCCTTCTATTTCAGTAATATCTATTTTCGAAATCTGCTCAAAAACTCCGCCTGTAATATTTCTCTTGTGTCCCGGCATATGAAACGGATATTCCAGGGTGCCGGAATGGCGAAGGAGCGCACCGGTTAAGGTTTCTTCCATACTCTCTGCTTTCTGTTATCTGTGTATTTTCAAGGTTTCTAGTAAAGAACAATATTTATCCGCCATGGTGACAATCCAGGCTTCTCTGCACATAGGCGGTTTCACGGTAAGCGGCCACATATGCTTTGAGATAATGTCCTGTTCTCTTTTGGTTAATTCAAAATCCTTTTGCGCATTATTTAAAGCGGTATAAGGATGCGTAAATCCGTGCATCTGATAAAAATGTAAAATGCTCTGAAGATTTACCGGCTTATTATGCCAGTCATACTGGAAATAATCATGTAAAAGTGCACCTCTGATTAAATCCTTTTTCCGGTATTTTATTTTTAAAAATTCTGCTATGGCAATGGCTGTCAGAGCCACACGAATGCTGTGCTTTTTCACAGAGACACTGCCATGCTGAATATACTGGTCCGAATCCAAAAAGCCTTGAGAAGATAATACTTCCTCCCCATATTTTTGAAGCATGGCTTTTCTTCTTTTTTGCTTTAAAGTCATATTAAATTCCTATAGTTTCTATAATTATGTTTCTACTTAGTTGTTACCTTTCATTTTACCACAGAATGCATCGGAAACAAATAATCCGAAACATAAAAAAAGCATCTTCCTCATAGGAAAATGCTTTTCATTTTACTTATTCATTTTTTCCATAAGCTTTGGTAAATCCTTTACCGCATCCTCTTTCATATCACCCAAGGTGATAATTCCGTCATTACTTACATCTACTGAGTAACTATAAGACTTGGCTGTTTCCACATCACCATTTTTAGATAATACAAAATAGATGGTATCAGACTCTGACACCTGTGCATTGAAACGATATTTCAAAATGTAAGTATTTGAAAAAATATCATTTTCAGGAGTCTGTGTGATTTCTGTTAATACATTATTATCTGTATAATATTTCCATTCAAAGCCCTTGGAAGTATCGGCTTTTAATTCTACATCCAGTCTGGTCTGGTCTTCGGTTAACGTCACCTTATAGGAGGTTTCTCCCGTCTTGCTTCCGCATCCTGTAAGTGCAAAAACAAACACCAGCAAAGCCACCAAAAAGCCCGTTCTTCTAAATCCTTTTTTCATAACAAACCTCTCCTACTTTTGAACCCTTTTACATATAAAATAAACAAACTGTTAATTTATAGTATATTCAAATTCAATAAATATTCAAGTTTTTTCATTTTTTTCAAAACTTTTTTTGTGTAGAAAGAGGTTTTTTCGCAAAATATGCGCTATTTTTCACATCTTGCATTTACAAAACAAATCGTACGAATCTTTTGTGCCAAATCATCTGTAAGGTCTTCTTTTTTCATTCTCCAGGTCCAGTTACCGCCTAAAGTAGATGGGGTGTTAATTCTGGCTCTGGAATCTAGTCCCAGATAATCCTGCATCAAAATAATCGCGGTATCACTCTGACTGGCCAGACAGGATCTGACCATAACCCAGTTCAGATTTTTTGTCGATGTAATACCGAAATATTCCTTTGCAAATGCTTTTTCATCCTTGCTCAGAGACTTAAAAAAGCCAAGAGAGGTATCATTATCATGTGTTCCGGTATATGCAATGCTGTTCTTTGGATAATTATGAGGCAGATATTCACTGTCTCCGTTTGGATCAAAAGCAAATTGCAATACTTTCATTCCCGGATATCCGCTCTTTTTCACCATTCTCTTAACTGCAGGAGTTAAAAATCCTAGATCCTCTGCGATAACCGGCATCTGACCCAAATTATCTTTCAGGGTATCAAATAAGTCCATTCCCGGACCTTCTTCCCAGGTACCGAATTCTGCGGTTTCATCTCCATAAGGAATTGCATAATAGGACTCAAACCCTCTGAAGTGATCAATTCGTACCACATCATACAGCTTAAAGCAATGTCCGATACGCTTTATCCACCACTCATAGCCGGTGGATTTGTGATATTTCCAATCATAAAGCGGATTTCCCCAGAGCTGACCGGTCGCACAAAAAGCATCCGGAGGACAACCGGCTACACCAATCGGTCTTCTGTTTTTATCAAACTGGAAGAGCTTTGGATTTGCCCAGGTATCTGCACTGTCTGTTGCCACATAAATCGGGATATCCCCAATAATCTGAATTCCGTTTTGATTTGCATAGGTTTTTAACAGCTTCCACTGCTTCAGGAAATAATACTGAAGGAAAATATAAAAACCATAATCCTCCTTACAACTTTCCTTATACTTTGCAATCGCAGCCTTATCTCTTAATCTGATATCCTCATCCCACTCATAATAGCTTTTGGAATCATATTTATTTTTCACTGCCATGAAAAGAGCGTAGTCTTCGAGCCAGAACTTATTTTCCTTTACAAAAGCCTGATACGCTTTTTCCTCTTCTCCCTTTGCCTTTACAAAGTTTGCATAGGCTTTTTTTAAAATCGGAAAGCGCTTGTAATACTGCTTTTCATAATCTACATATTCCGGATCCTCAAAAAGCTTTGCCTTTTCACAATCTTTCTTTGTCAAAAGACCTTCCTGACATAAATCTTCTAAATCAATAAAATACGGATTTCCGGCAAAAGTTGAAAAGGACTGATAAGGAGAATCTCCGTATCCGGTTGGACCAATCGGCAAAATCTGCCAATAGCTCTGTCCTGCCTTTTTTAAAAAATCCACAAATTCAAATGCTGCTCTTCCCATAGTACCGATCCCATAAGGAGACGGTAAACTGGTAATCGGTAATAAAATACCTGCTTTTCTTGCACTTTTTTTCATAACTACCTCTGAAACAAGCCATGCCGGGCAAATGCCCGGCAGACTGAATATTTTCTTTTACATTACATCAATTTTTGTTAAATGCCAAATATCATCATTGTACTGAGCAATGGTTCTGTCTGATGAGAAGAAGCCTGCTTTTGCAATATTTGTAAGCATTTTCTTTTTCCAGCTATCCTTCTTTTCATAATCAGCAAAGGCCTGATCTTTTACTTTGATATAGTCCTCTAAATCCAGTAATGTCATGAACCAGTCTTTGTTTAATAGTTCATTGTAAAGACGAGTTAAGTTTTCCTTGTCACCAATCTTTAATAACTCTTTACCCACGATGAAATCAACTGCTTCTTTGATTACCTTGCTGTTTTTATAAAAGTCCTTGGATACATAATCTGCCTTGTCATAATGAGCAATAACAGTTTCAGATTTTTCACCAAAGATATAGATATTGTCACTTCCGACCAGTTCATCGATTTCCACATTTGCTCCGTCGCTGGTTCCTAAAGTAACCGCACCGTTTAACATGAACTTCATATTTCCTGTTCCGGAAGCTTCCTTACTTGCCAGTGAAATCTGCTCTGAAATATCACAGGCAGGAATCAATTTTTCTGCATAGCTTACATTATAGTTTTCAACCATAACTACCTTCATATAATCCTTTACGTCAGGATCTTTGTTTACCAGTTCCTGTAAACACAGAAGAAGGTGAATGATATCCTGTGCAATAACATATGCCGGAGCAGCCTTTGCACCAAAGATAAAGGTAATCGGAGTAGAAGGCTTCTTTCCACCCTTGATTTCCAGATATTTATGAATGATATAAAGAGCATTCATCTGCTGACGTTTGTACTCATGAAGACGTTTAATCTGAATATCAAAGATAGAATCCGGATTGATTTCTTCTTTTTCTTTTTCCAAAATATATGCAGCCAGCTCTTTCTTTTTGTCATTTTTAATCTGAGCAATGGCATTTAATACCTTTTCATCATCCTTGTATGCCAGTAAATCTTCCAGTTTAGAGGCATCCTTTTTATAATCTTCTCCGATGGTTTCGCTAATTAAATTAGACAGAGGTCTGTTGCAGGATAATAACCATCTTCTGAAGGTAATACCGTTTGTCTTATTATTGAATTTTTCCGGATACAGCTTGTAAAAATGATTCAGTTCTGTACTCTTTAAAATATCGGTATGAATAGCCGCAACACCATTTACCGAAAAACCATAGTGAATATCGATATGAGCCATATGCACTCGGTTATCCTTGTCGATAATCTGAACCTTTTCATCTTTATAAGTCTTTCTGATTCTCTTATCCAGCTCTTTGATAATCGGAACTAACTGAGGAACTACCTTTTCAAAGTATTCAAGTGGCCATTTTTCAAGCGCTTCTGCCAAAATAGTATGATTGGTATAAGCACAGGTCTTTGATACTACTTCAATGGCTTCATCCATAGTAAATGCCTTATCCTCAACCAGGATACGAATTAACTCTAAAATAACCATGGTAGGATGAGTATCATTAATCTGAATCACTGCATGATCATACATCTTTCTCAAATCATATTTGTTATCCTTGAGCTCTTTTAAAATGAGCTGTGCAGCATTGGAAACCATGAAGTACTGCTGATAAATACGAAGTAAGTTTCCGGCTTCATCGGAATCATCCGGATACAGGAAAAGTGTTAAGTTCTTTTCGATTTCTTCTTTATCAAAGTTGATGCCTTCTTCAACGATAGATTCGTCTACAGATTCAATATCAAATAAATGAAGCTTATTTCTGCCTTCGCAGTAACCGGCTACATCGATGTCATAAAGTCTTGAAGTAACCTTTCTGTCACCAAAACATACTTCAAAGGTAGTATCTGTTTTTTCAAGCCATGATTCCGGCTCAATCCAGTCGTTCTTTTCAGCGCACTGCTTATGATCTTTGAATACCTGCTTGAAAAGACCAAAGTGGTAATTTAATCCGATACCATCACCAGGCAATCCCAGGGTTGCAATAGAATCCAGGAAACAAGCTGCCAAACGACCCAGACCACCATTTCCTAAAGACGGTTCCGGTTCCACTTCTTCAATAGCAGAAAGCTTCTTTCCGTTTTTTGCTAAAATTTCCTCTAACTTATCATAAATTCCCAAGTTAATTAAGTTATTGGATAATAACTTACCAATTAAGAACTCGGCAGAAATATAATATACCTTCTTTGGTCCGCTTATTTCCTCAGTTGCACTTAAAAATGCTTTTGTCAAACGAAGAATTGCAGTATATAATTCTTTGTCGCTGCAGTCCTTTAATTCCTTGTTATATAATGCTCTTACTAAATCGTAGAGCTGTTCTTCCAATTTACAGGTTAAAAATTCTTTTTCTAATGTCATAATTGTTTCCTTTCCCTTTACGATGATTTTCTCATTTATTTTATGTTGTCATTTACGATTAACAAATAATGTCTTCATACCGCATTCTGACAAGCTCATAATCCAGAACTACATTTCGTCCTTCTTCTTCATTTAAAAGTCTGGCAAGCTCTTCTACTGCTCTGTTCGCTACCTTTGAAAAGTTCTGTTTCACTGTATTCATCTGTTTACCAACGTAACCCATAAGTGCGATTCCGTCAAATCCGCAAACCGGTCTGAATATATCCATTTCCACCAAAGCCTTCATGGCACCTATCGCCATCAGATCCGAAGCACAAGCTACGATATCCCAATCCTTTGCATACTTCAGTGTCAACTCTCTGGCCTTTAGCTCACTGTAATCTCCATATACTACCTTTAAGTCCATCTTTTCATCCTTTGCGAGCTTTTCAATTCCCTGCAAACGACTATTGGTAATATATCGTTCCTTTTTTCCGGCTATATAAAGAATACTTTCGCAGTCATTTTCCAATGCTGTCTTTTTTGCTACTTCATACTGCGCCTTTGGATTATCAATCCATACCGAAGAGGTTGCCTTGTTGTACATCGGAGCATCAATCACAACAATCTTGAACTCCTGCGTATCAATCAGCTCCTTTAAAAGCGTATTGTTTTCATCCATGGAACATATAATCAGTCCGACAATATTCTGTGCTTTTAAATAGCTGCTGACCTCTTTTAAGGACATATCCTGAATCATGGAAAAAAAGACGGTAATGATGTCTAATGATAATTCCTTGGCCTTGTTAATTGCTCCCAGTATATACTGCATATTGATTTCATCCACCGCCTGTGTTTCCCGGTAAGGATTAATCAAAAGAGCAATTCTCCTGGGTTGCTTACTCGAAAGCATGGACGCTGCCATATTAGGAACAAAGCCTAATTCTTCAATCGCATCATTGACCTTTTTTTGAGTACTTTCACTAATATTCGGATAATGATTCAGAACCTTAGAAACAGTGGAAATCGCTACACCGGCTTTATTCGCCACGTCCTTGATTGAAACCATAAACGATACCTGTCTTTCTAATGTTCATATACGCATCTGTATCTTTCCAATGTATATCCTGTTTGTATCAATCTTTGATAATCCCAGAAACAACAATAAGGAAATCGTTTTCCAGAAAACGTTTTCCTTATCATACACCACATATTTTCTTTTGTAAAGCATTCTTTCCGTTTTTCTGATTAAAGTTGCTATGATAAGAGATTTCCGCGGCTGTCATACCATTTCTCACCATTTGTCAGCAGATAATCGTGGGAATTACGAATAAAATCCATATAATCCTGTATACTTTTCAGTCTGCGAGGAAAACAAATACCTCCTCCAAAAATATTTGTAGAATGTATATCAGATCCGGCTGTCATAGGAAAATCATGTTCCTTGGCATACTGAATCGCTTTTTCATCAAACATCGGATCGTTATGAGCCTTGCTGTTTGAATTGGAATGAGTTGCATTTACTGCTTCAACACCGTCAACAAACTCAGGAAAGAGTCGAATCTCCGGTATATAATCCTCTTCTCTGTAGGGATGTGCATGAATCACCATACCACCGGCTTCATGAATCAACTGATACTGCTTTTCTACATCTGCATCTCTGAGCTCAGGATGCGCAATCATCCACTCTTCATCCACACCATAAATTAAAAACTCCGTACCATGAAAACCGGCTTCATAGCCAAAGAAAACATCAAAATCATTCTGATCTCCCCATTCCTTTGCCATATGGTAGGACTTTACAAATTCACGAACCCATTGTTCCCAGGGCAAATCGCTCGATATCGCAGTATTACCTCCCCAGTTATGTTCCGTAATAATAATTCCGCTATATCCTTTAGCCTTACAAGCTTTTACCATATCCACAGGAGATGCTTGTCCGCATTTACTGCTGACATTAGTATGTAAATGTGTTTCATATAAAAAAGGTTATTTTATATACATAACGTATTCCTCCATCTAAACCCGCGCCACAAGGCCGCAGTAAATAAAAAACCATATTCCATGGATAATCCAAAGAATATGGTTAATGAATGAGCCACCGGGGACTCGAACCCCGGACAACTTGATTAAAAGTCAAGTGCTCTACCACCTGAGCTAGTGGCCCATAATATGAAAAAAATGCCCAGAACCGGAATCGAACCAGTGACACGAGGATTTTCAGTCCTCTGCTCTACCAACTGAGCTATCTGGGCATAATAGCGGGGACAGGATTTGAACCTATGACCTCCGGGTTATGAGCCCGGCGAGCTTCCAGACTGCTCCACCCCGCGATATAAGATTTGCTAAAAGCAAAATGGGCGGAGAAGGATTCGAACCTTCGAAGGCATTGCCAGCAGATTTACAGTCTGTCCCCTTTGGCCACTCGGGAATCCACCCATGTATTAAATTATAATACAAAGCCGATGATCGGACTCGAACCGATAACCTGCTGATTACAAATCAGCTGCTCTGCCAATTGAGCCACATCGGCATATTGCTTTTTGAAAACAAAAAACAATAGAAAATGGGACCTACAGGGCTCGAACCTGTGACCCTCTGCTTGTAAGGCAGATGCTCTCCCAGCTGAGCTAAGATCCCGAAAAATATAAACGACCCAGATCGGACTCGAACCGACGACCTCCGCCGTGACAGGGCGGCGCTCTAACCAACTGAGCCACTAGGCCGTAGAAAGTATTATTATACCTTCAAAACCGAACACTGAAAACTAAATCTTTTCAACAACCTTTCCTTCGTAAGTCTTTGACTTACTCAGATCGCCAATCGGAGATTGACGATAAGTCCTATCACCATCAGGATAAGCCCTCGACCTATTAGTACTTATCAGCTGAACATATCACTATGCTTACACCTTAAGCCTATCTACCTCATACTCTCTAAGGGGT
>JAZUKG010000204.1:0-1776 GCA_045643145.1 Lachnospiraceae bacterium | reverse complement strand
ATATGTTTGAAAATATGACAAAAGATCAGGCAAGAGATCAGATTTTAGATATGGTGAAGGGATATCATGATGCCTTTCATAATCAGCCAAAGGAATTTGAAGAAGGAGACAGAATTCCTTATGCTTCCAGAGTATATGATGAAAAAGAAATGTGCAATCTGGTAGACTCAGCACTTGAGTTTTGGCTTACCAGCGGCAGATATACCAGACAGTTTGAACAGGCTTTTGCCAAGTACTTAAATGTAAAATACTGTTCATTGGTAAATTCCGGTTCATCTGCAAATTTACTGGCTTTTATGACATTGACTTCACCGCTTTTAAAAGAGCGTCAGGTTAAGCCGGGAGATGAAATGATTACAGTAGCAGCAGGCTTTCCGACTACGGTAACACCTGCGATTCAGTATGGTGTGGTTCCTGTATTTGTGGATGTTACCATTCCGCAGTACAACATGGATGTAACGCAGTTAGAAGAAGCCTTATCACCCAAAACAAAGGTAGTCATGGCTGCGCATACACTCGGGAATCCATTTGATTTAGCAAAAATCAAAGCCTTTTGTGAAAAACATAATTTATGGCTTATTGAAGATAACTGTGATGCACTGGGAAGTACAGTGACAATTAATGGCGAAACACATTTGACAGGTACAGTCGGTGATATTGGAACCTCCAGCTTTTATCCGCCGCATCATATGACGATGGGAGAGGGCGGTGCTGTTTATACCAATAATCCGCTGCTTCACAAAATCATTCGTTCTATGAGAGACTGGGGAAGAGATTGTATTTGTGATTCCGGTCAGGATAATAAATGCGGACACAGATACGATGGTCAGTATGGTTTATTGCCACAGGGATATGACCATAAATATGTGTATTCTCACTTTGGATACAATTTAAAGGCAACAGATATGCAGGCAGCAGTTGGTTGTGCACAGATTGAGAAGTTCCCGGCATTTGTAGAAAGAAGAAAAGAAAACTTTGCATACTTAAAAGACGGTCTCAAAGACCTGGAAGAGTATTTTGTTCTTCCTGAGCCGCTTTCAAATTCGCAGCCGTCATGGTTTGGATTTATGTTAACCTGTAAAGAAGGTGTAGACAGAAATAAAGTAGTACCATTTATTGAAGATAAAGGGGTACAGACACGTATGCTGTTTGCCGGTAATCTGGTAAAACATCCTTGTTTTGACCAGATGAGAGCAGAAGCAAAAGCAGGAGACAAGGCTCCGGGATATCGTGTCGTTGGAAGTTTACATAATACGGATAAAATTATGGAAAATACTTTCTGGATTGGTGTATATCCGGGAATGACAAAGGAAAAACTTGATTATATGATCAAAACAATACATGAGGCAGTAAAAGCATAATGATAAAAGTTGATTTAATTACCGGATTCTTAGGATCCGGTAAAACTACGTTTTTGATAAAATATGTGAAATATTTGATTTCTCAGGGAAAAAAAGTAGCAGTGCTCGAAAATGATTTTGGTGCAGTCAATATTGATATGATTTTGCTATCCGAACTGGAAAATGAGGGCTGTGAGCTGGAAATGGTAGCAGGTGGCTGCGATAAGGACTGCCATATCAGACGTTTTAAAACAAAGCTGATTTCACTTGGAATGCGAGGTTTTGACAGAGTAATCATTGAACCATCGGGAATCTTTGACATGGATGAGTTTTTCGACGTGCTCCGAGATGAACCGCTGGAAAGATGGTATGAAATTGGTAATGTATTCTCTATCGTAGATGCCAATATCGGGAAAGAAGATTTGGGAAAAGCGAG
>JAZUKG010000203.1:0-75291 GCA_045643145.1 Lachnospiraceae bacterium | reverse complement strand
CTTGCATATACTGCTTTTAAAAACACTGTTTCACACGTACCAACACTCTTAAAGCTCTTACCTGTTCAGGCAGAAGAAGAGACAGAGAGTAAGGGAAAAGACAGTGCCCTCATGAACTTCGAGCTTGAGGAGACAGAAGCAATCGACCTTATCATTCCAAAGTATCTGACAAGTCTGATCTTTGGAGGAATGGTAGAAGCTGTCGCAAGTGAGAATGGCGCGAGAATGCAGGCAATGGATTCAGCGACAAGCAATGCTGAAGAAATGATCAGTTCACTATCCTTACAATATAATAGAGCCCGTCAGGGATCTATCACGCAGGAATTAACCGAAATTATAGCTGGTGCGGAAGCTATCAGCTAGAAAAGGAGAGAAAAATGGCAGAACAGACAATTGGAAAAATCACCCAGATTGTTGGTGCCGTTCTGGATATCAAGTTTTCAGAAGGTAATCTTCCAGAAATCAACGAAGCTATCCGCATCGACCGTGATGGTGGCAAGCTTGTTGTGGAAGTAGCACAGCACTTGGGAGATGATACAGTCAGATGTATCGCCATGGGACCAACCGACGGTTTGGTAAGAGGAATGGACGCTGTTGCGACAGGTGCTCCGATTAGCGTACCGGTTGGTGAAAATACATTAGGACGTATCTTCAATGTATTGGGCGAGCCTATTGACAATAAGCCAGCTCCTGCAGGAGTTGACTTTGAGCCAATTCATAGAGCAGCTCCTAAGTTTGAGGAGCAGTCTACACAGGCAGAACTGTTGGAAACAGGTATCAAGGTAGTCGACTTATTATGTCCTTATCAGAAGGGTGGTAAGATCGGATTATTTGGTGGTGCCGGTGTAGGTAAAACCGTATTAATTCAGGAACTTATCCGTAACATCGCTACTGAGCACGGTGGATACTCAGTATTTACCGGTGTAGGAGAACGTACCAGAGAGGGAAATGACCTTTATCATGAAATGACTGATTCAGGAGTTATTGATAAGACAACCATGGTATTCGGTCAGATGAATGAACCACCAGGAGCGAGAATGAGAGTTGGTCTTACAGGACTTACCATGGCAGAATACTTCCGTGATAAGGGTGGAAAGGACGTACTTTTATTCATCGATAATATCTTCCGTTTTACACAGGCAGGTTCAGAGGTTTCCGCTCTTTTAGGACGTATGCCTTCTGCAGTAGGTTACCAGCCAACACTTCAGACAGAAATGGGTGCTCTTCAGGAGCGTATCACTTCAACAAAGAATGGTTCCATTACTTCTGTACAGGCTGTATACGTACCGGCCGACGACTTAACTGACCCGGCTCCGGCTACAACCTTTGCTCACCTTGATGCAACTACCGTACTTTCTCGTGCGATTTCCGAGCTCGGTATTTATCCGGCCGTTGATCCGCTTGAATCTACATCACGTATCCTTGATCCACGTATCGTAGGTCAGGAACACTACGAGGTTGCTCGTGGAGTACAGGAAATCTTACAGAAATACAAAGAATTACAGGATATCATCGCAATTCTTGGTATGGATGAACTTGGTGACGAAGATAAACTTGTCGTTAACCGTGCCAGAAAGATCCAGAGATTCTTATCTCAGCCATTCTTCGTAGCTACACAGTTTACAGGCTATGAAGGTAAATATGTTCCAATTAGTGAAACCATCCGCGGCTTCAAGGAAATTCTTGAAGGTAAGCATGACGATATTCCGGAAAGCTACTTCTTAAATGCAGGTAGCATCGATGAAGTTGTAGCCCGCGTGAAGTAAGGGGGAGCAACATGGCAAATGAAAGAACCTTTGAATTAAGAATTATTACACCTGAGAGAATCTTCTATGAAGGAGATGCTACCATGGTAGAGTTCAATTCGACAGAAGGAGAACTCGGTGTATATAAAGGTCATATTCCTATGAGTGTTATCATTAAACCGGGTATTTTAACCATTACCGATGAAAATGATGATATCAAGGAAGCAGCTCTTCATGAAGGATTTGCTACCATTCTTCAGGATAAGGTAACAATCATGGCAGAAATTATTGAATGGCCGACAGAGATCGATATTGAAAGAGCTCAGAAGGCAAAAGAAAGAGCTGAAAACAGACTTGCAGAAAAAGCAGATGATCTGGACGTATTAAGAGCAGAAACCGCTCTTCTTCGTGCAGTAGCTCGTATTGAATCTGTAAAATAGAAATGATAAAGCACCTACTCTTTGGAGTAGGTGTTTTGTTTCCATATCATTCTCCTTTGCATAAGATAACAAAAAGAGAAAAGGTGAAATGATGAAGGAACTGAATACTTTGCCGTTTTATCTGACTTATCCGAGCCATATATTTGAACAGTCCTGCGCGTATAAAAAGGATTTAGAGTATTTCAGACAGATGTTTCCGATGTCTGTCAAAAAACTGGTAAAGCAGATTGCGGACAGAATCCATCTGATCGATTACGAAGGAAGCTTTGTCTATGATGAATATCCGGATGAATTGATGCTTCGAAAAATGACACAGGATTTTGTGGATGATTTAAAGAAAAAAGCGGATAGTGAATCGCCGGACTATCAAAAACTGATTCGCAGTGAATGGATATACGATTATGTATTCCTTTTGATGGTAAGTGAGATTATGAAATGCAGACAGGAGAACTCTGACGAGGACTTGACGATAGCTTTCTATCATGGTTAAAATAGGAACTAGCGAAATAAAAAAGGAAACGATATGGAAAAGATACAAAAGCTGTTAGATGAACAATTAAATGAAAGCCTGATACAGATTGTGATAAGTAATGTACAAAAGAAAGGTCAGGCTGGTGAGATGCAGGATACTATCGCACCGGACAAGGTCAAGGTGCGTCCGATTCTGATTGCCCAAAAATTAATGTTTCAGGAAACTTTGTATGCAAATAATCAGGTTTTTCATACAAATTACAGCAAAGAGGAAATCGCAGATCGTATTTTGAATATGCTCGAAAATCGATTTGGTCAGCTGCAGCTAACTTCTGAAAGCTGTCAGGCAAATGTACTGATCAGTAAGAAAGGGACTGTGACTGTCAAGAAGAAAACGCAAAATGCTCAGGCAGGAAAAGAGCGTCTGAGTCATAATAAACAGAAAAAATATATCATTCAGGAAGGCGAAAAAGTCCCGTTTTTAGAGGACTTGGGAGTCTTTACCCGGGAAGGCAAAATCGTATCCAAAAGGTATGACAAATTTCGTCAAATCAATCGTTTCCTGGAATTTATAGAGGATATTTTACCTGCACTTGATAAAAACAGAACGATTTCCATTCTGGATTTCGGATGCGGTAAGTCATACCTTACTTTTGCTATGTATTATTATCTAAAGGAAAAAATGGGATATGATATCGAGGTTATCGGACTTGATTTGAAAACTGAGGTTATCAAAAACTGCAATGAACTTGCGAAAAAATATGGTTATCAAAAACTAACTTTTTTGCAGGGAGATATCAAAGATTACAAGGATAAAGATGAAATTGATATGGTTGTCACTCTGCATGCCTGTGATACGGCAACAGACTATGCCATTGCTAAAGCCATCGGCTGGAATGCGAAAGTCATTTTATCCGTACCTTGCTGTCAGCATGAAATAAATAAAAATATAAAAAATGATTTGTTGGCTCCTGTATTAAAGTATGGACTGATCAAGGAGCGAATGAGTGCACTGTTAACAGATGCGGTTCGTGCGAATCTTATGGAAATGAGCGGCTATGAAACACAGGTGCTCGAATTTATTGATATGGAGCATACACCCAAAAATATTTTGCTTCGAGGCGTAAAAAAAGAGGGTATGCGAAAGAAAACCATGACTATGGAAAACGTGGATGGTCTGTTAGGAGAGCTGCACACCGGTCAGACACTGGCAGATTTATTAAGAGGAAACTATGAAAAGAGCGATATTTAAGATCATATTTGGGATCGTATTTTTTATCCTGTCGATTATTGGTGTGGATCACTTTATGAATCAGGGTAATACAGATATGACGCAGGAGATGGCTCCGGCTACTTTTCCTGTGGTATATATGCAGAATGATGCCAGACTCATCAATCCTTTATATGGATATAATCAAAAAATGGAAAATGCGTATCAGACAGATACCATGATTCCGATTACTTCTAAAAACAGAGATTTATCGTTCCAGATTAATACCTACGGAACGTTTATTAAAGCGATAGATTTTGAAGTTCGAAATGCACTGGGTGACAGACTGATTGAGAATACAAAGGTTGAAGATTATTTGCAAACCAGTGACATGATCACCATGAAGATCAGTATAAAAGACCTTTTGGAGGATGGCGAGGATTATTCGCTCTGTATCCATTTAGAAGGTACTTTAGGACAGGATTTTTATTATTATACAACGATTGTATATGCCAATGAAGATTTTCATCTAAAGGATCACCTGGACTTTGTTTTGGATTTCCATACCAGAACCTTTGACAAGGATAGAGCCAAAGAACTGACAAAATATCTGGAATCAAACTCAGAAGGTGACAATACCACATATCACAAGGTAAATATTCATTCCAGCTTTTCACAGATTACCTGGGGCAATCTGGCTGTGCAAAAGGAAACAGAGCCGCAGATATTTATCAGACGTATCAATTCGAATGTATCCAGAATTGAGCTTAGATACAGACTGTTATTGAATAATCAGCTGATGGATGAGCATTACAATGTCAGTGAATACTATTTTGTCCGTTTCGGAAGAGAGAGAATGTATCTTTTGGATTATGAGAGAGATATGAATTCTATCTTTAATGCGGATGCCAGCTCCTTTACCGGAAACAAGATTTCTCTGGGTATTTCAGATGAAAATATCAAGATGCAGGAAAGTGAAGACGGAAATATTCTCGCCTTTGTAAAGGAAGGTTGTTTGTATCATTTCAATCAGACGGATAATAAACTGGCACTTTTGTTTGGTTTTTATGATGAAAACAATCAGGATGAGAGAGACTATTATCAGAATATGGACATCGATATTCTGAGTGTGGATGAAACCGGAAATACCAGATTTTTGGTTTACGGATATATGAACCGTGGTAATCATGAAGGAAGCGTGGGAATTGCCTGCTATTACTTTAACAGTATGGTAAATACGATTGAAGAAGAGGTGTATATTCCGTTCTCCGGGTCTGCTTCACTTTTGAAAAAGAATGTGGAAAGATTATCCTATGTGAACAATCATAACAAGCTCTTCCTTTTGCTTTATGACTGTCTGTATCAGATCGACCTTACCGGAAAGCGCTATGAGATAATTGTAGACGGACTGACCAGCGGAAGCTACTATGTATCCGATTCCAATCGTATGATTGTATGGCAGACACTGGATGAAAACAAGGATATCTATAAATGTAATAAATTAGCACTGCTTAACTTAAATACCGGTAATCAGATGGATGTATTAGCCGGCAAAGATCGTTATATTATGCCTCTGGGATTTATGAATGAGGACCTGATTTATGGTCAGGCTCCAAAAAGTCTGAGCTATCGTGATTATTTGGGAAATGAGCTTTTCCTGATGGATCGAGTGTTTATCCAGGATGAAAGAGGCAAGATTTTAAAGACATATGAAAAGGATGGCTACTATGTAACCTCTGCGTATGTTTTGGAAAATCAGATTGTATTAAAGCGCCGCGTACACAAGGGTGAGGGCGAGAATTACCCTGTGACAGATGATGATCAGATTATGAATGATGTAGAAGCGAATGCTACCAAAAATGAATTGGAAGTAATCGCTACGCAGGATTATGAAAAGATTATTCAGATTGCTGCCAAGAATAACTTTAAGCCAAATCAGATGAAAAATCTGACACCAAAACAGGTTATGTATGAGGGTGAGAGAAGCATTATCCTGCCAAAGAGCGAAAATCAGGAAATGCATTTCTATACCTTTGATAAATACGGACTCAGCGGTATGCTGTCCTTTGCTTCGGAAGCGGTTTTATCAGCAGATGAAAGCTTTGGATATGTATTGTCCGATACGGGAACGGTGATCTGGGAAAAGAGTAACCGACCTGTAAAAAATCAGATTATGAGAATTACGACAGACAGTGTTAGTGAAGATGCAACAGCACTTGCAAACTGTCTGGATACTATTTTGCAATACGAGGGCTACAATCAAAACAGCCAGAATCTATTAGACAGAGGACGAAATTTCTACTCCATTTTAAAAGATAATCTGGAGAATAAAGAGGTCTTGGATTTGACCGGCTGTTCGCTCAGCAGTGTATTGTATTATGTCGGAAAGGATATTCCGGTCATGGCAATTTTAAATGACGGAAATGCAGTATTAATTGTCGGTTACAACGAATTTAATACCGTAATCTTTAACCCGATCAGTAAAACAATTTCTAAAATGGGTATGAATGATTCTACGGATTTCTTCCAGTCAAACGGAAATCAGTTCTTTACCTATGTTGACAAATAAAATGTCATTTGCTATACTCACAAGCACAAGTGAATCCATATCAGCAGGTAGTGAAAGCTACCTGCTGCATTTAGCTTGACCGCGGCAGGCTAATATTCTTTTTTCAAATCAAACACGGCATTTCTGCCAAACGAATTCACAATGTAAAATTTAAAAACAAATTTCATAATGGGAGGATTAGTATGTTTAAAAAAGCAAAACTATGGACTTTTTGCGCCCTTTTGGCAGGAAGTTTATTTAGTGTGCCTTTTGTAATCAGGGCACAGGATGCCAATTTAGAGGGCACTCTTTCTCTGAGCGAAAACAGCCTGGAGGAAATCGAGGATATTAATGATTTTGTTCACAATCATACAGCGCAGGAGGTTGGAACCTGGCTGCTTGACATGGATGAGCAAACATTCAATGAGCTTTTGGAAAGAGAAAGTGCATTGCATGAGGAAACCATCGTTTCCGAATATGAGTATAGACCCGAGGAGGATCTGACCGGGAGCGAAGAACCTGAGCTCGTCTGGGAAGAGACCATGGAATATTATGAATACGCCATTGAGCAGGCGATGTCTATGCCGGGAAAAGGCAGAGTCATCATGATGCAAAACAGCGGAAAGTATTTTTACAAGTTTTATGAAAACGGTAACAGTATCGGAATGGTCACGGTAGATATTACAGGGAATACGGCTGCAAACGGAACCGGGCTTAGCGGACAGAGCACCGGAAAGACAGCCTACAAGCTGACGGTAGCAGAGACCAATGCATATACAGGCGGGAATTTCACCCTGGACTGGAATAAAAATTTGGATGCAACTACTTCGGTAAGTCTCAGAAATACCTATGGCTATCATGCTTCCGATGCAGATGCGTCGCATCAGAATTTTTATATCTTTGCCAGAAGAAACCGTTTTACCAAGCCTTTAGGATATACGGCCACCTATGAAGCAGTCAGACCTGAAAATAAGGTGGAAGGAGGCAGTGAATATACAAAGGGAATTCTGAGTCTTTATTATTACCAGTCGGATTTTCAGACAGCCATCAAAAACGGAACCATCAAAAATTTTGGAGACAGTACTTCACCGGCAAAAACAGAGGATGTGCTGGCATTTATGAATGTAGCTTATCTGTTTGGAGATGAAAACGGAGATGGGAAAACTGCTTATAAGCCGCAAAGCGGACCGAGCTATAAAATCAACTTTGTGCCGATTCAGTACAAAATCAACTTTAAGTCGGACCAGACTCTGTTAAGTCAGCTGGGCTGCAGCTATAACAGTGATATTACGCTGGCCAAAGCGCCGGTAAAGGCCGGCTATCATTTTGACGGCTGGACCATACTGGGTAAGGTATACGGCGGCGAGCAAAAGGTAATAAAAGCGAATTTTGCTGCTGAACAGGCGGCTCAAATCGATGCAGTAGCAAACTGGAGTGCAAATCAGTATACGATTGTATACAGCTCTGAGGGTGGCAGCAGCGTGGCAAATACGAGCTGTGTTTATGGTCAGGATGTCAAGCTGGCAGCGGCGCCAAATCGCCAGGGTTATCAGTTTTTAGGCTGGAAAATAGCAGATAAAACCTATAGTGCGGGTGAAACGGTACGAAACTTAACGACGCAGGAACATGCTATGGTAAGTGCGACGGCCCTGTGGAAAGCCAATCCGTACTATATCCGTTATGACAGTATGGGAGGTACGCCGGTAGAGCGAATGGAATACCTTTATGATGAGAACGGATCTTTAGCCGAGGCACCGACCAGAGACGGGTATGTGTTTGGAGGCTGGAGAATCGGCAGTAACATTTACGAAGCCGGTCAGGAGGTAAAGAACATTGCTACAGGCGGTGAGGTTTTGGCAGAAGCAGTATGGAGACCGAAAACCTATAATGTCAGCTATGATCGAAACGGTGCAACGGAGGGAACGACTCCTTCGCAGGACGGACTGTTGTATGACGGAATCTATACCACACAGGCAAATGGATTTATAAAAAGTGTAAGCATTACTTTGGATGCAGATGGAGGAGAAACAGAAAATTCTGTTCTGACTTTATATAGTGAGTTTAAAGGGTGGAATACCATGGCTGACGGAAGCGGCAGCTTTTATAAAGAAAATGACACCTTTTCAAGACTCGGTCAGACAGAAGACAATGTGATTCTCTATGCACAGTGGGATGATAATCAGGCATACTGTATGTTGCCTGCGGCTAACAAAGCAGATACGAACAAGATTTTGCCTGATGGCAGCAGTGAACTCACCAAATATACTTTTGCCGGATGGCAGGATGCCAAGGGTAGTATTTATGAAGCCGGAAGCTATTTTGCACCTGCAGCAAATGTCACTTTGACCGCGACCTATAAAATGAGTACGCAGGTACTCGCCCAGGGACAAAATCAGGGACATCCAATCAGTATTTCCCTGGGTAATGTTACATATGAGATTGTAGCAGGCGAAGACGGAAACTTTCTGATTCAGTATGCTGCTACTCAGGAAAAGAAAATCTATATTCCGGATACGGTAACCGTGGACGGACAAATCTATCGCATTTCAGAAATTTCAAATAAAGCATTTTATCAAAATTCCAGTATCGAAGAAGTAGAGCTGGGAAAAAATATTGTCAAAATCGGAGATTCGGCTTTTCAGGATTGTAAGAATCTAAAGAAGGTTACCTTTGGAGAAAATCTGGCGCAGATTGGAAATTATGCCTTTGCGAAAGATACTGCACTGACAGCGCTGGCATTCCCAAAGAGTTTGAAGGATATTGGTAATTACAGCTTTTACCAATGTGAAAAGATAGCAAAGATTAGCTTTGAAGAGGGTCTTTTATCGATTGGTGATTATGCCTTTGCAAAGTGTGTTTCCCTGACAGGAATCAAGCTTCCGAATAGTTTGTTGAAAATGGGAATCTATGTATTTAGCGACTGTAAAAAGTTAGCAAGTGCTACATTTGGAGAGGGATTAACTACTATCGGAAAAGCCGGTTTTATACGATGCACTCAGCTGAAAAATGCGGCATTTAAAAAGAACCTGACAACCATTCCTGCCAAATGCTTTTATGCATGTAAAAATCTGCAGAGTGTCAGCTTTAAAAATAAGGTTACGACCATCGGTACGAAAGCCTTTTATAAATGCGAAAAGCTAAACAAGGTAAAGCCGGGAAGCGGGATTACTACGATTAAGGCCAGTGCATTTGAAGGCTGCAAAAAGCTTTCTGGAATTACCCTTACCAAAAAGGTGATGACGATTGAGAAGAAGGCTTTTTATAATTGCAAGAGCTTAAAAAATGTAAATATCAAATCCAAGGTTTTAAGCAAGGTCGGAGATAGTGCATTTAAGAAATGTAAAAAGGGAATGCTGATCCGAGTGCCGAGCAGTAAACAGGCAGCCTATTCTAAATTGTTAAAGAATAAATATACCAAATAAGGAGGATATCTATGTCAATGATGCAATATAAAAGACGTGATGATACAGGCATACATAACGGCATACGTAAAGGATGCCGGATTGTGATTCTGGCCGGTATGATTGCTTTGGGCATTTTAGGCTATCCCGGTTTCAATACATATGCATATGATGTGATGCCTCGGTATGACAGTATAGAGGCGCCTTTATCTGCGGATATGTTGTCGGTATACGAGACCGCGGACGGAGCATTAAGTGAAGAAGCTTATCGGCAGCTAGAACAAGGAAATATCATACACATTTCCAATACCACCAGCACAGACGGAAGCTCTGTGAATATGGTTACTTCAAATTTCACCGCTCAGTACAATAAAAATACCAGGATACTCACCCTGACGGGAGATTCATCCAAAGATTGTGTACTGGGTTATCTGACCTATATGGGACAGAATAAATATGGCATTTTTGGTGATTTATCAGAAATCAAAGCCTCCGGGTTTGATACGATCGGATACTATGGTCTTTCGCCGTATTATTATAATGCCAAGAAGGTAACAGCGACTGCCGGGGTAATAGGAAAACAGGCGTTTTACAGTTCCAGCTTCAAGGCTTCGGAGTATACAGTGGTATTAAACGGTGTAGAAAAGATAGAAAGTAAGGCATTTCATTTCGGATCGGTTCCGAGACTGAGCGGAAAAATCAGTATTTCGCCGGGTACATATCAAATTGCTGAGGATGCTTTTCAAAGTCCGTGCACGATAGTGGCTACAGGTAATGATGCTTATAAAATCGATACCGGTTCAAACTGCTTTTATGAGGTTTCGACCGGTAAAGCACTGGCATATCAGTCCGGTATGTCTACTCCGGAAGACTTTATTCCGGGTCAGCAAATAAAGGAGCTGGCATTGTCGTTTCGTGCTACGCTTCCGGAGTCTGTTTCGCGGATTGATTTGTCCCAAAGTCAGATTACCAAGGTAGGGGAATTTAATAAACTTAATAGTTTGCAAACGCTTACTTTTCCAAAAAGAAGCTGGGAGATACAGGGAGACGGCAGATATTCCATATCTGATTATTACAGCCAAAATCCCAGCCTGGTATCTGTGAATAACTTTGAATACTGCAGTAATTTTGAAAAATGTACTTCCCTGTTTGCAGCAGATGAAAAATTAAAAACCATTACACTTCCTAAAGGAACCCGGGAAATACCATACTATACGTTTGGCGGCTGCCGGGAACTGGAATCGGTACAGGGAGACCTAAGCTCTGTCGTGACAGTCGGAATGTATGCATTTCAAAATACAGAAAAACTTCAGACAATCAGTCTTCCAAATGTGAAATATATAAAGGATAATGCTTTTTTTGATTCAGGACTTTTGGAAATCAGTTTTGAAAATGCAATGGAAATCGGCGATGGTGCTTTTTTTCATTGTCCGGGTATGAATCATGTTTATCTGCCACAGGCAACTTTGATCGGAAGAAATGTTTTTTCTCAGATTGAAATAAACGAAACAGAAGCAGTCCCTATTTATCAGGATAGTCCGAACCGAAATAAAACGACTCTAAACTGGGATATCGGTTCTCTGGCAGAAAAAACGCAGATGTCAACCAATACGACATATTTGAATTTAGTCCACCCGGGGGCATTGTCTGCTGAGAGCGAGATGATACTGGGAAAAGGTATTCGATTTTTGTATCAAAATGATGAGAAACAAAAAGTATATAACAAAAACAATGAGCAGATACTTAGCAGTTATTCTGTGAAGTATTATGATACGCAGTCAGAGGCTTTGGTTTCGGGTGAAATGCAGGTGGCCCAAAAGGTGCTGTATTTAAAGCCTGCGACCTATATTCAGGCAGAATATAAAATAAAGGGAATCGACACAGGGTATGAATACAAAAAGCAGATGGGTCCTCTTTCCTACCTGCCGACTACTGATTTGATGATTCAAAAAAGCTACAGCGGATATGAGGAGATTGTATGGTATACAGATGAGAATTTAACGAAACCTTATCATTACCGTGAAGGCTGTTACCCTGGAAGCGAGGTAACTCTGTATGCCGAGAAAAAGCCGCTGGTCTATCAGGTGGAATATGAGCTAAATGGCGGAGAGCAAAATGATGAAAATTCGGATACATATGATTATGATCATCCGTTAGCACTGGCTAATCCCACCAGGTTTGGTTATGATTTTATGGGGTGGTTTGCCGAGGAAGACTTTAGCGGAGAAATACTTCATCTGCTTACAAAGGGTGATGCTTTTTTATATGCTTCGTGGAGAGATAATCACAAGGACTGTTATATCAAGGATGAAAGAGCTGCTACCTGCACGACAGAAGGATATTCAGGAACTACCGTATGTAATGTCTGTGACAGACAGGTATCCGGAAACAGTTTACCGATAGATGCAAATGCACATAAAAAGTCTCAGCAGAAAAGAGGAGTGAAGGAACCGGATTACAAGGAGGATGGATATACAGGAGATGAATATTGTTTGCTCTGTGATGAGGTACTGGTCAAGGGAGAGGTGATTCCAAAACTGATTTGCCAGCATCCTAAATTCACCATGGAAATCATCCGGGAAGCAACGGTATTGGAAACAGGACTTATGCGATATGCTTGTCTGACAAAGGGATGTGATTATACCTATGATGAAATCATAGAAGTAAAAGAATGTAATCATGAAAAAGTCAGATATGTAAATGAGAAACCATCAAGCTGTCTGGAAGAAGGATTTTCCGGAGATGTTTTCTGCGAGCTTTGCTTAAAACAAATACAGACAGGAGAGCGCATACCAAAGCTTAATACACATGCAGATCTTTTACTAAGAGATGTTGTTTCACAAAATTCCTGCCTGATACCGGGCTATACCGGAGACCGTTATTGCAGCGTATGTGATACCCTGATAGAACCGGGACAGGAAATACCGGCAGGCGGTCATCGATATGTATCCGAAATAACAAAGCAGGCATCTACCCTGGAAGAGGGAGAAATTACATATACCTGCGAAAAATGTATGGATCAGTATACAGAAGTCATACCTGTTGTAAAGGAAGATTGCACCCATAAAAATGCCGAGAGAAGAAATGCCAGAAGTGCTAGCTGTCAGAAAGACGGAGAGGGATATTCCGGAGATATTTTCTGTCTGGACTGCGGTCAGCTGTTAGAGCTGGGAGAGGTATTAGCGAGACTTTCGGAGCATGCGAACATACAGATCATCGGAGCTGCCAGTGAGAGCTGCGCTGCGCCGGGCTATACCGGAGATGTGTACTGTATGGTATGTCATGAGCTTTTGTCAGAAGGACTGGTGATACCTGCAAATGAGCAGCTTCATGAATGGAAAGATTTGCGTGTAATCAGCCAGTCAACCTCTACGCAGGAAGGACAAAAAGCAGTCTATTGTCAGGGCTGCGGTCAAATCGAGGTAGTTGCTTTGCCTCTGGCAGAGCCGTCCAAACAACCGGATCAGCAGCCTTCTGTTGAGCCCTCTGGCGATATCAATTCGGGAAATGCTTCGCAGGCAGGTATGCCTTCTACGGTTCCGAGCAAAGCACCTGCAGTTATACCATCAGATAGTACTTCGACCACTCCGGGTAATAAGCCGGGACTAACAGAAGAAGAAAAAGAGGATATGCTTCTGCATACGCAGGTGGTGATCTCAAGCCTTTTATATCAGATCGTTTCAAAGGATGAGGCACAGTGTATGGGACTTTCGAAAAGTAAATCCTCTGTCAGTATCCCTGCCGAGATTACGGTAGCAGGCAGAAAGTTTAAGGTAACCTCCATCGCAAAGGGAGCCTTTCGAAACAGCGGGGTAAAGAGTGTAACACTGAATAAAAATATAAAGGTCATTGGTTCAAAGGCCTTTTACGGATGTAGAAAACTTGGCAAGGTGAATATGAAAAAGGCTAAAAGTGTAAAAAAGATAGGAAGCAAAGCCTTTGGAAACACCAGGTCCATTACCTTTACGCTCCCAAAAGCAAAGGCAAAAGCCTATCAAAAGCTTTTAAAGAATAAAACTGTAAAACCGGTTTTCAAAATAAAATAAAAGATAAGAGTAAAGAAAAAGCCGGACTGTTTTGAAAGAAAACAGCTCGGCTTTTATGTTATAAAACCTTATTATATCGAATGAATCGATTCTAAAAGAAAAGTACGACTATGTTTGAGTTACTGTTTTGGTAAAAATTAATTTGCGTCTTCGGCAAAAATCACATGACGGTATTTACTGAGGGCAAATAATAAAAGCATACCGAGTACACCGCAGGAAAGGATTTCTCCGATTCCGATGGTAAGCATGAAAAATGGGATACCTCCCGAAAAGCCGTATGCATATTTTAAAACGAATGGAATGATCAAGGTGTTTGCTACGATTGGAGGAAGCGGTGCGAACCATTTCTGCTTTCTTAAATAATAGGTTCCTACGGCTCCGATCAAGGTAGCCAGACTACCGAAAATGATATCCCAGATAGCACAGCCTGTTAAAATATTGCTGAGTAAGCAGCCGATAAATAATCCCGGAATCGCTGCAGGAGTAAAAAACGGTAATATGGTTAATGCTTCTGAAACACGGATTTGAATGGCACCGTTTGCCAAACCGAACGCCTGAATAAACAGGGTCAAAACGACATAGATAGCCGCGATCATCGCAGCCTGGGTGAGAAATAGAATATTTCTTTTTTTCATGATATTGTCTCCTTTAGTTTTGTTTTAAGTCAGGAAGGTCTCGAACTGACTATTTGGTACTTTTCCAAGGGATAATTATATTGTATAATTTGTAATTGTCAATAGAGAAACAAAAAACAGATTTTTTTGATGTATGAAACGAGAATTACATGAATCAGGAAGAAGTATTTTTACAAAAAAGAATCATAGATTTAGCAAATCAGTCTTATCGAAATAATCAATTCACTTTTACCCCTTTTTTATCGCAGGCAGATCAGGATGTTTTTTATAAATCCCTTTCCTCTCTATCCGGGATATCCTATGAGATGAGCGGAGGCGTGGAGGGCTGTGACAGACAGATGGTACGCTTTGGAAACAGCGACGATTTAGGGTACGAAGAACCATTCCCGATCGTCTGTATACAGATTAGTCCCAGACTATTAAAATACGCAGAGAATCTGTCGCACAGAGATTATCTGGGGTCTTTGATGAATCTCGGAATTGAAAGAGATACCATGGGTGATATTCAGATCAAAGAAAAAACGGCCTATTTGTTTTGTCACGAAAAGGTAGCAGAGTATATCACCGAGCATTTAGACAAGGTAAGACACACAAATGTAAAATGCGATATTTTGGATACGTTTCCGCAGGCGGTACTTCCGACTCTGGCTTCGGAGCGTCTTATCGTATCTTCTGTTCGAATGGATCTCGTAATTGCAAAAATATATCATTTGTCCAGAAACGACAGCATCCTTTTATTTAGGCAAAAAAAGATTTTTGCAAACGGCAGACTGATGGAAAATAACAGTGCTGTCTTAAAGCAGGGGGATGTCATTTCCGTCAGAGGATATGGAAAGTTTATATTTGACGGCGTTTCTCAGGAAACGAAAAAGGGTAATTTAAATATCAATATCAGCAGGTATGTTTAATCATGAATATAGTAACTTTAGATCATATTACAAAAAATTATACAGGTAAAAAAGTGTTAGCGGATGCTTCCTTTTATTTGGAAGAGGGAGAAAAGGTCGGCATTATCGGTCAGAACGGCTGCGGGAAATCAACGCTGCTTCGTATCCTGGCCAGAGTGGAAGAGCCGGATGACGGACAGGTGATTATGGCAGCCAACAAAACTGTTGCCATGCTGACACAGCATCCTGAGTTTGAAGAAAACCAAACTGTGTTAGAGGCGGCTTACTCTTTGGTGCAAAAGCAAAAAGAGGCAGATGCCAAAATACAGGCACAGGCAAAATCCATGCTGACAAAGCTCGGAATCTTTGACTTTGATATGCCGGTAGAAAATCTTTCCGGCGGACAAAAAAAGAAGGTTGCGCTCGTAGCAGCACTGCTTTTGGAGAGTGATATTTTGCTCCTTGACGAACCGACCAACCATTTGGACGGAGAGATGTCAGAATGGCTCGAGGAATACCTGGTTTCTTTCAAGAAGACTCTGGTACTAATCACACATGACAGATATTTTTTGGACAGTGTCGTGAATCGTATTGTAGAAATTGATCACGGCAATACCTATTCTTATCAGGAAAACTATTCCGGCTTTTTGGAAAGAAAAGCAGAAAGACTGGAAAGTATGGCAGCAGCCGACAGAAAGAGAAAGTCGCTTTTGCGTAATGAGCTAAAGTGGGTACAAAGAGGCGCCAGAGCCAGAACCACCAAGCAAAAGGCCAGACTTCAGAGATTTGAACAGCTAAAGGATATTAAGCCAATGGCTTTGGAAGAACAGCTCATGCTCTCCAGTCTGTCCAGCCGTATGGGTAAGACCACCGTTGAGCTCGAAGGAATTTGCAAAGCGTATGGGGACAAGGTTTTACTAAAAGATTTTACATATACCTTTTTAAAGCATGACAGAGTCGGCTTTGTAGGAAGAAACGGCTGCGGAAAAACTACGCTTATGAAAATGATAGCAACCGCTGCGAGCAAGGATACACTCCTTTGTGAAGAGGCGCTGGTTTATCCTGACAGCGGAACTATCGTCATCGGACAGACCATCAAGGTGGGATATTATTCTCAGGAAATCGGTACTATGAAGCAGACCGGTCTTTCCTATATGGATCCGGATTTGAGAGTGATTGATTTTATCAAGCAGACAGCAGAATTTGTGGATACGGTAGACGGAAAGATGTCAGCCTCTAAAATGTGCGAACGCTTTCTGTTTGACAGTGAGCAGCAGTATAGTCTGATCGGTAAGTTATCCGGAGGACAAAAACGCAGACTCCAGCTTCTTCGTATCCTGATGGAATCTCCGAATGTATTGATACTGGATGAACCGACCAATGATTTGGATATTGATACCCTGACTATTTTGGAGGCATATCTGGATCAGTTTGACGGTATTGTGATTGCGGTCAGCCATGACAGATACTTTTTGGACCGCTGCATCCATCGCATATTTGCTTTTGAAGAAGGCGGATATATCGCGCAGTATGAAGGCGGATTTACGGACTATCAGACCAAGCGATATATGGATATGGGAGAGTCTTTCGGTGATGCATCCGGCGGGTCAGCAAAGGGTAACAATAGTGACATTTCCAGTACGAATGCCCAAGAATCCGAAAGCAGTGAACAAAGAAAGCCAAGTCATGCACGAAAGCTGACTTTTAAGGAACAAAAAGAATACGATACGATTGAAGAGGATATCGCGAGGCTGGAAGAAGAGATTGAGCAGACAGAAGCTGAAATTATCAAAGCTTCCAGAGATTTTGTCAAGCTGAATGAGCTGACGCAAAAAAAAGAAGCGCTCACTTTGCAGTTATCTGACAAAATGGAGCGCTGGGTATTTTTAGAAGAACTCGTGGAATCAATTTCCAAGGCATAAAAAGCATAAAAGCGGAATGGTTACCACGCTAAATAACGTGGTGATAAATACACATTTTGCAGCCAGACCTTTATCCAGGTCATAGTTTGTAGCAAAAAGAACTGAAGTATTTCCTACCGGCATGCTGATCATGATAAAGGTTACGGTTAATAAAAGCGTATCCTGAATGCAAAGCTTCAGCAGCGGATATAGGGCCATCGGAACCAAAAGTTGTCTGATGAGAAGGAATACATAGGTTCTTTTTTCATTTAGCATTTCCGGTGCCGGCATGGAAGCAAGCGTAGCACCGATTAACAGCATAGCAAGCGGTGAGGTAACAGAACCGACGCTGCTGATCACACTGCACAGAGTCTGCGGCAGGTGAATATGAAAAATATAAACAAAAATAGAAACGACTGACATCAGGATGCCGGGTGACAAAAATGTTTTTAACGAAATATCCTGTTTTTTGTCAGTGCCTTTGGAGATAACCAAGACACCAATGGAATAAACCGACAGATTGAATAATATATTAAAGACTGCAGTCAGCAACAGTCCGTTTGGACCTAAAATGGCAGCAATCAGGGGATACCCCATAAAGCCGACATTTCCGTAGGTGCTGGCAAAGTCATAAATTCCGCGCTGTGATTTCGGAGCACGCAATAAAAAGGTCACACCTTTGGAAAGAACAGGCAGTAAAAGATAAACCAGGGTTGCCACAACAAAGGTGGTGACAAAGGTTTTCATAGGGAGTGTAGCCTGATCATCGAGGACTGAATTGAGTACGAGTGCCGGAGTGGTGACATTTAACAAAAGCTTGGTAAGCTGTTTGTTAAACTCGTCGGTCATGATTTTTACTTTGTATAAAATGTATCCCAGCAGCATAATGCAAAACAATATGATGAGCTGCTGAATAATAATTGAAATATTCATAGATAATCTCACTTTATTTAAGACAAATTTTCATAAATATGGTATTCTAAAAGTAACCTAGGAAATTATAGGAAGTACAAGGTGAAATGTCAATATTGATACTATGAATAGGATAGATTCTTTCAAGGAATGTATATTCGTAGCATATCATTGATTGTGCAAAAAATTAAAGGATAAAAATATGCAGGAAAAAGCAAAAAAACGAAGTATACGCAGCATGTTATTAAGAAGTGCGTTGATTCCGTCACTGGTACTGGGCGTTTTGGTATTATACATATCTATCAGTGCCATGATTAACGGAATGACCGTAGAGATTCAAAAAAGTCTCTCGGTTGCAGCTCATTCTTTATATAATACTTACTCTTTGATTGCGCCGGGAGATTATCAGGAAAACGGCGGAGTGGTAACCAAGGGAGAGAGGGTGATCTCCGGAGATTATCAGATTATTGATGCGCTCAAGGAATCTTATCATATGGAGCTTTCTCTTTTTTACGGAGAAGATCGCGTGGCAACTACCATTCAGGACGCAAACGGCCAGAGACTGATCAATACCAAGATTGATGATCAGGCTGCTTACTGGGTGTTAGAGCAGGAAAAAGATTATTTTTCAAAGCAGCAGATGATTAACGGCACGAGATATTTTGCATACTATCTGCCGATTAAAAATTCAGATGGTTCTGTTGTCGGAATGGCTTTTGCAGGACAAACCTATGCTGCGATTCAGGATACTTTTATGAATATTATAGTCAAGGCACTGCTGGCAGCAGCGGTTGTATTGATTATCGTAATTTCTATCTGTTTTGTATTAAGTAAAGGTATGGTAGACAGCCTGAAAGCTGTCATGAGCTATATGAGTCAGCTCGCAAACGGTGAGTTTGATGCCAAGATTGAAACGGCGGTTGTCAAACGAGAGGATGAAATCGGTGAGCTCGGCAGACATTCTGCGCAGGTCGGAAAAGAACTGGAAAACATGATTGTCAGAGATCCTCTGACAGGTCTTTACAATCGTAGAGCCTGCAGCAATTATCTGATGAAGCAGATGGAAAGATGCAGAAGAAGCAAAGAAGATATTGTTACGGTAGCACTCGGCGATATCGACTTCTTTAAAAAGATTAATGATAAATACGGACATGACTGCGGTGACCTGGTTTTGGTTACGGTAGCTAATATTTTTAAAGAGCACATGAAAGACTGCGGAATTGCTGCCAGATGGGGCGGAGAGGAATTTTTGCTGATCTTTGACAGACCGGAGGATGTAGCCAGAGAATTTATTGATGAGATACTGGATGAAATCAGAGCATATGATTTTAATTACAATGATCAGCATTTCAATATCACGCTTTCCGTGGGTGTCAACGGAAGCATTCGCGGTAAATCTTATGATGATATTGTAAAAATCGCAGATGAGAATCTGTATACGGCCAAGGAAACGGGTCGAAATAAAGTGGTTTAATATAGAAAATAAAAACAGGCTGTTATTCAGCCTGTTTTCTTATTATATATCGCGTTCTATTTTCGATTTTTCATTAGCTGCGATAAGTAATCTCCGGTATTTGCCAGTACGATAGCGCTGAACATAATCAGACATCCTAAAAGCTCGCGGCCGGATAAGCTTTGCTTTAATATAATCCAACCGGCCAGGGCGCTAAAAACGGATTCTAAACTTAAAATCAGTGAGGAAATGGTCGGGTTCATATCCTTCTGTCCCACGATTTGCAAGGTATATCCTACGCCGCAGCTAATCACACCGGAATATAAAATCGGTATTTTTGCCTGCCAGATCTGAGAGAGGGTAGGATGTTCTAAAAGGAAACAAAACGGGATACAAATCATCGCCATAACCAAAAACTGAAGACAGGATAAGAGAACACCATCTACCCGAGTGGTGTAGTGATCAATCACCAGAATATGAGCCGTAAAGGCAAAGGCACAAAAAAGAGTCAGTAAATCACCGATACCAATGGAAAAGCCTTCCTTTATACAAAGAAGATATAACCCCAATAGTCCGAGGACTGCACTAAGGACAACCGGAAGAGACATCCTTTTATGAAAAAACAGTGCCGAAGCAATCGGTACAAAAATGATATATAAGGCAGTGATAAAGCCTGACTTACCGACGGTAGTATAGGCAATACCGAACTGTTGCAGATTGGCTCCTAAAAATAAGAAAAGTCCGCAGGCGATACCTCCAATGAGTCCGATAGGAAGCTTTTGGTTTTCTGTTTTTTTCAGACTGTCCAGTACAGTTTTGTCCGTTTTATTCTTTATATAAATGAGCGGCATCAGCGCCAAAGCTCCCAGAATGCATCGAATCATTCCAAATGTAAAGGGACCGACTACATCACTTGCCGAGCTTTGCGCTACAAAGGCGATTCCCCATACCAGAGCGGCTAATGCCATTTGACATGCATTTTTGAGTTTCATTTGTAATTCTCCATAGTTTTCCTTATACTACCCATTGCCTCGAGGATTCATGGTATAAATCCTGCCAAGCCAGGTCGTATAGACGCATTTCTAACTATCTTATACTACATTTAGTGTTTATGCAATCTTGTCCTACCAGAGTGCTAAAGGAAAAGTCAATTTATTCTATTTTTCTGCGAAAAATTGCTTTTCAATCTCATGTGAATATGTTACAATTATGAAACAAAAAAGATGAAATGATTATGCAAAATTACAAAAAATGAGGGTCAGAGGTGTAGTGTTATGGAAAACGAAGCAAAAAAAAGGAACTTTTTTACACTGAAAACAAAAATCATGTTATTAGCCATGATACCAATGCTGATAGCTGTACTTGCAGTTGCATTCTTTTGTATGATTGGACTTAAGGGTGACATACCAAAAGAAGTATTGGCAAAACTGAATGGAAAGATGGTTCCGGTAGTCATCGTGTTGATTGTCGGTACAGCGGTTGCGGTTAGATTGACAGCATGGGAAATCGTAAATTCATTAAACAGAACCATCGCCGTTTTGGACAGCGCAGCTACAGGAAATTTAACAGCAGCTATTCCGAGCAAGGATATGAAGAGACTCGATGAAATGGGAAATCTTGCCAGACATACAGATGAAGTCATTAAGTCGCTCGCCAAGTTGATTGCTAAAGTTGGAACGACCTCTGATGTGATTGTAAATGCTTCTGAGAAGCTTGAAAAAATGGCAAATCAGACCAGCAATGCCAGTGATGATGTAGCACGTTCTATGTCAGATATGGCAAACGGAGCGACACTTCAGGCATCTGAAACTCAGAATGTATCAGAAGCGATTCTTCAGATTGGTGACGGAATTGAACAGACATCGGCAGCAGTTCAGAATCTTATGAACAATGCAGATGCGATGAAGAGAGCCGGTCAGGCCGGTGTAGAAAGCGTAGAAGACCTTGAGGGTATTTCAGAAAAGGTAAAAGCACAGATTGCTGTTATTTATCAGCAGACAAATACAACCAATGAATCCGCACAGGAAATTCATAAAGCCACTGAGCTGATTGCTTCTATTGCAAATGAAACAAACCTTTTAGCATTAAATGCCAGTATTGAAGCAGCCAGAGCCGGTGAAAGCGGTAGAGGTTTTGCCGTTGTTGCAGAGCAGATTAAAAACCTGGCTGAACAGTCAAATCAGTCTGCAAAGACCATTGAAGCAATTATCAAAAACCTTTTGGAAGAGTCAGAACAGGCTGTTAAGACTATGAATACAGTAGATGCAATTATCGGATTACAGGCTGACAAGGTTCAGGCTACCAAGAGAGCATTTGACAATGTAAATCAGGGTCTTTTAGTTACAATAGACGGCGTAGAAACCATTGCCGGCAGTACAGAAGTATTGGCAGGTGCAAAGAATACAGTTATGGGTTCTGTTGAAAGCTTATCAGCTATTGCAGAACAGAACGCAGCTTCTACTCAGGAAACAGCAGCTTCAGCAGAAGAACTGGCTGCAACCATTAGTGAAATCAAGGAAGCTACCGTTAAACTTTACGGTGTTTCTGATGAATTAACCGGCGAATTAAATATGTTCCAGATTTACTAATTGTCGGATAATAAATGGAAAGCGTATATAAGGGATTCCGGAAATTTTTCGGAATCCTTTTTCACGAAATTAGAACTATAAAAACTACCATGAAAAAAATGAGGTAAAAGAATATGAGTGGTGTGACACCGGTAGAAAAGTATCAAAAATTAGCAGTCAAAGGCAGAAATCTCGTGGATGCAAAGGGCGAGATTGTACAGCTTCGCGGAATCAGTTCACATTCGATTCCGGAATTTCCGCAGTTTATCAATAGGGAAATGTTCCTTCAAATGCGTGATGAATGGAAGGTGGATGTCGTTCGTCTGGCAATGTATACCGCAGAAAAGGACGGATATTGTGTGGGTGATGATGCCAACAGAGAACGCATCAAAAAGGTTATTTTTGACGGCGTGGAATATGCAAAGGAGCTGGGGTTGTATGTCATTATCGACTGGCATATCCTGAGTGATTCCAATCCGCTGATGCATGTGGATCAGGCGAGAGTTTTCTGGGAAGAAATGTCAAAAAAATATGCAGATTATGACAATGTGATTTATGAGCTTTGCAACGAGCCGAATGTAGAAGCAACCTGGGCAGATGTAAAGACTTATGCAGATGAAATGATTGAAATTATTCGAAAAAATGATAAAGACAGTATCATTTTAGTAGGTACACCGGTATGGTCTCAGAGAGTAGACGAAGCCTATGCAAATCCGGTTAGTCGTTCGGAAAATGTTATGTATGTCATTCACTTTTATGCAGATACACACAGAGAAGAACTGAGAAATCTGTTCAAGGAATACTATGACAAGGGACTTCCTATTTTCTGTAGTGAGTTTGGTATTACAGATGCCAGCGGTGACAACAATATCAACAAAGAACAGGGAAATATCTGGATCAAACTCTTTAATGAGTGCCAGACCAGCTATTGTATCTGGAATTTGTCAAACAAGGATGAGGATACAGCATTCTTTGTTCCGACCTGCGAAAAAGTCAGCGGATTTGTAAAAGAAGACCTGAGAGAACAGGCTCTTTGGTATTTGGACATTTTACAAAACTTTTAGAATTGGACACATTCTTTTCACTTAAATTTTCTTGATTTTACCTAGGTGAAACTTTATAATCGAGTTGCAGCTTTTTTATAGGATAAGAAAGCTTTTTGTAATTTATTGTATAGAAAAGGTAGTGTCAAGTAATATATGAAAACAGTGAATGGCCTCGATTGTAAAACAGTCGACGCAAAAATGGGAAGGAAAATCGTATGGGAAATAAGTTAATACTTGATTGGAACGTATATTTACAAAAGGCGAGAGAAGTAGTGGCAGAGGGATGTGTTCTGTTAAAAAACGACAAGTCTGTGCTTCCGTTAAAAGAGGGGAGCAGGGTGTCTGTTTTTGGACGAATTCAGTCTCATTATTACAAAAGCGGAACAGGTTCCGGTGGTATGGTTAATGTGACCAGTGTGACCGGAATTGTGGATGGATTAAAAGAAAGTAACAGGGTTCTTTTAAATGAAGAACTGATAGATATTTATACAGAATGGGAAAAAGAAAACCCTTTTGAAGAGGGGATGGGCTGGGGAACAGAACCATGGTCTCAAAAGGAAATGCCCCTTAGTGATGAGGTGGTACAAAAGGCTGCAAAAGACAGTGATGTGGCAATTGTCATCATCGGAAGAACTGCCGGAGAGGATCAGGATGTGACTCTTACACAAGGGTCTTATTTATTTACGGATTTAGAAAATGAAATGCTTGAAAAGGTACGTAAAGCCTTTGATCAAATGGTTGTCCTTTTGAATGTCGGTGGCATTATGGATATGAGCTTTATGGATAGCTATAATCCGGATGCTGTAATGTATGTATGGCAGGGCGGTATGACAGGAGGAAGCGGAACGGCGGATGTGTTAACAGGCCTCGTTAGTCCGAGCGGAAAGCTCGTCGATACCATCGCATATGAGATTCAGGATTACCCTTCGGATAAAAACTTTGGCAGTGAAGTACGAAACTTCTATCAGGAGGATGTCTATGTCGGCTATCGATATTTTGAAACCTTTGCCAGGGACAAAGTCAGATTTCCGTTTGGTTTTGGATTATCCTATACCGATTTTGATGTAAAGGTAACTGCTGCAAACCTGACTATGGACCGCCGGGAGGTAAACCTGTCAGTTCAGGTAACAAATACCGGTGCTATGGCCGGAAAAGAGGTCGTACAGGTCTATGTCAATCCACCTCAGGGAATGCTCGGAAAACCGGTGAAAAATTTAGTTGGCTTTGCCAAGACCGGAATACTCGGGCCGGGTGAAAAGGAAGATGTAGAGCTGACTATTTCCTTTGATAAAATGGCTTCCTATGATGATAGCGGAGTTACCGGCAACAAATCCTGCTGGTTACTGGAAAAAGGAAAATATGAAATCTGCGTAGGAACGGATGTATCACTTGCCAAGAGTGTATTTGATTTTACGATAGAAGAGAATCTGGTACTGGAGCAGCTGGAAGAAGCATTGGCACCTGTACTCGATTTTGAGGTGATGAAGCCTTCTGAGCAGGAAGACGGAAGTCTCAAATTAACCATGGAAAAAGTAGCGACAGCTAATTTTGATATGGATAAAAGAAGAGCGCAGAGACTACCGGCTGAGATCCCTGTGACGAAAGATATGGGAATCAAGCTTTCTGATGTATATCATAAAAAGGCAACAATGGATGAGTTTGTTGCTCAGCTAAGCGACGAAGAACTGTGTTCGCTGGTTCGAGGCGAAGGTATGGGAAGTGCCAGAGTAACGCCGGGAACTGCTTCTGCCTTTGGCGGAGTATCAGCTGCATTGGTTCAAAAAGGTGTTCCGGCGGTGTGCTGTGATGATGGTCCGTCGGGTATGCGTCTTGACTGTGGTACCAAGGCCTTTTCATTGCCAAACGGTACTTTGATTGCTTCTACCTTTAACCCGGAAATCGTGACACAGCTGTACGAATTTACCGGTATGGAAATGATTGCCAACAAGGTAGAGTGTTTGCTGGGACCTGGTATGAATATTCACAGACATCCTCTGAACGGACGAAACTTTGAATATTTTTCAGAGGATCCGTATATGACAGGTGTCATGGCAGTGGCTATGATTCGTGGTCTGCACAAGTATGGAGTGACAGGAACCATCAAGCATTTCTGCGGAAACAATCAGGAAAAGAAGCGTCATTTCACAGATTCTGTTATCTCAGAAAGAGCGTTGAGAGAGATTTATCTAAAAGGCTTTGAAATGGCTGTCAAGGAAGCAAAAGCATATACCGTAATGACTACCTATGGCAGTGTAAATGGTTTGTGGACTGCCGGTATATATGATTTAACTACTACGATTTTGAGAAAGCAGTGGGGCTTTAAGGGCGTCGTTATGACCGACTGGTGGGCAAAAATCAGTGAACGCGGAAAAGATCCGGATTTCATCAATTTTGCTGCCATGGTACGCGCTCAAAATGATTTATATATGTGCTGCCCGAACGGAGAAAAGAATGATTCCGGGGACAATACCATGGAGGCACTACAGGACGGCAGACTGACCAGAGCGGAGCTTCAAAGAGGAGCTAAAAATGTCTGTGAGGTAGCTATGAATTCACAGGCTATGGCGAGACTTATGAAGATAAATGATGAGGTAGAAATCATCAACCGACCAAAGGATGCAACAGATGTGGATACCAGTGATGTGGAATTCATGGTGCTGGATGGTTGCAGAGAGGTTTCACTTTTGGATCCGCCATCTAAAAAGGATACCAGTTACATCCTGGCTATGGATGTCAAAAAGCCGGGTATTTATAAAGTGACATTAACCGGAAAGTCAGACCTGGGAGAACTGGCACAGCTTCCGTGTACTCTGTTCTTTAATGGCTTCCCGCTTCATGTATTTACCTTCCATGGCAGTGAAGGTAAAGAAATCTCATTGGAATGTGAAGCAATTCTTTATTCCAGATTTGCAGTCATGAGATTGTTTGTATCTCGAAACGGACTTGATTTATCTCAGATTACATTTAAATATGACAGAGAACTGGAACCGAGAGACAGATAAGAATAAGGGCTTGACAAGGTCACGATTTGTCACGATTGACAAGAAATAATAAAGGAGAAAAGAACATGAGTTTAGGTATTGTGGCTCCAAAGGATCCGACAAAAAAGGGAAAAGGATATTTATTATACAAGGATTTAAAGATTCAGCCGGTACTTCGAAACAGTGGCAGAAGAACCATGGAAATTTATCTGAATGACGGCAGAATCATCAGTGCGACTCAGATTACCGGAGGCGTAAAAGATGAGCGCATTCTAAAGAATCTGGAGACCGCAAAGGGCATTGAAGATATGGTCACTGCTCTGGGTATTTCTATTACGGCAGCAGATACGAGTGCAAAGTTTCAGTTTGGACTGATTATGTACGGACATCAGGATGTATACAATTCAGGTTCTCATGTGTACTGTGATGTAACTGCCAACGGAGTCGAAGTCATGATTCCGTTTGACGAAGTAAAGTGGTCAGAGGATGATAATATCATCGGACAGTTTGAAATTGAATTCCCGGATGGATTAGAGCTCGCAGATGTGACGGTAACAGTCTATGTAAAGGATGAGTATGACGTACCGGAGCTGGAAGAGGATGAACAGGTAGATGTAACTTCTGCTGCATATAGCGCATTGCTGGATCAGTCCATTGTCAGCATGGGAAACAATGAGAGAATTTTAAAAGCAATCAATAAAGCAAAAAACGGCGAGGATGTGACAGTAGCGTTTATTGGTGGTTCTATTAGACAGGGAGCCGGTGCGGTTCCGATTGCCCATAACTGTTATGCCAGACTGGGCTATGAAGCCTTCGCCGACTTATTTGGCGGTGAAAACATGGATCACATCCATTTCATCAAGGCGGGTATCGGGGGCACACCTTCAGAACTTGGCGTGGTTCGTTATGAAAAGGATGTTCTTCAGTTTGGAAAGAGAACACCGGATATCGTTATCATCGAATTCGCGGTAAATGATGAGGGCGATGAAACCAAGGGAGAATGCTATGAAGGATTGATGCGAAAGATTTGGAACAGTGAAAATCAGCCGGCAGTCATTTTATTATTCTCCGTATTTGCCTTTGACTGGAATCTGCAGGATCGCCTGATTCCAATCGGAGAAAAATACCAGGTTCCGATGATCAGTATCATGGACGCTGTGACAGGGCAGTTTGCACTGGAAAAAGAGAAAGGACGTGTTGTTACCAAGAGACAGTTCTTTTATGATATGTATCATCCTTCCAATATCGGACATACTCTCATGGCAGATTGCCTGAAAAGATATTTTGAAAAGGCAGCCGATATGGCAGAAAAAAAGGATTTAGTGAATCCGCCAATTGCCATGAGTGGTGATTTTGAAAAGGTAAAATATTTTGACCGAAAATATACCAATCCGGATATCAGGGTTGAGGAGGGTTCCTTTACCGATACCGATACAGAACTTCAGAATGTTGAGCTGGACAAGGACGCTCTGGCAACTCCGACCTTTCCGGATAACTGGATGCATATCGGAGCATCAAACGAACCACTGCGTTTTGAGATTGACTGCAGGATATTAATGCTGGTGGCCAAGGACTCTGCAGATAATGCAGTAGGCAGTGCGGTGGTAAAAGTTGACGGAAAAGAGATGCTTTGCTACAATCCGCATGATATCGGATGGACACATCCAAATGCAGTAATTGTACTACGTGAACAGGAAGTAAAGAAACATACCGTTGAAATTGCCATGAAAGCAGGAGATGAGCAAAAGCAGTTCTCTATTCTGGGCTTTGGGTATGTGAATGAATAGGAAAAAACAATTGGAAGCATACGATAAATTAGTTGAAAAATTGAAAGAACTGAATAAGGTGGCAGTCGCTTTTTCGGCAGGTGTGGATTCTACATTTTTGTTAGACATAGCTAACGAAATACTGCCGGGACGAGTGCTGGCAATCAGTATCAGTTCTGCCTGTATGGCGCAGGACGAAAAGGATAAGGCGGTAGCATTTTGTAAACAGAAGCAAATACCGTTATCGGTCATCCAGGCAGATCCGCTTTCTCTAAAGGAGTTTAGAGAAAATCCAAAGGACAGATGCTATCATTGTAAAAAGATGCTTTTTCAGGCGATTGTCAGAGAAGCTCAGGAGCATGGCTTTGAATATGTAATAGAAGGCTCAAATTATGATGATTTGTCAGATTACAGACCTGGAATGAAGGCTCTTAGAGAACTGAATATCTTGAGCCCGATGCAACAGGCCGGTCTGACCAAGGCACAGATTCGCTCGCTTTCTGCCAAAAGAGGATTGGAGAGTGCGAATATGCCATCGCTAGCCTGTCTGGCCTCACGCATTCCGTATGGTGAGGAGATTACACTGGAAAAGCTGGAAATGGTGGAGCAGGCTGAAAGTTATTTGTTTGAACAGGGCTTTTCTCAGCTGCGAGTCAGATCTCATCATAATCTGGCCAGAATAGAACTCCTTCCTTCAGAAATTGAAAAGCTGATGAAGGATGGTTTTTATGAGAAGGTCACAAAGAGATTAAAGGAAATTGGGTTTTCCTATGTTACCCTGGATTTGCAGGGCTTTCGAAGCGGAAGCCTGAATGAAGGCGTGGATAAAAAATAGGGTAGTATAAAAAAGAGTATAAATAATCGTGATAATAAGCAGAGGAATAATATGGAACAGTTTGAATTGGAAAGTCTTCTTGATAAGGTGGCAAAGGGTGAGGTATCTGTAAAAGATGCTCTGCTGAATATAAAAAAAGAGCCTTATGAGGATTTGGGATTTGCGAAAATCGATCATCACAGAGGAATACGTCAGGGCGTTTGCGAAGTAATTTACGGTGCAGGGAAGACCGAAGAGCAAATAGCAAAAATCGTAGAGTCTATGCAAAAGAATCAGGAAAAGAGAATTCTGATTACCAGACTTTCAAAGGAAAAGGCACAAAAGCTTGGCGAAAGGTTAGTCTTTACCTATGATGAAATGTCCGGGATAGGAATTGTAGGAGATAAGCCGGAAGCAAACGGACTGGGTAAAATTGTAGTGGCGACAGGCGGTACCAGTGATATGCCGGTAGCAGAGGAAGCAGCTCTTACCGCGGAAATGCTCGGAAATGAAGTGGTTCGACTGTATGATGTGGGTGTCGCAGGACTTCATAGATTGCTGTCTCATATAGATGAGATTATGGATGCAAAGGTTATAATTGCGATAGCAGGTATGGAAGGTGCACTTGCCAGTGTTATAGCAGGACTGGCAGATTGTCCGGTGATTGCAGTTCCGACCAGTGTAGGATACGGAGCCTCTTTTGGTGGTTTGTCTGCACTTTTATCCATGCTCAACAGCTGTGCAAGCGGTGTATCTGTTGTGAATATTGACAACGGATTTGGTGCAGGATATACAGCCAGTCTGATTAACCATAAATAGGAGGAATTGACGCACAATATGAAAACATTATTTATAGATTGTTATATGGGAGCTGCCGGAGATATGCTGATGGCTGCTCTTTTAGAATTGAGTGACAACCGGGAAGCCTTTCTTTGTAAAATGAATCAGCTGGGCCTTGAAGGTGTCACTGTAGCTGCCAATCAGGCGCAAAAATGCGGTATCATGGGTACCGGTATGGAGATTAAAATCTATGGTGAGGAAGAGGAAAGTCATGACCACAATCACAGCCATGACCACAATCACAGCCATGACCACCACCATGAGCATGACGAACATCATGATCATCATCACGACCATGACCATGACGAGCATCATCATGAACACGACCATGACCATCATCATGATCATAACCACAATCATGACCATGATCACGAACATCATCATGACCACAGCCACGGACATCACCATACCTCTATGGCAGATATTCAGGATATGATTGAAAAAATGGATATTCCTCAAAAGGTTAAAGAGGATGCGATAGCAGTGTATGGATTGATTGCAGATGCAGAAAGCAAGGCACACGGAAAGCCGGTGGATCAGATTCATTTCCATGAAGTCGGAAGCCTGGATGCGGTCGTAGATGTGGTAGGTGTATGTCTGCTTATGCATGAATTAAATCCGGAGAAGATCGTAGCATCTCCGGTTCATGTAGGCTCCGGAATGGTGCGCTGTGCACATGGAATCTTACCGGTTCCGGCACCGGCAACCATGCATATTTTGCAAAATGTCCCGACCTACAGCGGAGAGATAAAAGGAGAGCTTTGTACTCCGACAGGAGCCGCACTTTTAAAGCATTTTGTCACTGATTTTGAAAAACAACCGATGATGAGTGTAAACAAGATTGGTTATGGTATGGGTAAAAAGGATTTCCCTGTTGCAAACTGCGTTCGTGTGGTTTTAGGAGAAGAGGATGTACAGGTTATGGATGAAATTTCAGAACTTGTATGCAATCTGGATGATATCACACCTGAGGATGTCGGATATGTCAGCAGTTTGCTTATGGAAGAAGGCGCTCTGGATGTTTATACCACCAATATCTATATGAAAAAGAACAGACCGGGATTATTGTTCACCTGTATGTGTCCTTCCCGGAGAAAAAAGGAGTTCATTGAACTGATACTAAAGCATACGACTACATTGGGTGTCAGAGAATATACCTGTAAGCGATATGGACTTAATAGACGTATGGAAACCGTCGAGACAGAATATGGCCCGGTGAGAAAAAAGATTTCTGAAGGCTATGGAATCGTGAGAGAAAAGTATGAATTTGAAGATATGGCAAAGATAGCCAAAGAGAATCATCTTTCCGTGTCTCAGGTCAGACAGACAATTATGAGAAATGATGTATAATAAAAAGAAACAGCCAATTAGGCTGTTTCTTTTTATTTATAAGCACTTTTATTCGTCTTCTTCATCAAAGAATTCTTCGATTGTTTCATCTACTGATTTTTCATCTGCTTCATCAAACGGTTCATCATCCAGGAATTCTTCCTTTACTTCTTCTTTGATTTCTTCTGCAGTTTCTTTTACTTCTTCAGCTTCTTCTTTGATGCCTTCTTTGATTTCTTCCGCTTTCTTTTCAGCCTTTGCCTTGAATTCAACCACTTTTTCTTTGGCTTCCTTCATAGCTTCTTCTACTTTTGCTTTGTTTTCTGCTGAAAGAGGATTTAATGAAACGTAATTACGCTGTTTGTTGATTACTTCAAAGTCTTCATCCTCGAATAAATCATAGTCATCATCGAAATCGTCATCATCAAAACGATCTTCATCCATTTTTCTGAGGCAGTAGAAAGTACCTGCACAAATAGCTGCAACTCCTACGCCGGCTAATAATAATTTACCAAATTTTTTTGCCATAACTAAGTCCCCCTATGAGTTTTTGATTTTAATAGACCACTTTTAAAACATACATATATTTGGTATGCTGCTTATCCTCTAAATAGAAGTGGAGATAAGAATTCAAACCATTTCTTAATTTGATTTTCTTTCCGTTTTTCAGAACTGTTTTTCCGGTGTTTTGTCCGACTGCCTGTATCAGCTTGTATCCCGGACGAAGTCTCCAGGCTATTTTAGGATTTGCACCTTTGGCTCTGATGATTGATAAATCACGGGTGCCGGTTCCGGCAACTGTTGAGCCATCCAGTTTAATCTTTTGAAACGGAGCTTTGCCGTCTACATGAACAATGGTATTCAGCTTGTAAACCTTCTTGCCTTTTTTGACCTTTACAGTTACTTTGGCATTACCTGCGCCAATGGTCTGATATGACCAGGTATTGGATTGATGGCTTACCTTTACTATATTAGTATCGTTCGTTTTGCATCCGATAATTACACCATCTTCTAAATTATTTACATTTTGTACAAAACTGTGACTGCCTTCTGATAAAAAAGCACCATACCGTTTTTCCAAACCGGGTTTGGTCTGGGCGTTTGCACCGGTAGAAATGCCTAATATCAAACAAAAAGTAAATAATAGGAAAAACAGAGGAAATGGTCTTTTTTTACTACGATTAACCATAAAAATAGTATCCTCCTTTATCTAAATATTATAAAAAAAAATAAGTGTCTTTGCAACTAAAAAAGAAATATGGTAGGATATAGAGAAATGTAGTGTGAAAAGCCTCGGTGCTAACAGGAGATAGTATGAACGAGAAATTTTTTGAATTAAAGAAATCAAAACAGGATAGATTTATCAATGCTGCTTTACAGATTTTTTCTGAAAACGGATATAAAAAAGCCAGCACAGATGAAATTGTAAAAAAAGCTGAGATCTCAAAAGGATTATTGTTTCATTACTTTGGAAGCAAACAGGGCTTATATGAGTTTGTATACAATTACAGCGTAAAATATATTCGTATGGAATATTCCCGCGTTCTGACAGGGGAAAAAGAAAACTTCTTTAAGCTTCAGAGTAAAATCATGGAAGCACAAAGGGAAATCATGCGTGGATATCCGTACATGAACATCTTTGTAACACAGGCATTCAGAGAAAAAGAAGAAGAGGTAGTAGCTCTCGTCAGAGAAAGTATGGATGAACATTCTGCATACCTTGCTTCTGTTTATGCACAGGCAGATATTTCAAACTTTAAAGAAGACATTAATCCTTCTCAGGTATTAAAGATGTGTCTGTTTATCGCAGATGGTGTTCTGCTCGAGCAGTTTAGAGGTGAAGAGATTGATGCAGATAAGTATTATGAAGAAAACTGTGCTTATATCAAGCTGCTGGAAAGTCAATTCACCCCTATAGAATAGAATAAAAAATAATAATATATAAAAAATATGAAGATAGCCACTATTACTTAGACTGCTGATATGGCGGATCACTTGGATAGCCACCTCTTAATTTCTGCATACCTCTTTGAACAGCATCCTTGGAGTTTTTCCAGTCAGCGTCCTTGTTGCGGTAATCATATTTTTCTACCAGCCATGCGACATCCTCGCCCAGTCTGGCCAGGTTTTCTTTCATCTGATTCATAACAAACGGATAGAAAGCTTCTTTTTGTTTTTCGTTCAGTTCTAAATCAGCACGGCGAACAATATCTCCAAAATGATGGAGGCAAAAGCCCTTTGAGTTTTCCATCATTTTTTGCATTTCTCCATCTTTTTTATACATAAAGAAAAAGGTATCCAAATATCTGTCATAGGTCTTTGCAAACTGATTGCAGATATAGCAGGATTCTTCTTTTTCCTTTACCCAGTTGCTGAGGGTGTTATCAGTAGAATCCGCTTTTTTGATTTTGTTCATAAGGGATACTTTCCCCGGAGCAAACATCTTCATCTGCTGAGCAAATTCTGTCTGCATCTGAATGTAATGTGTCTTTAAAATCCATGCATTTCCCAATGCATTTCCGTAATCAAACATCTTTTTAAAATGAGCACGGCAAAAGCCTGCCTTGTCAGTGACTTCTCGCATATCACTTTCCATATAAGAAGCGCTTGAACCCAGTACCAAATCTAAAATATCTCTTTCGACATCTCTTTCTACAAAGCAGAAAGGACATTCATCCTGTGCATTAAAAGCATCGGTTAACGGAATTGTATATAAGGTTTCTTTCATGTCTTATCCTTCCCATTATTATCATTTTTGTTTTGATGATTCCATCAAAATTAGTGTAGCTTTTTCTATCGAGAAAAGCAAGAAAAAAAGATGCAAAAGCATAGTGGGTATGATAGAATATTTGATGGTAAAGTAAATTACAAAAGTGTCATCTGACACGAAAAGGAGGATTTTATGGACACAGAAAAAGGGTGCATTCGTGATGCCAGGGAACTGGGTATTCCCAAGATGCTTTTGCTCGGACTTCAGCATATGTTTGCTATGTTCGGCGCGACAATTTTAGTTCCGATTTTAGTAAATACTTATTTTGAGGGAGAAGGCTTATCGGTTCAGGTTACATTATTCTTTGCCGGAATCGGTACTCTGTTTTTCCATCTTTGTTCAAAATTTAAAGTGCCTGCATTTTTAGGTTCTTCTTTTGCTTTCCTGGGAGGATTTGCAACGGTAGCGAGTCTGGATAGCGGTATTTTCGCAGATATGACTATGGGAGAAAAACTTCCGTATGCATGCGGCGGTATCGTAGTAGCGGGGCTTCTTTATTTAGTATTAGCGCTGATTATCAAGCTGGTTGGCGTGGGACGAGTTATGAGATTTTTACCACCTGCAGTAACCGGTCCGATTATTATCTGTATCGGTTTATCACTGGCTCCTTCTGCTGTAAGCAATGCTTCTACAAACTGGCTTCTTGCTTTTATTGCGCTGGGAACCATTATTATTTTCAATATTTGGGGAAAAGGAATGTTTCGTATTATTCCGATTCTTCTGGGCGTAGTGATTTCCTATGCAGCAGCACTTATTATGCACTTTGCAGGATTTAGCAATCCGGATGGTAGTGCAATCCTGGATTTTACTGCGGCCGGTCAGGCAGCTTTTTTAGGAGCACCGGATTTTATACTTTGTAAATTCAACATTACAGCAATCCTGGTTATGGCTCCGATTGCGATTGCAACTATGATGGAGCATATCGGAGATATGTCAGCTATTTCAGCTACCGTTGGTGAAAACTTTATTGAGGATCCGGGGCTTCACAGAACCTTAATCGGTGATGGTCTGGCAACCAGTGTATCAGCACTCTTTGGTGGTCCTGCAAATACAACCTATGGTGAAAATACCGGTGTATTGGAGCTTTCCAAGGTTTATGATCCGAGAGTCATTCGTCTGGCAGCAGTATTTGCATTGGTACTCAGCTTCTTCCCAAAGGTAGCAGGTGTGATTAGTTCACTTCCTTCTTCTATCATTGGAGGAGTCAGCTTTATGCTTTACGGAATGATTTCAGCAATCGGTGTTCGTAACATCGTAGAAAATCATGTTGATTTTACAAAATCCAGAAACCTTATTATCGCAGCAGTTATTCTCGTTTGCGGTCTTGGTTTTTCAAACGGACTTACATTTAATGTTGGAGGAACTTCCATCACATTAACGGCTCTTGCAATTGCAGCGATTGCCGGTGTATTATTAAATGCAATCTTACCTGGCAAGGATTATGAGTTTGGCAGCGATTCGAATGCAGATTCATCTCGCGGAATTGATATGAAACCGGGGAAATAATATTTGAACTTAGGAGAAAAAAATGGAACTTTGGGATATTTATGACAAGGACAAAAACAGAACCGGAAGAGTGATGAAAAGAAATGATTTCACCCTCAAGGATGATGAATATCATTTAACCGTACTGGGCGTAGTGATGACAAAGGATGGTAAATTCCTGATCACACAGAGAGTGATGACCAAGGCATGGGCTCCCGGCTGGTGGGAAGTTTCCGGCGGCGCAGCAATGGCAGGAGAGGATTCCATTGACGCCGTTAAAAGAGAGGTCCTGGAAGAAACCGGTCTGGATGTAACCGGCTGGGACGGAGGATATCAGTTCACCTACCACAGAGAAAATCCGGGTGAAGGAGACAACTATTTCGTTGATATCTATCGATTTGTCGGTGACTTTACACTGGATGATGTAAAGGTGCAGGAGGCAGAATGCCTGGGCTGCAAGCTGGCAACAAAGGAAGAGATTGAGGCTTTGGCAAAGGAAGGAATCTTCCTTCACTATGACAGCATCAAAAAGGTATTTGAATAAATCAATCATATAAGAAATGACATCAAAAAGTTGCAGTAGTGCAACTTTTTGTTTTAAGCGGAGAGAATATGGGACTTCAATTCATTTTTGGCCCGAGCGGCAGTGGAAAAAGTACATTAGTGTATCAGAACGTAATTCAGAAATCTATGGCTGACTTTAACAAACAGTTCATCATCATGGTTCCTGACCAGTTTACGATGTCTACGCAAAAGAAACTATGCAATATGCATCCAAACGGCGGAATTATGAATATTGATGTGCTGAGCTTTTCGCGTCTGATTTATCGCATGAATGATGAGATCGGCACACAGGAACGTATCTTTTTGGATGATACCGGAAAGAATCTGATTCTTCGAAATGTAGCCTTGAAAAAGGAGGAGGAATTAGAGGTATTAAAGTCCAAACTGAAAAGACCGAGCTATGTGCATGAAGTAAAGTCCATGATCAGCGAGTTCTATCAGTATGGGATTGGTCTGTCACAATTAGATGAGATGATTGCAGACTGTGAAAAGAAGGGAAGTCTTTATTATAAGTTAAAGGATTTACGCCTTTTATTCGAATCCTATGAGGAATATTTGCAGGGGCATTATATTACGACAGAAGAGGCCTTAACAGGAATATGTGAAATGATTCCCCGCTCAAAGCGTTTGAAGAATTCCTGTATCGTATTTGACGGCTTTACGGGATTTACACCGATTCAGTATCAGGTTATCAGAGAACTTATGAAGGTATGTGACAATCTGGTAGTGACACTGTCTGCAGATAACAGGGATGATATCCTCGGGCCGGACAAGCAGCAAAAACTGTTTTCGCTTACCTGGAATACCTATCATGCGATCAAGAAGATAGCAGATGAAGAAGAAATTGAAATCGAGGATGAGGTATTCTTATCCAATCGTCCGGTATACAGATACCGGGATAAAGAAGATTTAGCATTTTTAGAAGAAAACCTTTTTCGCTATCAGGGAAAAGTCTGGGAAAAGGATGTTCATGCAATCAGCATCTATGAAGCAGCGAATAAAGCAGATGAGGTACAAAAGCTTTGTCTGGAAATTAAAAAGCACTTAAAAGAAGGCAATTATTGTTATAGTGATATCGCAGTGGTAACCGGTGATTTGGAAAGCTACGGACATTTGGTTCAGCGTGAATTTACCAGATTTGGTATTCCGTTTTTTATGGATCAGAATATGGGTGTGTCCGGTCATCCGTTTACAGAATATTTGGTGTCCGCACTTGAAATGATCAAGGGACACTTTTCATATGAAACAGTATTCCGCTTTCTCCGAAGCGGATATTCGGATATTACCAGAGATGAAACAGACAGACTGGAGGTCTATGTTAAGTCAATGGGCATACGCGGCAAAAAAAGCTATGAGCGTATGTTTGTCAGAGGAGAGAATCCTCAGGATATGAATCTTATTCGTGAAAAATTTATGGAAGAGATCAAGCCGATACTCGGTAAAATGAAAACTGCCAGAGATTATATTACAGCCCTTTATGAACTTTGTATGACTTCTAATCTGGAGGCTAAGCTAAAGAAAAGCAGCACCGAATTTGAAGAAAAGGGTGATATGTCAAAAGCAAAGGAATATCAGAAGATTTATCCTGCAATTATGGACCTGTTTGATCAGATTTACGATCTGATGGGTGAAGAGGAAGTTAGCCTGGGCGAATTTATTGAAATCTTTAAAGCAGGTATTTCGGAAATTCGTATTGGCTCGATTCCTCAGACTGTTGACCAGGTAGTAGTCGGTGATATTCAAAGAAGCAGACTGGAAGGAATCAAGGTTTTACTTTTTATGGGTGTCAATGACGGAGTGATTCCAAAAAAGGGATCCGGTAGCGGCTTTTTGTCAGAACTTGAGAGGGAATATTTGCTTTCAATTGGTCGTGAACTTGCGCCTACTCAGAGGCAGCTTATTTTCCAGCAGAGACTGTATTTATATCAGAATATGACCAAGCCGTCGGATTATCTGTATATCAGTTATTCGCAGATAGATGAAAGCGGTAAAGCAATTTTGCCTTCTTATCTGATTCAGGATATCAAGGAATTGTTCCCAAAACTTTCTGTGCGTAAAGAATCATTTTATGAGCAGAATCCTTTGATGAGAATGGACGGACTCGAGGACGGATTATTTGACTTTGCCAATTTGTTAAGAAGCTATATGAATCTGGAAGTACCTGTCGGAAGTCAGCAGGAACAGGAAAATGTAAAGCAGCTTTTAGCTTTATCAAAGCTCTATGAGGAAAATACGCAAGGGCAAAAAATAGTGAATGCAGCCAAAACCACTTATCAGGAGCAGAGACTGGATAAAAACTTGGCCAAGGCTCTGTTTGAGGGAAAAGGCAGTATCAGCCGATTAGAGTCTTTTGCCAAGTGTGCTTACGCGCATTTCCTTATGTATGGCCTGAGCATTCAGCCAATGAAGGAATATGAAATATCAAATCTTGATTTTGGTAATGTATATCACAGTGCTTTGGAGCGAATCTTTTTAAAACTTCGAGAAGAGAAAAAGAAGCTGACAGAATTGTCTGAGGCAGAAATCAGACAATATATTTCGGAAACAGTAGATGTGATATCTCAGGATTATGGCAATGTGATTTTCTATGATCTGGCCAGAAATGTGTATCACTTAAAGCAGATAGAGAAGGTGCTTTTCAGAAGTCTGTTGACCATACAAAAACAGCAGAGAAAGGGAAAGTTTGCACCGACCTATTACGAGCATCATTTTCGTATTGAAGATGAGTTTACCATGACAGGTGTCATTGACAGAGTAGATTTATTGCCAATCGAGGATAAGCTGTATGTCATGGTAGTCGATTACAAATCCTCAGAACATGGATTTGATGAAAATGAACTTTACTATGGTCTTTCACTGCAGCTTCCGTTGTATTTAAAAGCGATACAGGACAAGCTTCAGAAGGAGGAAGGAGATGTAAAGGTGATTCCGGCTTCCATGCTGTATTATCATCTGAACAATCCGATTGTAAAGGAAAAGGATGCAAAGTCAGATCCTGAGGATACCATTGTCAAGGAAATGAGAATGAAGGGCCTGACGGTGAATATTCCTGAAGTAATAGACGGAATTGATGAGGACTTTGAAATTGAAAGTGAAGTCATTCGTCTGAAGAGACTCAAGGCGGGAAATTTTGATGCAAACTCTCAGGTAGTAGAACCGCAGGATATGGATAATATCATCCGATATGCGCAAAAGAAAGCCAAGGATCTGGTTGACGAAATTATGGACGGAAAAATCGCAGTCAATCCGGTACAGGTTGGCAGCAGCGAAACGGACAGCTGTAGTTTTTGTCATTATAAATCGGTATGTAAATATGATCCGGGTATAGAAGGATATGAAGTAAAAAAACTTCCAAAGATGAAATCGGAGGATGCAAGGGAGGCGATTAAGAATGGTCTTAACGATTGATCAGAAAAAGGTCGTTAATGAAAGAAAAAAGGATATCCTGGTTTCTGCTGCAGCCGGTAGCGGAAAAACAGCAGTTCTGGTAGAGCGTATTATCTCTAAAATATGTGATAGTGAAAATCCTGCAGATATCGACAGAATCTTAATCGTTACTTTTACCAAGGCAGCCGCTGCGGAAATGAGACAGAGAATTCATGAAGCGATTCTGAAAAAGCTGAAAGAAAATCCGCTGGATGAAAATCTTCAAAGGCAGGATGCTTTGATTCATCATGCCATGATTACCACCATCGATAGTTTTTGTAATTATCTGGTCCGTAATCACTTCCATGAAATTGGATTGGATCCGGGTTTTCGAATGGCAGATAACGGAGAAATCGGTCTGTTAGAAGCAGAAACGGTAAAGGAGGTTCTGGAAAGCTTTTGCATGAAAATGGAGGAGCTTTCGGATGAAGATCCGAAGAAGACAGCTTTTGATGAATTTATGGACAGCTTTTCTCCGGTAGGAAAGGATGAACCGATTCACAAGCTGATTCTGGGATTATATAAGGCCAGTCGCTCGCATGAAGCACCGATGCAGTGGTTAGCAGAGTGTAAAGAGCAGCTGAGCGGAGGACTCGAAGAAACCGTAAAAAGTAAATGGTATGAGTTTTACTGGACCAGCCTTAGAAGCCTGATAGAAGACAGTGCCAAGCTGATTCAGACAGCGCTTAAAATCAGTCTGGATCCAAATGGACCGTTTATATATACAGAGATGTTTCAAAATGAGCTGGATATGGCTAAGGCTCTTTTGAAAGCCTTTGACAGTGAGGATTTTAAAACACGTTATCAAAAGCTAAAGGAAGCTGCAGACGGACTTAGCTTTGGCAGACTGAGTACCAAGAAAGATCCCAAGATTGATCCGGACCTAAAGGATGCGGCCAAGGCACTACGAGATGAGTACAAGGCTTCTCTTAATAAAATCAAGGATGAATATGTAACCAGGTCCTTTGATGAGATGCTGGATTTATTATTCATGGCAGACAGAAGATGTCTGACACTCCTTGAAATGGCAGAGCTTTTCTATGAGACCTTGGATGAAAAGAAAAAAGAACAGAATATATTGGACTTTGCAGATGTGGAGCTAAAGGCTCTGGAAATATTATATAAAGATGGGGCATATACTCAGACGGCACTGGAATATCAGGAGTTCTTTGATGAAGTTATGATTGATGAATATCAGGATTCCAATATGGTGCAGGAAACAATTCTGACAGCTGTTGCAAAACAGTCAAAGGGAAATCACAACCGCTTCATGGTAGGTGATATGAAGCAGAGTATCTATAAATTCCGTCTGGCCAGACCGGAGCTTTTTATGGATAAATATGATACCTATCAGTCAGAGGATACGGATAACGTATTGATTAGTCTGAAAAAGAACTTCAGAAGTCGTCAGGAAGTTCTTTCTGCCTGCAACACAGTTTTTGACAGTGTAATGAAAAAAGAAGTCGGAAATATTACGTATGATGAGGATGCCTCTCTTTATTTAGGAGCGGAGTATGATTGGACATCTGAATATGACATAGATCCGTATTTTAAAGAGAAAGAAAATGAACCGGGCAGATACCAGGCTGAACTTTACTGCATCGAGGCAGAAGGCAGAAAGGCAGATTTGAACAGAGAAAATGAAGCGAGATTTCTCGTATCAAAGATACGTGAACTGGTAGGAAAGTTCCCGGTAACCGATGTGAAAAACAAGGTGGTCAGAAAGGCTTCTTATCGTGATATTGTGATTTTAGTTCGAGGCGGTGATAAGATTATCAGCACCTATAAAAATACCCTGTTAGAAAATGGAATTCCGGCTTGCGTGGAATCCAAAGAGGGGTATTTTGCTTCAAATGAAATCAGCCTGATTATGGATTATCTTCGTATCATAAATAACCCATATGATGAAATAGCACTTTGTTCTGTACTAACTTCTGTATTTGCAGAGTTTAGCAATGAACTGCTGGCTGAAATCAAAATAAAATCGGAAAAGAAGAATCTGTATGAAGGGATGCTCTTAATTCAGGCCAAAGAGATGGACAAATGCCATCCCAAGATTACGGAGTTTTTGAATCGTTTAAACAGCTACAGAGAACTTTCGATTCATTGTAATATGACACAGCTGGTCACAACGATTTTACAGGACTATCATTATATTGAATATGTACTGTCGCTTCCTTTGGGACAGCAAAGAAGAGCCAATGTAGAAATGTTTTTGACCAAGACGATTGATTTTGAGAAGACCTCTTTGCAGGGGCTGTTTCAGTTTATCCGCTACATGGACCAGCTCAAAAAGTATGAGATTGATGAAGGACAGGCCGGAGTTATTTCAGACGCCATGGATGCGGTGCGTATTATGACGATTCATAAAAGTAAAGGTTTGGAATTCCCAATCTGTATCGTAGCAGCACTGGACAAGGATTTTAATAAACAGGATAAAAGCGGCTCTGTTTTGATAGATTCTGATTTGGGAATTGCGCCTGTTTATGTAGATTTGAAAAAACGTGTCAGTGGGACTACGGTAAAGAAATTAGCGGTGGCTAATAAAATCGATATAGAACAGCATGGAGAGGAAATCCGAGTTCTCTATGTAGCTATGACCAGAGCCAGAGAAAAACTGATTATGACAGGGGTATCTGCTAAGGTAGAAGAACTGCTCGATAAATACAGACTCATATTAGAATCCAATCCGTGCATACCTATCAAATACTTGTCCGATGCCAAGAATTTTTTGGATTATCTGCTGATTGCCTGTGCGAGCAATTCTGTACATTTGAAATGCAATATGGTTTCTCTGTCTGAACTGGGAGAAGAAGAGATAAAGGAAGAGATTTCCTTTATGTCCAGAACCAGGCAGTATCTGGAAATGACCGGTGACTGGGATACATACAGCAGCAAAGAAGCGAAAGAGCTTTTGAAGCAAATGAAGGAGCAAATGAGCTTTGAATATCCGCATCAGAATTTGAAGGGTCTTTACACGAAAACCAGTGTATCTGAAATAAAGAAACAGACGATGGAAGAGGAAGAAGTACATCCGATTTTTGATACTGATATAGAGGTAGAGCATACACTCCCTAAATTCATGATGAAAGAAAAAGAAGAGGCAAAGGGTGCGGCCAGAGGTAGCGCTATGCATAGATTCCTGGAGCTTTTGGATTTTGTAAAGTATGCAGATATATTAGGTGATTTTGACGCCGGGAACGCTTCCAAAGAGGAAAAGAATGAGATGTCAGAAAAGCTTTTAAAGGAGCTTGACGAAGACAAAAACAGCTTTGTGAGTGAGTACAGATTGACAGAGGAATATGCCGATCTCATTATTATGCCAAAGATTGAAACTTTCCTGTATTCCGACATAGCGCATCGCATGATGAAAGCGGCCAGGGCAAATCTTTTATACGAGGAACAGCCTTTTGTACTGTCAGTAGCAGCTAATCGCTTAAATGAGGATTTCCCTGAGAATGAGACTGTTTTGATTCAGGGAATCATAGATGTATTCTTTGAAGAAGACGGAAAACTCATTATTCTTGATTACAAGACAGACCGTGTAAAGGAGATTCAGGAATTAGAGGACAGATACCATTCACAGCTTGAGTTCTACAAAGAAGCCTGCAGTCGTATTACCGGAAAAGAGGTTAGTGAGAAGGTGATCTATTCCTTTGCGCTGGACACTACTCATTTGCTGTGATATACTGTGCCGGTATGTGTGCCAATCGGCGTAGCTGATTTCTGCATGAAGAGGGCACGGATAGTGCATGTAAAATATGTAAACAGTGAAGGGCTTCGATGATAAATCATCGGAGCCATATTCGAGGAGGAAAAATGAAAAAATCAAAAATAGTATTAGTATTAACTCTACTGATTATGTCATTTGCAATGAGTATAACGGTTTTTGCAGCTGATCAATCGGATGGACTGGTCAAACAACTGGAAGCTCATCAGGATTATATCCATTATCATGTAGATTTTGATCAAATCTATGACAAAGCAAACTATGTAAAAATTATTGAATGTACAACTGCAGATATGAGTTCAGAAATAAAAACCAGAATCTGTGATAAAAAGTATATGCTGTCCCAAATGAACATATGGTTTGCTGAGTATCAGGTAGATGGACCAATTTATTTGCTTGATGACTTAGAACCCGGTAGAACATATTATGTGTTCATCGGAACATCGCAAAATGAAGATGGTCCTTATACGTTTGGTAAACCATATGAACTGGTAACGACTCCAAAAGAGGTACAAAATATACAATTTGTCAGCGCTACAGATACAAGTGCAACGATCATATGGGATAAAGTGCCTGGCGCCGGTTATTACATTGTAGAGCAAAAAGTGAATGGTAAAAAACAGGAATACCCTACTACATTGCCGACTTATCAGGTACCTATGGGAGAAGGTTTCGATAATGCAGTTTATGTATATGCTGTTCGGGAATCGGAATCGGGATTTTGTGCAAAATCCCCTTTTGGCTATATATATAATTTAAATGTAGCACCGAAAACTATTCCTGTGGATGAAATAGATATCTCCGCTGATTCTTCGCCGATGAGTATATGTGTCAAAAATGTAGAATATATAAATTCTGGTGCAGAAGGGGTAGAATACGAAGTAGAATGCGATGGACATAGTGATATAGTGATTACATCCGGAGGTTTTCCTGGCCGTTTTAAATACCGTAACGGAAGTTTTTATCATGTTCGTGCGAGACAATATGTAGAATTGACGAATGGGAAGCTGTATTCTGATTGGAGTAAAACACAGACAGTAGCACGTCTTAAAAATTTGTGTGTGTCTATGCGTTCCAAAAATCAGCTGAAACTGAAATGGAAAAAAATAAGTGGTGCAAAGAATATCATCATCACTATGTCTGACTCCTATAAAGGAACCTACAGACAGGTGGCAAAGGTAAAAGGCAGCGCTACGACTGCAACCATCAAAAAGTACAAAGGGAAAAAATTAAAAGCAAACAAGAAATACTATTTTAAGGTTTATCCGGCAGATAAATATGGAAAATCTGTTGTTGCATCAGAGATTAGCGGTCGTACAACAAAGAAATAACATAATATACACAAAAACACCCCAACCGGGGTGTTTTTTAATTATCTTATTATTGATATCTACTTCATCTCTTTATACTGCTTGTAATACTCACTGCTTAATTCATCCTGTCCGAGCTTCATATAGCAAAGCGACAGCTGATACATTGCATCTTTTTGACACTGTAAAAACAGAATCGGCTGAGTGGAGTTTACGCAGGCATAATACCAAATGATGGCCTCCTCATAATCAGCTGTATCCCAATAATGATTTCCCAGTTCAAAACAGATTTCACTGCATCCTTCATCCTGTCCGGTAACAGCCTTGGTCGTATATTTGAAAAACTTTGGAATCTGTTCGGTTATTCGGTAAGCCTTGGCTAACACACAGTAGCTTTCCAAATGACTGTCCTGCTCAAAATCAGCATTGTTTAATGCCTGTTCGAAATAAGGAATTGCATTTTCAAAGTCCTCTTTTTCACCTGCTATCATCAGTTCCTTGGCATACATAGTATGAAGGTGCTTTGAGAGGGGAATGCCGTCCTTATACATCTTTAGGAATGTAGCGAGATCTCTGGAAGCATGTACACTGGTTGGCTTGTGAATTATCTCAATATCGCTGTCATAGATGACAGGTTCTAAACGAACCGTCTCATGAATCGGATTGATCCACTGGAAGGTACGAAGACGCTTGAAAAGCTTTGGCCTGTATTCCTTGTCAAAGTTGTAAACGGTATTAAATTCCAGCTGATTACAGTAATACATCTGAACGATATCGATCTCTTCTAAAAGACCTTTTTTCAGCATGCGAAACTTTTGACGATTGGCTTCATCCAATATCTCATCTGCATCGGCGCAGTAAATATAATCCATAGTTGCTTTGGAAAAAGAAAAGTTTCTCGCGGCAGCGAAATTTCCTGTCCAGGTATAATTGTAAATCAGCTCTGTGTATTCAGATGCGATTTCTTTGGTTCTGTCCGTAGACCCCGTATCGATAATGATAATTTCATCCATCAGATCAGCGATGGAATCCAGGCATCTTTTCAATACCTTCTCTTCATTTTTTACTATCATGCAAAGACTGATACTTATCATACAAGCCTCCTTTTTACATGTCTCCATGTTCCTTTTGGCATCATTGTCTGTTCTATTCAAATTTTATCATAGCCGTAATCATTAGAAAAGAAAAACAGCATAGAATTTACATTGCAAATATGATACCATTTATGAAAAGAAGAAGAGATTAAAAAGGGAAAAATCATGTATAAGTATGTATTATTTGATTTAGACGGAACCCTTACAGATCCAAAGGTAGGCATCACCAAATGTGTGCAATATGCCCTGAAGGAAGAGTTTGGGATTGAAGAAAAGAATTTAGATAACTTGGAGCATTTTATCGGACCGCCTCTCAAGGACAGCTTTATGCAAACCTATGGTCTGAGCGAGGAAGAAGCCGAAAGAGGTGTAAAAAAATACAGAGAACGTTATTCTACCATTGGTATCAAAGAAAATGAGATCTATGTGGGTATGGCAGATATGCTAAAGAGCCTGAAAGAGCAGGATGTGATGCTGGCAGTTGCTTCGAGCAAACCGCAGAAGTTTGTAGAAATTATTTTAGACTATTTTCATATCGCTGAGTACTTTACGGTGGTAGTCGGCAGCGGATTGGATGGTTCTCTGGGGACCAAAACAGAAGTAGTGGAGGAAGCCTTGAGACAGCTCAAGGTAAAATCCGGCAGACGAAATGTGACTGAGCAGGCAGTTATGGTAGGCGACCGAAAATTTGATGTAGAGGGCGCGGCGCACTTTCAGATGGACAGTATCGCAGTTTCCTACGGATACGCGCCGGAAGGAGAGTTAAAGCAGGCAGGTCCTACGTATATCGTAGATAGTGTGCCTGAGCTTGAGGAGGTTATTACCGGCCAAAAAGGCTATATGAAATATAAGGATAAACCATCTTTTATTAAGACCTTTGAGATTCTGTATCCTCTGCTTTTATTCTGGGCAATTGAGGTGCTCGTGGTGAATGTGGGTTACTACCTGGTAGCTCATGTGATTACCATGACAACAGAGCTTAGAATGCAGTGGAATGTTTACTTGAATGCTTTGGCAGCAGTTGCTACCTGGCCATTTTTAGCAAAGCTTTATGAAACCAGTGTATACAGAGATGCTTCGTTGGTTATTACCCGCAGGAAAATGGGCAGATTAAAAAAAGAAGGCGTTTTGATTGTGGCTTATGCCATGAGTCTGGCACTCGGACTTAACTTTCTTTTTTCTTATTTTAAATTGGAAAATTTCTCAAAAGCCTTTCAAAATACGGCCAGTACCCAGCAGTCGGTATCTTTGTTTTTGGGACTGGTAATTTATGGACTGTTAACTCCATTTACGGAGGAACTTATTTTTAGAGGTGTGATATACAATCGAATCAAAAAGTATTTTCCGGTGACAATAGCTATCTTTTTAAATGCAGTGGTATTTGGCTGTTATCACGGTAATCTGGTGCAAATCATATACGCTTTTATGATGGGGCTGGTAATGGCTTATTTATATGAGATATACGGACATCTCCTGGCACCTGTTTTATTTCATATGGCAGCGAATATGATAGTGTTTGCGATTTCAAAAATGGATTCGTTTTCGAGAGAAGGAGTTCCGGTGTATTACGGAATTATGCTTTTGTTTGTGGCTTGTATCGTCACATTTTGGTATGGAAAACAAAATAAACTGAAATAAAGCTAAGGGGGTATGGCTTTGATTTTAGATTTTTCTAAAGAGTATCAGCAAAAACTTCGCAGCGCTGAGGATGCGGTAAGCGTGGTAAAAAGCGGAGACTGGGTGGATTATACCAGTTCTCTGGGAAAGCCGGTATTACTCGATGAGGCGCTGGCAAAGCGAAAGGATGAACTATGGGATGTAAAGGTGCGTGGGAATCTGTTGTCCGGACCGATTCATGTAGCCGAGTGCGATGAATCGCAGGAGCATTTTGTGTATCATAGCTGGCACTGTTCGGCCTATGAGCGTACGCTTTGTGACAGAGGGCTTTGCTATTATATTCCCATGGTATTTCACAACAATGCTGCTTACTACGAGTATTTTTTGGATGTCAATGTAGTTATGGTCAGCGTGGCTCCTATGGACAAGCATGGGTTTTTCAATTTCTCGGTAAATACCGGCGTAGCAGGACCCATTGCCCGTATGGCAGATATTGTGATTGTAGAAGTAAATGAAAACATGCCCAAGATTCATGGCGGATATGATGAGTGCATTCATATTTCAGAAGTCGATTTTATCGTAGAAGGAAACCATCCTCAGTTTGAGGAGGTACCATTTACGGAGCCCAAGGAAGTGGATAAAAAGATTGCGCAGCTTATTCTGCCGTATATCGTTGACGGGGCCACGCTCCAGCTGGGTATCGGCAGCATGCCAAATGCACTTGGCGAAATTATAGCCCACTCAGACTTAAAGGATTTGGGTATGCATACGGAGCTTTGCTCGGATGCATATTTATCCATGTATCTGGCAGGGAAACTGACCAACCGATGTAAAACTCTGCATAGAGGCAAAGGCGTATTTGGCTGTGCGGTAGGTTCAAACAAGCTGTATGAATGGCTCGATGATAATCCGGGAGTGGCAGCGTTCCCGGTTGAATACGTAAACAGACCGGGTGTCATCTCACAAATTGATAATATGGTATCGATTAACAGCTGTGTGGCTGTGGATTTATATGGGCAGGTAGCCGCAGAAAGTGCCGGAAAGAGACAGATTAGCGGTACCGGCGGCCAGCTCGACTTTTTGGCCGGAGCATCTGCATCCAGAGGAGGTAAAGCTTTTATCTGTATGAGTTCCGTACATATTGACAGGTATGGAAATCCGCATTCGCGTATCAAACCGGAATTTGACGGAGATATCGTCACCTCGCCGAGAAGTCAGGTCTATTTTCTGGCTACAGAGTATGGCGTCATCAACCTGGAAGGACGTTCCACCTGGGAGAGAGCAGAGGCTCTGATTTCGATCGCACATCCGGACTTTAGAGACGAGCTGATTAAAGCTGCTGAGGAGAAAAAAATCTGGAGACGCTCAAACAGATACTAGTTTTTCTTATTTTTGTAAAGGCATCCAAAGATTTTCAGGTTCTATTTAGATACTTTAGGCAAAAAAAAGACAAGAATTGGTATTCGATAACGATTTAGACACAAAATATAGATAATCTGATGAATATGCACAAAAAAATATATAGTAATATGTGCAAAATGCCCTTAAGAAATTCTCCGTGTTCGTGCACTTTAGTAACCAAAGCCTTTACAAATGAATAAAATAAGGTATAATTTTCAAATCGGTGGGAACAATGTATTGGTGTTAGTAATGTAATAAATTTTGCCTGTAATGAAAGGTGGTATTGCTATGACACAGAAAAAGATCTATTTAAGATTTGATGAAGTAAATGAATTTGTCAGAAGAGCTACTCAGTGTAACTTTGATATTGATATTTCTTACAACCGTTATGTTGTAGATGCAAAATCAATTCTTGGAGTTTTAGGACTTGATTTTAGAAAAGAATTAACAGTTACATGCCATGGTTTTGATCCTGATTTCGAAAGATTTTTAGGAAAGTTCGCAATGGCTTGTTAATTCGAAACAGAACGACACAAAAGAAACGCTGAGTGTTTGACGGTCTGATAGGAATGGGCTAAACTATTCTTGTCAGATCTTTTTTTGTGCAAATTTTGAAAAGAAAGGAGGGAACCCGGTGGAGATACAGATTTCTGTGAGAAATTTAGTAGAATTTATATTACGTGAAGGCGACATTGACAATCGTCATGCAACCTTTAGTGAAAATGCGATGCTGGAAGGCGGAAAAATACATCGCATGATTCAAAAGAAAATGGGAATTGAGTATGAAGCCGAAGTTCCCTTGAGATATGTAAGAAATCTGGAAGGCTACAGTATTATCGTAGACGGACGGGCAGATGGTGTGATTCATGAAAAGAATCGGGTATGTATTGATGAAATTAAAGGTACTTACAAGGATCTAAAGAGGCTAAAAGAAGCCAATCCGGTTCATTTAGCGCAGGCCAAATGTTATGCCTATATCGTAGCGCTCGAGGAGGAACTTCCTCAAATTGAGGTGCAGATGACCTACTGCAACATGGATACGCTTGAGATTAAGTATTTTAAGGAAGAGTATTTCTTTGAAGAGCTTGAGGAATGGTTTCAGAAAGTTTTGGATGAATATCAGAAATGGTCTGATTTTGAATACGAATGGAAAATGAAAAGACAGGAAAGCATACATAAGGTGCAGTTTCCTTATGAGTATCGAATGGGACAAAAGGAACTGGCCGGATATGTATATCAGACGATATGTCACGAAAAGAAGCTTTTTATTGAGGCGCCTACCGGTGTAGGCAAGACAATTACTACACTGTTTCCGGCTATCAAGGCAATGGGAGAGGAAAAGGCGGATAAAATCTTTTATCTGACAGCCAAAACGATTACCAGAAAGCCTCCGATGGATGCAATCAATTTGCTCAGAGAAAAAGGACTAAACATAAAAAGTGTAGCCCTTACAGCCAAAGAGAAGATATGTATGGCTGAAACTATGGACTGTAATCCCGAGAACTGTCCGTATGCCAAAGGCCATTTTTCCAGAATCAATGATGCGATGTATGATCTTTTGACTACTCGGGATGAATTTGACAGACAAACCATTGAAGAATATGCAAACAAACATATGGTATGTCCTTTTGAAATGTCGCTGGATATGAGTCTTTTTTCAGATGCTATTATTTGTGATTACAACTATTTATTTGATCCTTATGTCTATTTAAAGCGCTTTTTTGCAGAAGGTGTGAAACGTCCTTATCTGTTTTTAGTGGATGAAGCCCACAATCTGGTGGAAAGAGGGCGTCAAATGTACAGCGCAACGCTTTACAAGGAGGATTTTTTAGCCCTGAAACATACCATCAGTGAATATCATACCGGGCTTGAAAAATTTTTAGACAGATGTAATAAGTGCTTGTTGGAACTGAAAAAGGAAACGGAGGATTTAAGAGTTTTAGACAGCGCAGGAAGCTTTGATTTAGCTCTGACGCGTCTGCATGGTGCGATGAGCAGCTTTTTAGAGGATCATGACAATTCGCCCGTCAGACAGGATATCTTGGACTTTTATTTTGAAGTATCCAGATATTTGCAGGTAAATGAGCAGATTGATGAAAACTACGTCACCTATGTAAGATATCAGGAGGATGGCAGATTTCTGATTAAACAGCTTTGCGTAGATCCGAGTGAAAGATTAAAAGAACAGATGGAAATGGGAAAAGCTACCATTCTTTTTTCTGCTACGCTTCTTCCTATTCAGTATTATAAGCAGCTTTTAGGCGGCATGGCAGAGGATTTTGAAGTATATGCGAGTTCTTCGTTTTCTCCGTCTCAGATGAAGCTACTGGTCGGAATGGATGTGACCAGTAAATATACGAGACGTACGGAATCGGAATTTCAAAAGATTGCGGCCTATATTGACAAGATTACACGTGCAAAATCCGGAAATTATATGGTGTTTTGTCCGTCCTACTCGATGCTTGAGAGCATTTATGAGAGTTATGTGGGAAGTTTTTACAGAGAGGATCAGGAAATCGTATGTCAGCAGGAATATATGGATGAAAGCCAGCGAGAACTGTTTTTGTCTATCTTTTCTGAAAATACAGATTCCGGAAGTATTCTCGGCTTTTGTGTGCTCGGCGGAATCTTTTCTGAAGGAATTGACTTAAAGGGGGAAGCATTAATCGGTTCTATTATAGTAGGAACCGGGCTGGCACAGATTAATCCTGAGCAGGAGCTGCTTCGCAGCTTTTTTGATGAAACCGGCCGGGATGGGTTTGATTATGCCTATCGTTTCCCGGGAATGAACAAGGTTCTTCAGGCCGGAGGTCGAGTAATTCGAACGATGGAGGATCGAGGAGTCGTGGCTTTGCTGGATGAAAGATTTTTGCAACGAGCTTATCAGAATCTCTTCCCGAGAGAGTGGAAAACTTTTCATCGTGTCACACTTTCTCAAATTGATTCTTTGCTGGACGAATTTTGGTCAAATGAGTCATGATGCAAAATGAAAAACAAAAAATTTTACCATAAATAACATATGTTACATAACAAGGAAGATTCTAAAAACAGCGAAAAATAAGCAAAAAAATGGAAACAAATCGGTCAATGAGGTAACATAACGATAAAATAACGTATGAAATATAACGGAAATAAAGCCTTGCAACAGGGCTTTTTTTCTTTGCATTTCTGAATATTTTGCAATTTTACTCGCATTTTTCATTTCTGTGAAATATCCGCAAAATGTGGATAACTCTGTGGAAAGTGGGGATTTCTTCTTAAGATTGTCTTAAGACGCATTTGCGAGGAATTTGCAAGAAGACTTGCAAAACGATATAAGTAAGGTTTGCTTTATGTAAACCAAAACGCTGAAAAAGCGTCCAAAACATGGATGATAAAGAGCTGAAATTGGCTGGTAAAAAATTATATCAGTAATTTTATCTCTTTCTTTTTTATATAGAAACAATGTGGTAAAATGGAAAAGATTTTAGGCAAACGTGTTGGAGAAGAACATGGAAGAGAACAGAAAACAGGTTATCAGTGTAAAAGATTTATATAAAATATATCGAGTTGGTGATAACAAGGTTCGTGCTTTGAATGGTGTAGATTTTTCTATATATAAAGGAGAGTTCTGTGCGATAGTCGGAACCTCAGGTTCAGGTAAATCTACCTTATTAAATATGTTGGCAGGTTTAGAGAAGCCTACAAAGGGTGAAATTGTGATTGCCGGTGAGCATATGGAAAAGAAAAGCGAGAATCAGCTTGTTAAATTCAGACGTGAGCATATCGGATTTATTTTTCAGTCCTTTAACCTGCTTCCGTCATTAAGTGCAATAGAAAATGTAGCATTGCCACTCACCTTTCAGGGGATGGACAAAGCAAAAAGACTAAAGCTTTCCGATGAAATGCTGGACTTTGTAGGTCTTTCTAAACATAAAAAGCACAAACCGACGCAGATGTCAGGTGGTCAGCAGCAAAGAGTAGGTATCGCGAGAGCTTTGGTAGTAAGTCCGGAAATTATTTTTGCGGATGAACCGACCGGAAATCTGGATTCAAAAACCTCAAAGGAAGTCATGAAGCTGATCAAGCAGATTATACGTAAAAAGAACCAGACGCTGGTTATGGTTACGCATGATGATCATTTAGCGCAGTATGCAGATCGTATTTTCCGTATTTCAGACGGAAAAATCATTAGTATAGAAGCCGGAAATTTGACGGATGAAGAAATAAATAAGGAAGTGTAATAAGGTATGAAAAAGGGAAACGGATTTAAAGTTCAAAATATAATCAGGGCAGCGCTGCTGAGTCTGGCACTTATTAGCTTGCCGGTACAGGTATCAGCTACTTCGCCATCGCCTAGTCCGAGTAGTCAGAATACAAATAATCAGACAACAAATGGAAACACCAATCTGGATATGCAGTCTGCAAAACGTGTTGGTCGTAGGGAAATCTATGATTATGCCGAGCTTGCCAAGGTAGGTATGGATGCAGAGACACAAAAGAATATTGACAAACTTGCCAATGAATACATGGATAAAATCGGTATCAAACAAAGAGATGAAGCCGGAAATGTATTAAGAGATGAAAAAGGAAACCTGATCATCAAAGGCGGAATGGCTACCAAGGACGGTATTGATGAGTGCGTGGAAAAAGCAAAAGCAGCCATTGATGCGATTGTAGAAAAGAAAAGCGCTGATTTAAGTCCGGAGGAATCAACAGCTCCGAGTTCTACCAGTGATTTTATTATGGTAGGCGGAAACTGGATGACACCGAATGCGACTCATGGTCAGCTGGTTGATATCGTACTTCCTATTGTAAATATGAGTGCGACCAACTTAAGTCAGGTAACCGTAACTCCGGTTATTTCCAATACCGTAAATGAATGGCCTTTTGTTATTGAAACCAGCGGTTATACTCAGACCATTGTTGACCTGCCGGGAAAAGGAAACGGTCAGAATGATATGGACAGAAGAAGGGAGCTTACCTGGACCTTTAGAACCAGAGATGACGCGATGAGCGGATATTACAAGCTCCAGTTCAATGTTCTGTATTTTAATGGTACAGAAACAGAAAATGCGACATTGACTACCTATGTAAAGGTAAAAGGTGCTGCAGGAAGCGGAAATATTGAAACTGACGGCGGCGCTACCTCGACTCCGAGAGTGATTGTAACAGGGTTTACAACAGAACCGGCCGAGGTTCATGCAGGAGATACATTCAAGCTTTCGTTACATCTGAAAAATACATCTCAAAGAACTGCAGTATCCAATATGCTTGTGACAATCCAGGCTCCTTCAGAAGGGCTCGAATCAGACAGCAATTATGCTGTATTTTTGCCAACAACCGGTTCTAATTCTTCTTATATTAGTTCCATCGGTAAAGGCGCAGAGACAGATTTGACGATTGAACTGACAGCGAAAAACGACCTGGCACAAAAACCGTATCAGATTGATGTGAATATGGAATATGAGGATGAAAGCTATACATCTTATACTTCCAGTGCAGATATCTCGATTCCGGTTCATCAGGATGCCAGATTTGAAATCGGCAAGCCTGAAATTATGCCTGCAGATATTCAGGTAAAAAATGAAGCTAACGTTATGTTCAGTATTTATAATGTAGGTAAAATTACCATGCATAATGTAAAGGTTCATTTCAGCGAAGAATATGTAAGCGGCGGCGAGACCTTCCTGGGTAAAATTGAACCGGGAGCAACTTCAAATGTGGATGCGATGATTACCGGTGAAAAGGCTACTGAGGGTGAAGGCGATGTAAAGGCAATTATTACCTATGAAGATGAAGCCGGAAATGAAAAGAGCTTTGAAAAGGAAATTGCGTTAAATATCATGGGCTCAGCTATGGAAGAAGGCATGGGCGAAGGTATGAACGAATTTTCGGATGAATATATGGATGATTTTGGTGATGACTATTCTGAGTTTGAATACGAAGAAGGCGGCTCTAAAACCAAATATATTGTAATCGGAATTGTTTTAGTCGTTATCATTATTATAATTGTTGCTTTCATACTGATTCGTAAAAGAATCAAATTGAAAAAGGAAGAAAAGGAAAATCAGAATCTGTTAAGTGAGCTTGAAGGAGAGGACGATACAGATGAAATTTCTTGATATGCTCAAAATGAGCAGCAGTAACCTGTGGAAAAGAAAAGTCAGAACCTTTTTGACCGTACTGGGTGTTGTGATAGGTACCGCTTCGATTGTGGTTATGATTTCCCTGGGATTGGGTCTTTCCCGAGCTTCCATGGCTGAAATGGAGCAGTACGGAGGAATTACCACCGTCATGGTAACCGAACAGGGCGCCTATGGATATATGGGAATGGGTGAAGATGAGCAGACTCTGGGGCCGGCGACAGGAAGCGGGCATCTGGATGATGATCTGATTAACAGCATTCGTTCGATAGAGCATGTCAAAGGTGTATATCCGCTTTTGGAAACGGAAGCCATGATTACCTGTAAGGGATATCAGACCTATGGAAATATCAAGGGAATTCGTTATGAGGATTTGGATTCCCTGAAACTGTCCTTTGGACAGGGCGGATACTTTGATGAAAATGGAGCAGGCCTTTCCGTAATCTACGGAAATATGGTAATCACTGACTTTTATAATGAGAAAACTTCAGATGGATATTGGTGGAACGGTACTGTACCGGATATCGATTATTTTAATGATCCGGTGACATATATTTTCAATATGGATAGGTATTATCAGTTTCAATGGGGCGGTGTGGATGAGAACGGCCAACCACCACAGATGCCAAAGAAATATCTGGTAGATACAGCCGGCGTAATAGAAGGCGGCGTTGAGGATTATAACAGCAATTCCAATAATATTTATTGTGATTTGGATGTACTGAAAAATATCCTGAAAAAAGAATACAAAAATGAAGCGATACCGGGTCAGCCGACCTCTGCCTCCGGAAAACCATTCAAAGATATTTACTATACAACAATCATGGTAAATGTAGATGGGATTGATAATGTAAAGAGCGTGCAAAGTGAGATCAATCAGCTCGGCTATCAGGCCAACTCCAATGCAGAATGGGTTCAGTCCATGCAGGGACAATATCGATATATTCAGCTGGCACTTGGCGGAATCGGAGCGGTATCTTTGTTTGTAGCGGCAATCGGTATTGCCAATACGATGATGATGTCGATTTATGAAAGAACCAAAGAAATCGGTATTATGAAGGTGCTCGGATGTGATATGAAAAACATTCAGGGAATGTTTTTGATGGAGGCCGGATACATCGGATTTATCGGAGGAATTGTCGGAATTGTATTAAGCTTTGGTATATCCTTTGCCATCAACACGGTGCTCAAAAAGATAGATTTAGGAATGAATATGGCAGCAGGATTGTCTTATATTCCGGCTTGGCTTGCTGTCTTGGCATTGGGATTTGCAGTGCTTGTGGGTATGATTGCAGGATTTTTCCCGTCGCTTCGAGCGATGCGTTTAAGTCCACTGGCCGCAATCCGAAATGAATAGCCGAGTTTTTGGTATAAATACATAGATATTATATCTAATTTTTTAGCATGTTTCTTTTAGTTTTTAGTAGAAATATATAATTTATTGTGATATACTAGTCTAGAAAATGCGTATGCTTCCTTTTTTGCGCACAAAAATATATAAGGGAAGCAAATATTATAGATATAGGGGCGAGAAAAATGGCAGATAATAACATGGAAAATGCAAGAAGAGCAGCCGAAGAAGCAGCTAGAAAAGCAGCTGCAGCAGCAATGAATATTGCTGGACAGGGGAACAAAGCAAATAATGCGAATGCACAGGAAAAACCGGCTGAACCAAACAAAGCAGGAAATGTAAATAATAATCAGAACAATAACAACCAGAACAATAACAACCAGAACAATAATCAGAATGGTAATAATAACGGACCGGCACCGTCTGAAAATGCGATTAAATCAGCAGAAGAAGCGATTCGTCAGACTGCAGGATTAAATGCCAAGAAGGCAGCCATTGAATCTGCTTTCCGTATTGCAGATGAAGCAGCCAGAAAAGCAGCCAAGGAAGTAACAGAGAGTACTTCTTCTGAAAAGGACGAAGCTCGTCGTGCTATTGAAGAAGAAACCATCCGTAAAGCTACCAGCGAACATACTCGTAAAATTGCAGAAGAATCTGCCAGAAAATTAGCAGAAGAGAATATCAAGAAAGCTCAGGAATTTGCTAAATTATCTGATGAAAGAGTAAAGAAAGTAAAAGATGATGCCGCTGCTAAAAAGGATGCAGAAGGTAAGAAGAAAGTAGAAGCAGCAGTAAAGCAGGCTGAAGAAAAAGGAAAACAGACTGTTAACGAAAAACTGAAAGCAGTAGAAGAAGAAAATAAGAAGGCAATTGCTGAAGCAGTTCGTAAGGCAGAAGAAGAAGCAAAGAAGCGTTATGATGAAGCAAAAGCAAAGGCTGAAGAAGAAGTTAAAAAAGAAGTAGAAGAAGTAAAGGTGAAAGCTCAGCAGGAAGCTGATGCAGAAAAAGAAGCAGAAGTTACTCGTGTTGGTTCAGAAGCACGTGCAAAAGAAGCAGAAGCTGCAAAGGCTGAAGATCAGAAGAATATCAAGGCTGTAGAAGAAATCGTTACAAAAGAAGCAAATGCAGCAGCATTAAAATTTGCAAAAGATGCCATCGTAAAGATGGAAGAAGAAAAGATTCGTCGTGCAGAAGAAGAAAAGGCAAGACTTGCAGCAGAAGAAAAAGCGCGTAAGGAAGCTGAAGAAAGAGCACGTAAGGAAGCTGAAGAAGCTGAAAAACGCAGAATCGAAGAAGAAAAACGTAGAAAAGAAGAAGCTGCCAAAGCAAAGGCTGAAGCAGCAGAAAAAGCTCGTAAAGCAGCAGAAATGCTTGAATTTAGAAAATATGAAGCAGAAGTGGCAAAGGTTGCAGCTAGTAAAGCAGCTCAGAACCCACAGCCTGCAGCTCAGGCTCCAAAGCCAGAAGCACCAGCACCAGCACCTGCAGCAGAAGCAGCTAAACAGGCAAATCCTATGGAAGCAGCCGCAGCCGCAGCTATGGCAGCTATGAATAAGGACGAAAAGCCAGCCGCAGCACCTGCACCTGCACCAGCACCTGCAGCTCCAAAAGCAGAGGAAAAATCTGCAGCACCTGCACCGGCACCTGCAGCTCCAAAGCCGGCAACTCCGGCACCTGCACCTGCAGCAAAACCTGCAACAGGTGGTGCAATGACATTAGACGAATTCCAGAAAGCAGCTATGAAGCTCAAGATCTTATTAGAGAATGGTATTATCAGCCAGGCTGAATTCGATGAAGAAAAGCGTCGTTTAGTAGAAAACATGCAGTTATAATAAAAATGATCATAATAAAAATAGTCCATACCAAACGGTATGGACTATTTTTTGTTCGCTTGAATAGTTCAAGCTATATGTGTGAGGGTAGATTAAAGCATAAGTTTGTAGATGTTTTCAACATCTTCACAGGTTAATTTTACAAATCCGTATACATGACCGTCTCCGCCATTTCCAAAGCATCCGGTTTTTGCTAAATAAGGAATATCTTCTTCTTTACCGCCAAATTCAGTCATAGTCTTTGGCATTCCGAGAGAAATCAGGAAGCTTCTGAATGCTTCGATTCCTTCTTTGGCAGTTACTTCCGGATGTTCAAAATCCATCTGACAACCCCAAACTCTGGTAGCAACCTGTGCAAAACGCATTACGTTGTGATTCATATTGTAGGTAAATACTGCAGGCATGGTAACTGCCAGACCTGCGCCGTGAGCACAGTCATAAAGAGCAGAAAGTTCATGTTCGATATTGTGACTGCTCCAGTCCTGAGAACGACCAACACCACAGCTGTTGTTATGAGCCATCATACCTGCCCACATGATGTTTGCTCTGGCTTCATAATTGTTTGGATCAGCGATTACTCTAGGTCCTTCATGCTTCATGGTCAAAAGCAGAGCTTCGATCAATCTGTCGGTTACTTCTACTTCTGTAGAATTGGTTAAATAACGCTCGTAAAGATGAGCCATGATATCTGTGATACCGCAGGCTGTCTGATATGCAGGAAGAGTCTGAGTTAATGCAGGGTTCAAAATGCTGAATTTTGGACGAATAGCATCTCCGCTGGCACCGCGCTTAAACATGCCGTCTTCCTTGGTAATAACAGAGTCAGGTGAGCCTTCGCTTCCTGCTGCTGCGATGGTTAATACAGTTCCGATTGGAAGTGCTTCTTCAATGCGCTTTCCACTATAGAAGTCCCAGAAATCTCCATCATAAACCACGCCGGCAGCGATTGCCTTGGAAGAGTCGATGGTACTTCCGCCGCCGATTGCTAATACGAAATCAACGCCTTCTTTTTTACATAAATCAATTCCTTCATATACCAGTCCGCTTCTTGGGTTTGGCTTTACACCGCCAAGCTCTACAAAGCTGATGCCTTCTTTTGTCAAAGAATCCTTTACTCTGTCTAATAATCCGCTTCTTACAACACTTCCACCGCCGTAATGAAGTAATACTTTAGATCCGCCAAAACGCTTTACTAATGCACCGGCCTGACTTTCTGCATCTTTTCCGAATGCAAAGTAGGTTGGTGAATAAAAACTAAAATTTTCCATACTCGATTCCTTTCTTTTGCGTCGATTGTGTACAGTTGAAACTACCTTCGCGATTTTAGTCTATACATATTCATTATTTATAAACTAAACACATTATACTGAATTAGGGTTTGAAAGTCTTGCATGAATTATTCGATTTGTTGAATATTTATTTTTTTACAGAATACTTGTTGACAAATAATATTATACGCCATATAATATGCACAGTTGATAATATTATACGGCATATAATATTATACAAAAAAGAAAGGAATGGTGAAGCGAATGGTTTTTAATACAGGAGCTGCCCTTCTGGATGCGATTGTTTTGGCAGTTGTGCATCAGGAGGAGGAAGGAACCTACGGATACAAGATTACGCAGGAAGTCAGACAGGTTTTAGAAGTATCAGAATCCACTCTTTATCCGGTGCTCAGGAGATTGCAAAAAAGTGATTTCTTGGAAGTATATGACAAGGAATGCGGCGGACGAAACAGAAGATATTACAAGGTTACATCGCAGGGAGCCGGGCAACTTTCAGAATATCAAAACGAATGGAAAGAGTATTCGGGAAAGATATCGAATATTTTAGGAGGGACGAATTAGTGAATAAGGCAAAATTTTTAAGTGACTTAAATGCACTTTTATATGATTTGGCAATTGAAGAAAGAACCGAAGCGATGAGCTTTTATACAGAATATTTTGAGGAAGCCGGAGAAGAAAATGAGGCGGATGTAATCAGAGAACTGGGTTCTCCGAATGAGGTATCCTTTAAAATTCATGAAGAACTCGCAGGAAAAGAACTGGAAGTGTATTCGGATACAGCAAATCAGGATGGTAAAACAGAGGATTCTACTTATTATCAGGCAGAAGCAAAAAAAGCCAAAAGTGAAACAAAGGGCTGGATGGTTGCATTCTGGGTGCTGTTGGGTATCATTACCGCACCGATTACTATTCCTTTGGCTATAGCAGCAGTTGCAGTCATGATTGGTTTGGGTGTTGCAGCACTCGCAGTTGTATTTGCACTTTGTGTTACATTTGGTGCGGTTACGATTGCTTTGCTGGTTGTGGCAGTGTTTTGTTTAATCTTTGGATTTATGAACCTGATTGCCAGCCCTATGGCAGCACTGATACTGATCGGTAGCGGTCTGATCAGCGCAGGATTATTCCTGTTAGGTATTTTTGTGACAGTAAAGGCACTGGTCGTTGTACTTCCGGCCGCTGCAAAGGGAATTTGGAAATTGTTACAGATGCCGTTTAAAAAGACAAATAAAGTAAAACAGATTGAAGAAAAGTAGAAGTAGGAGACAGTTATGAAAAAATCAACTAAAATAATGGGAATTATAATAGGTTCTTTACTGGTAAGCGGACTGATTCTGTGTACGATCGGTTCCTTGTTCGGAGGACTGACACAGGCCAAAGCTATGGCCCTGGAAAACAACGGAACACTGGGTTTTAATCACTTTGGCATTCATATGAATATGAATATGGATATGAAAAATAAGGAAGGTAATACAGGGGATCTTTATAAAAAAAGCTTTGATATCAAACAACTGGATGAACTTGATATGGAAGTGGGTGCCGGAACGGTAGAAATCAAATTAAGTGAGGACGGAAGCTGTTATGCGACCTACTCGAGTGAAGAAAAAACAAAATTTGAAGTAAAAGAGAATAAACTTTCAGTCAATATAAAGGAAAAAAGAGGTATCTTTGGTGATACAGTCAATGACGGTGAATACGTTTGTGTTTATCTGCCTTCTGAGAAAGTGAATGCATTGGATATCAAGCTTGGCGCCGGAACATTGGAAGTTATGAATTGTTTAATCATTAGCGAACTGAATGTCAATATCGGAGCAGGTGAAGCGGTATTTGATGAGGTTCATAGTGAGACTGCAGATGTCAAAATCGGAGCAGGAACCTGCAGTTTTGACAGAATGGAGACATGGAAGGTTGACTTTGATGTAGCTATGGGTGAATGCGTAGTGAAACATTTATCGGCTCAAAAAGCTGACGTGAAGGTCGGAATGGGTAGTGCGGATATTACCTATGATTGTGAAAAGGAAGAACTGACTTACAGCGCAAAATGCGGTATGGGTGAAATCGTGATTGGCGGCGATCAGGTTTCCGGCGCAGTCGGTGGCAACAAATCACAAAGGGGAAATGCCAAAGACTTTATGCAAAAGCTTGATGTGGATTGTGGCATGGGTAGTGTGAATGTCGGTTTTTCAAAATAATATGGAAGGTGATGCGATATGATACATTTTGGCTTTTCCTATGTGGGATTGATTTTTTTGCTCATGCTTTTTATTCCAAATGGTATATGGACGAAAAATCAACCGAAAGATTATGAAAAATATGCAAAGAATGAAAATAAAATACTGGGCGCTTTTGAAAGAATCGGGCAGGTATTTACCACCATGCTTTGTCTTATCTTTTCGGATTTCAATGTGAGGTTTACTTCTTACTGGACTGTGTGGCTCATCCTGGCAGCTCTTCTGATGATTATATATGAAGGGTTTTGGATCAGATATTTTAAAAGTGAAAAAAGGATGGAAGACTATTATGTTTCCTGCTGCGGTATTCCGTTAGCCGGTGCTACCTGCCCGGTTATAGCCTTCCTTTTTCTCGGAATCTATGGCTGCAACAGTTTTTTGATTATGGCAGCTATTGTGCTGGGAATCGGACATATCGGTATCCATTATCAGCATTATAAAAGTATTAAGCCGGAAAAAGAAGAAAAGAAAAAGCCCCTTTTCCTTAAAATACTATCAGGTATCGGTATTGGATTTGTTGTTATTGTTTTGGCATTGATTTTGATTACCATTTCTTTTCGAAATATCATTTTTATCAAGGGAGCGATAACAGGTAAAAACGGAATTGATGAAGAAGGATACATCGAGCTTGGTGGACAAAAGCAGTATTATATGGTCCGCGGAGAAGATGATAATAATCCGGTTATCATCTGGCTTCACGGAGGGCCGGGTAGTCCGGACACCATGGAGCTTTACTATATATCCAATTATCTCAAGGATGATTATACTGTAATCGGATGGAATGAAAGAGGGTGCGGACGTACCTATTTTAAAAATAGAAAACTAGATCCAAAGAATGAAACCGCTACGATTAATCAGCTTCAGTCAGATATTGATGAACTGGTAGATTATGCCTGTGAACGTTTTCATCAGGACAGAATCATTCTGGTCGGACATTCCTTTGGTACTATGCTAGGAAGCCAATATGCATCCGATCATCCGGATAAGGTGCTGGCATATGTGGGAGTCGGTCAGATGGGGGATTTGGGTTCAGAACTTTATGCCTACCATGATGCTTTGAAAAAAGCGCAGGAAGCAGGAGATGATACACAAAAGTTTGCTGAGGCTATCATCGAATATCAGGCAGAGGAAACTGTTCAAAACATGATGAAGGTGAGAAGCTTTGCAGAAAAATATCATCAGCCCAAATATAAGAAAAATTATGTACTGGATGCATACATTTCTCCGTACATGGGGGTGGATGATATCAGATGGTATCTGCTTCAGATGGATTTGGATAAATTCGTCAGTATCAATCAGAATCTGATGGATGCGATTACCATAGAGAGTGTATTTGATTATGATATGAATTTTGATATGCCGGTAGGCTTTATTTCTGGATCGGATGACTGGGTGACCCCGGTAGATTATATGATACATTACTGTGAAGAAATCAAAGCACCGGTCAAAAAGGTAGAGCTCATCGATGGATGGGGGCATACCGTTCCACAGGAAAATCCACAGGAGTTTGCAAAAGTGCTCGAAGAAATGCTGGATGATCTACTCAAGTAACAAGAAGGAAAGAAGAGTGCCTGAGCAAAAAAACAGTTGACAAAAGAAGTATTCTTGGCTAACATGAAGTAGATAAAAGCGTTGACGAAGAGGAGTAGGATAAATTCCTTATCAGAGAGAGTGGTTGTTGCAAACGCATCGCTGAAAGACCATTTTAAGTCGGATTTATTTGAAGGTAGCTTCTGAGCAGAATCCTGAACGGCTCAGCTTATTAGGGTATTACGGTTTATCCTCGTTATCGGATAGGACTTTGATGGAAGTCTCTGAGGCAGCACAGCTGTGAAAAAAGGTGGTACCGCGTTTATAACGCCCTTTGCTAAGAAATTAGCAGAGGGCTTTTTTATTTGTCTCGATTTTATCGAGACAGGAAATCAAGCGATACTGCAACAACAGAGACAAATAACACTCAGATATAAACATAGGTAAAAAGAAAGGAGCACATCATGAGTAAGGAATTAGCTAAAAATTATGACCCGAAACAGATGGAAGACAAAATCTATCAGAACTGGCTTGAAAAGAAATATTTCCATGCAGAAGTAGATCACAGCAAAAAGCCATTTACAATCGTTATTCCACCACCAAATATCACAGGACAGCTTCATATGGGACATGCCCTTGATAATACAATGCAGGATATCCTCATTCGTTTCAAAAGAATGCAGGGCTACAATGCATTATGGCAGCCTGGTACAGACCATGCTTCTATTGCAACAGAAGTAAAGATTATTGAAAAGTTAAAAGAAGAAGGCATCGACAAGGAAGACCTGGGAAGAGACGGATTCCTCGAAAGAGCCTGGGAATGGAAAAAAGAATACGGCGGAAGAATTATTGAACAGCTCAAGAAACTCGGTTCTTCCTGTGACTGGGACAGAGAACGTTTTACAATGGATGCCGGCTGTAATGATGCAGTAACTCAGGTATTCTGCAAAATGCATGAAAAAGGATGGATTTACAAGGGATCACGTATCATTAACTGGTGTCCTGTATGTAATACTTCTATTTCAGATGCTGAAGTTCAGTATGAAGAACAGGCCGGACATTTCTGGCATATCAAATATCCATTAGTAGATGAAAACGGAAATCCTTCTACTACTGAATTTTTGGAATTTGCAACAACCAGACCGGAAACTATGCTCGGAGATACAGCTGTTGCTGTTAACCCTGCAGATGAAAGATATACTTACTTGCATGGCAGACAGGTATGGCTTCCAATCGTTAACAAGCCAATCCCTGTTGTAGAAGACAGCTATGTAGATATGGAATTTGGTACCGGTGTAGTAAAGATTACACCTGCTCATGACCCTAACGACTTTGAAGTAGGAAAGCGTCATAATCTTCCTGAAATCAATGTATTAAACGATGATGCAACAATCAATGCAAACGGTGGTATCTATGAAGGTATGGATCGTTATGAGGCCAGAAAAGCAATCGTTGAAGAACTGGATAAGCAGGGCTTATTAGTAGAAATTGAAGATTATTCTCATAACGTAGGTACTCATGACCGTTGTAACACTACTGTAGAACCAATGATCAAAAAACAGTGGTTCGTAAAGATGGATGAGCTTATCAAACCTGCAGTTAAGGCTGTAAAAGAAGGAGACATCAAGCTCGTTCCGCCTCGTATGGAAAAGACTTATTTTAACTGGACAGATAATATCAGAGACTGGTGTATCAGCCGTCAGCTCTGGTGGGGACACAGAATTCCTGCTTACTACTGTGATGACTGCGGTGAAGTAGTAGTTGCCAAGGAAGCTCCTGGTGTATGTCCAAAGTGTGGAAAGACTCATTTCACACAGGATCCGGATACATTGGATACATGGTTCTCATCTGCATTATGGCCGTTCTCAACTCTGGGCTGGCCGGAAATGACAGAAGATCTGAAGTACTTCTATCCGACAGATGTATTGGTAACAGGATATGATATCATCTTCTTCTGGGTTATCCGTATGATCTTCTCAGGATTTGAACAGATGAATGAAAAGCCATTCCATACTGTATTATTCCACGGACTGGTACGTGACTCACAGGGTCGCAAGATGAGTAAATCACTGGGTAATGGTATTGATCCGCTTGAAATCATCGATCAGTACGGTGCAGACGCATTAAGACTTACATTAATTACAGGTAATGCACCTGGTAACGATATGCGTTTCTACTATGAAAGAGTAGAAGCCAGCAGAAACTTTGCAAACAAGGTTTGGAATGCTTCCCGTTTCATCATGATGAACATGGAAGGCAAAGAAATTACAGACCAGGCAAAAGAAGGTTTAGAGCCTGTTGATAAGTGGATCCTTTCCAAGCTTAACAGCTTGATTAAGGAAGTAACTGACAACATGGAAAACTATGAACTTGGTATCGCAGTTCAGAAGGTTTACGACTTTATCTGGGATGAACTTTGTGACTGGTATATCGAAATGGTTAAGCCTCGTCTTTACAACAGTGATGATGCAAAGAGCCAGAATGCAGCACTTTGGACATTAAAGCATGTATTAATTGATGCACTGAAATTATTACATCCATATATGCCATTCATTACTGAAGAAATCTTCCTTAGCCTTCAGAATGAAGAAGAATCAATCATGATTTCCAAGTGGCCTGAATATACACAGGAATTTGACTTCAAGAATGAAGAAAATGAAATCGAAATCATGAAGGAAGCAGTACGTGGTATCCGTAATGTAAGAACCGGAATGAACGTAGCTCCTAGCAGAAAAGCCAGCGTATATGTAGTAAGTGATAAAGAAGATATTCGCAACATCTTTACCAAGGGTCAGCTCTTCTTTGCTCCTTTAGCATATGCTCAGGAAGTAATCGTACAGGCTGACAAAGCAGGTATTGATGATGATGCTGTCAGCGTAGTAACTTCTGGTGCTACACTTTATATTCCTTTTGCAGAGCTGGTTGATATGAAGCAGGAAATTGAACGTTTGGAAAAGGAAGAAAAGAAATTAGAAGGCGAAATCCAGAGAGCAAAGGGTATGCTCAGCAATGAAAGATTTATCAGCAAGGCTCCACAGGCCAAGGTTGATGAAGAAAAAGCAAAGCTTGAAAAGTATACACAGATGCTCGCTCAGGTTCAGGAACGTTTAGCACAGCTTAACAAATAATCATGAAATAATGAATTAGCATAGGCTAATAATTGGATTGGTCACCCGTTCGGGTGACCAATTTTTTACATTTAACGGCAATAGTGCTATACTGTGTGGGAATGAGACGGACTGGTGCACCTCGAAAATGCCGGGGGTACTGTCCGAACAATGTGAGGAAAAGAAAAAATGACAGCAAAGTATCAAACGGAAATGGAAATACAGGATTATATATACTCTGTGCAAAAGTTTACCGAAAAGCACAGCCTGGATCACACCAGAGCCTTTATGGAGGCGCTGGGCATTGATGAAAAGAAGTTTAAAATCGTACATGTCGCAGGTACCAACGGAAAAGGAAGTACCTGTAATTATTTAAAAGCGCTTTTCAGAAAACAGGGGCTGAATGTCGGTATGTTTATATCACCTCATTTAGTTAGCATGAGGGAACGAATCTTATATAATGAGGAAATGATCCCGGAAACGGACTATATAAAAGCATTTCACCGGGTATATGAGCTGGCTCAGAAAGAAGAATTGTATCACCCGACCTTTTTCGAGTTTTTATTCCTCATGGCTATGGTATATTATAACGAACACAGACCGGATGTGTTGATTTTAGAGACCGGTCTGGGCGGCAGACTGGATACGACCAATCTGTTTAGCAAGCCGGCGATGACCATCATCACCGAGATCGGACTCGATCATATGCAGTACCTGGGAGATACCAAGGAAAAAATAGCATATGAAAAGGCCGGTATTATTAAAAAAGGTGTGCCTGTGGTATATGCGTATAGAGATCAGGAAACTGCCGCAGTGATTGAAAATTGCGCCCAAAAAGCAGGTTCTTTGTATTATTCTGTCAAAAAAGAGGCAATTCCTACTCGAAATATCGGTAATAAGTGCATTGATTTTTCCTATTTTTCTAGGTATTATAGTTATATTGATATAATTCTGTCCACTGTCGGTATTTATCAGGCAGAGAATGCTTCGCTGGCTTTGACTGCTTTTGAAGTCATGAATGAAAAGCCGGTATTGACCGTACCGCAGATACAGGAAGCGATGAAAAATGCAAACTGGGCAGGACGAATGGAAATGATTGCTGAGGGCGTCTTTTTAGACGGAGCTCACAATGAAGACGGAATTAAAGCGTTTATAGAAACTGTGTTGACTATGACGGTCACAGGAAAGAGAATGCTTTTATTTTCTGTCGTCGATGATAAAGCTTATGACAAAATGGCACAGTCTCTGATTGACAGCCATTTATTTACAGATATTTATATAGCGGGAATTAAAGATACGAGAGGACTTGGCAGCATGAAAATTGCTGATTTGTTTGAAGGTAGGGAAGATATAAAGTGCCATACCTTTGAGTCGGTAAAGGACGCCTATCAGGCAGCTGCTTTAGCGAAAGAAGAGAATGACCGTTTATTTGTGACAGGTTCCTTGTATTTAGTAGGTGAAGTGAAGGCGATGCTTTCACGTGTTTTGGACAATTAGGATGTGATGGGTGTTAATCATTGGATTTTCGCTTGTCACAGGAGGAAATAGAATGATTAACTTTGAAGAAGAATTAAAGAAGTTTCATCCAAGTTTGGAAATTGAGGATGCAGCTGATGCGATATACAACCAGGATTTGACAGATATGGCAGACATTTTAGTAGGTATGTTAAAGGAAAACAAGGAAGCAGACGAAGAAGAATAGGATAGGGAACGATTATGAAATGTTATAATTGCGGCTGCGACCTGAATCAAAAAGACTTTTGTACCGGTTGCGGTGTGGATGTGTCTGTCTATAAGAAAATCATGCATATCGCGAACAGATATTATAATGATGGTCTTGCCAAGGCAAATGTACGTGATTTGTCAGGAGCAATTACCAGTCTTAGACAGTGCCTTAAATTTAATAAAAATCATATAGAAGCGAGAAACCTTTTGGGTCTCGTATACTTTGAAATGGGAGAAGTAGTTGCTGCATTAAGTGAATGGGTAATCAGCAAAAACTTGCGACCAAAAAAGAATCTGGCAGATGATTATATTGAAGCAATTCAAAGCAATCCTTCCAGATTGGATACGATTAATCAGACAGTTAAAAAATACAACTTAGCGCTCCACTACTGTTATCAGGACAGCAAGGATTTGGCTATTATTCAGCTCAAAAAGGTATTATCCCTGAATCCGAGACTGGTACAGGGACATCAGCTTTTAGCCCTTTTGTATATGGACAGCGAGGAATGGGACAAGGCGCGCAAGGAATTAATCAAGTGCAGCAGAATTGATGCAAACAATACTACGACATTATCTTACTTAAAATATGTAAATCGTATGATGGGTAAAGGAGATGACGGTAGCGGTGCTGCAGTAAAAACCAGAAATCAAAAAGCAGATGATGCGATTACCTATCAGAGCGGAAATGAAACCATTATTCAGCCGCTTAATATGCAGGAAACCAAGGGTGCATCTTCTGTATTAAATATCTTTATCGGATTAGTCATTGGATTGGCAGTTTGTTATTTCCTGATTTTACCGGCGAGAATTCAGGTCGCACGAAATGGCATGCAGGATGAACTGAAAACCATCAGTGAAAATGCAGATGCCAAGTCGGCACGTATTTCAGAGCTGGAACAGACCATCGAGCAGATGACTCAGGAAAAACAGGATCTGGAAAATCAGGTATCTGAATATACCGGAGCCAATGGCGAAAGTCAGAAGGCAGATGTATTATTACAGGCTGCAACAGATTACTTAAATGATCCGGAAGGATATTCACAGCTGGCTAACCTTCTTTACAACATCGATATGGAATATGTAAATGACGGCGCGAGTGAAGCTTACAGACAGCTTTATTTCAAACTCATGGAGACCCTGGCACCTTCTATTAGTGAAAAGCTTTATGAGAGCGGAAAGACTGCTATGAATCAGAGCGATTATACAACAGCGATTTCTGATTTAGACAGAGCATGGTATTTCACCAAGGGATTAGCAGAAGTAGACCCTAACATTTTATATGAGCTGGCACAGGCTTATGAAATGGCAGGAGAACAGGACCAGGCAAACGGCTGTTACAATACAATTATGACAGATTATCCGGAATCAAGTGCTGCTGCAAAGGCTGCAGAACGTATGGAAAATACAGAAGAATAATTAGCAATAGCTAACACGATTACAAAAGAGAACATGTTAACGCATGTTCTCTTTTTTTGTTATATACCGCGGCACGGCGTCACGAGACCTTGCGTGACTTTCGGTGATTTGCAATATAAGAAAAGGAGGAAATTGTAATGTTTGAGATAAAGGAAGATTGTCTGCTGATTACGCTTCCGAGAGAAGTGGATCATCATGTGGCAGGAATCATCAGCAAACAGGCGGATTATCAGATGATGGATGAAAGGGTCAGACAGCTCGTGTTTGATTTCGGTCAGACCGAGTTTATGGACAGCTCCGGCATCGGTCTGTTAGCAGGCAGAAATGACAGGATTGCTTTTTTGGGAGGACGGACGATTATAGTAAATGCCAGCCCCAGAATTAAGCAGATGCTAACTTTTGCCGGAATGGACAAAGAATTTTTGTATCAGCAGACCGGCCAATAGAACCAAGAAAAAAGGAGAAGAAAATGATAGAAGAAATGGATATATCAATGGATGCGATTTCTCAGAATGAATCTCTGGCGAGAATCTGTGTATCCGGATTTATGTTAAGACTCAATCCCACGCTGGAACAGCTCGAGGATGTTAAGACTGCAGTATCGGAAGCTGTGACAAATGTAATCATACATGCGTATCCTAAAGATTTTAAGATTTGGATGCATTGCGAAATCAGAGGGCAGGAATTACATATTGAAATCAAAGACAACGGAATCGGTATCAGGGATATTGAACTGGCCAAAAGACCTATGTATACCTCCAAGCCGGATGAGGAGAGAAGCGGTATGGGATTCTCTTTTATGGAGGCTTTTATGGATGAGCTAAGTGTGGAATCGATACCGGAAGAAGGTACTGTGGTTCGGATGGTAAAAAGAATCGGTGTAGTAAAAGGAGAAGATTATGGAGAAACTCTCGGAGCAAATTGTTAATGCACAGGCAGGAGATAAAAAGCTTCGAGATACTTTGATAGAAGAAAATTTAGGACTCGTACATCATATCGTAAAAAGGTTTGGTGCATCGGATTTTGATAAAGAAGAACTGTTTCAGGTGGGATGTATCGGACTGGTAAAAGCGATTGATCAGTTTGATCCTTCCTTTGAAGTCAAACTATCGACCTATGCAGTACCGTTAATTTTGGGAGAAATCAAACGCTTTATTCGGGATAATACGCTGCTGAAAATTCCCAGAAGTGCCAAGGAAAACAGAAACAGACTTCTGAAAGCGGAAAAGGAACTTGAGATGCAGACAGGAAAGGAGCCGGATATGGAAACGCTTTGCCAAATGACCGGACTTAGTCGCGAGGATGCTTTGTTTGCGTTAGAAACTGGAGGCCGGGTAGAGTCTTTGTCCAGACCGGTGTTTGAAGCCGAAAATGATATGCAGCTGGGAGATATGATTGCGGATAAAAATATTTTGGAAGAGGAGGTTTTAAACAAACAACTGATTCAAAATGTTTTATCGTATTTAAAGGAGGAAGATCGTAGACTCGTTAGCCTGCGCTACCTGTATAATAAAACACAGGCAGAAACGGCGCGTATGCTCGGATTATCACAGGTAAAGGTCAGCAGATATGAAAAAAGGATTCTGTTGATGCTGCGAAACTACCTTTCAAGTTGAGGCCGGGATGTATACACAAATGCTCTTATTTTTGGTATACTGACAAAAGCTTAAAGAAATCTTAATAATTCTCCTACTTTTTGATTAAGATTTTTATGGTTTGATGTATATCAGAGAAGTAAAGGATGCGAAGGAGGAAAATCATGGCTACGATTTTAGTGTGTGATGATGACAAGGATATAGTAGAAGCCATATCCATCTATTTATCCCAGGAGGGCTACGATATATTAAAAGCCTATGACGGACAGCAGGCAGTGGATATTTTATCCCGGGAGGATGTTCAGCTTTTATTAATTGATGTGATGATGCCGGTCATGGACGGTATTCATGCAGTTATCAAGATTAGAAGTTTTTCATCACTTCCGATTATTTTCTTATCTGCAAAATCAGAAGATATTGATAAAGTATTGGGCCTGAATGTGGGGGCGGATGATTATATCAGCAAGCCGTTTAATCCGGTAGAATTGATTGCGAGGGTAAAATCAAATCTTCGAAGATATACAGCTTATGGAAGCCTGAAAAAAGACAGCGAGGATGTTTATCAGGTGGGTGGTCTTTGGGTGAACGATCAGACCAAGGAGGTAGAAGTAGACGGAGAGAGTATGAAACTGACTCCGATTGAATACCAGATACTTCTTCTTTTAGTAAAGTCACCGGGAAGAGTATTTTCCTCACAGCAGATTTATGAAAGTATCTGGAATGAAGATGCATACGGTGCAGACAATACCGTAGCCGTACATATCAGACATATTCGTGAAAAAATTGAAATCAATCCAAAGGAACCGAGATATTTAAAGGTGGTTTGGGGAGTTGGATACAAAATTGAAAAACAATAAGGCACAAAAGTAGGAGAAGCATGTAATGAAGAACATAAATATGAAAAAAAGCATTTGGTATTATCTGATTTCATTTATCGGATTTGTAGTTTTTGTCTGCAGCATCATACCGCTGGTTGACAGTTCTATCAATTTTAATTACAGAAATGAATTTTACGGATATGATTTCCTGCAAGAAGACGAAAACGGAAATAAAAAATTTACGGACACCGAGCTGTTTCGAAATATGTATATTTCAGATATCGAGGGTTTGGCCAGCTATATGGCAGTGAAGTCTCAGATTGAAACAAACGGAAAACTGGATGAGAAAAAGCCGATAGATATCATTCCTTATAATTTCCGAAAAGATAGGGACGGTGTACCGGAGAATCTGCAAAATTTCCATATGGTATACCATCTGGCAGATTTGCTGGACTGGGGAAATGCAGGGATTAACTATGAAGTTACCAGAACAGATGATGGAGATACCTATTCCTATATCGAGGATGGCAGAGAATATCTGATCAATCATAGTGGCGATGCAGAGGAAGAGCCGGGAGCAAACAACCCGGAAGAACTGATGGATAGCGAGGCTGTGCGTGACGGAGGAGATAAGCTGATAGAAAGCTATAAAATGGCAGATGGCAAAAGCATTTATGATCTGGAACTTCCGGAGGGCGTTAGCTATGAGCAACTTCAGCAGTACCTGGTCAATGCAGTGTATGATCTGGAATATAACTATTCTGTATACGACCGTTATCAGTCAGTATACGGAAGTGAGATGAATATCAAGTATCTTTTGGTAAAGAGCGACGGTAAGGTAGTATTTACAAACCTTCAGATGGATAAAACTCATGATATCAAGGATTATAAAAAAGCGATTTGTGCACTGGACCGCAGCTTTTCTTTTGCTTATGGAGATAATGAACTCAAGCTGGATAATCTGCAGGATTGGGATAGCTTTTATTCACAAAGAATACGTTATGCCTTCAAGGATTTTGGATATCTTTATGACAAGGATGCGACTCTTTATGTGGGATTTTTAAGTCGTGATGATGAGCTGTTAGGAACCCGCGTTTCAGATGATGTGTATGTAAAGGCACAGGCTAATGTCATAAAGATTCAAAATAGCATGATGACTTTGTTGATTCTGGCAGGAATTGGGCTTGTGGTAGCGCTCATTTTCCTCGTCTTGGCGGTTTGCTTTACCGAAAAGAGGGAAAAAGATCAGCTCAGAGGCTTTGACAGATGGTATACGGAAATTGCAGCTGCATTTGCCATCCTGGTGGAATTAGCACTTCTGGGTGTTGCTCTTGAGATTGTGGGTGAACTGGCTTCGGAGATTATCAGAGCACACAATCTTTTGATTAACAAGGAAACCTTCTTTGCCGGAATCGTAGGCATGAGTATTGTTATGTACGGCCTGTTTCTAGTATTTCTGGCCTCTCTGGTCAGACGAATCAAGGCCAAAACACTTTGGTCCAATGCCATTTGTATTATTCTGTGTAAAAAAGTAGGAGGATTTTTCGTAAAATCAATCCGAGGAATGCTGCATAGTGAGAATGCACTGTTTCGTTTTGGCATCCCGTTTGCAGTTATGGTTTTAGGAGGCGCGTTTGTATTTGTCATTGAATGGCCGACTGTACTTAAACTTTTGGCACTTTTGCTGCTTTGCGTTGCCATTACTGTTTACAATTATAAAAAGTATGAGAATCTCAAAATATTAATGAATGGTCTAAATCAGATTTGTGAAGGCGATGTCACCTATCAGATCAAAACAGAGGGACTTAAGGGGGATACCCTGGCCATGGCAAATCATATCAATGCCATCGGAAACGGAATTGAAAAGGCAGTCAATCAGAGTATGAAGGATGAGCGCATGAAGGCGGATCTGATTACCAATGTTTCTCATGATATCAAGACTCCTCTGACTTCTATTATCAACTATGTGGACTTGTTAAAAAAGGAAAACATCAATCATCCAAAGGCGCAGGAATATATCAAGGTTTTGGATGAAAAGTCTCAGAGATTAAAACAACTGACTTTGGATCTCGTGGAAGCGAGCAAGATTTCTTCCGGCAATATCGAAGTGCAGCCGGTAGAAATGGATATGAAACAGCTCCTCGAACAGGTACTGGCAGAATATGAGGATAAGCTATCAGAAAGAGAACTGACCGTTATAACATCATATCCGGAGGATAAAAGCGCACTTAAAATCAAGGCAGATCCGAGACATATGTGGAGAGTCATGGACAATCTGTTGGGAAATGTCAGAAAGTATGCACTGAAGGGTTCGAGAGTCTATATTGATATGGAAAAAACAGATACCACTTTGAGACTGGTGATGAAGAATATCTCGGAAATGCCGCTGAATATTGATGCGGATGAGCTCACTCAGCGCTTTGTCAGAGGCGATGTATCCCGCAGCACAGAGGGAAGTGGTCTGGGGCTTTCCATAGCCAAGAATCTGACACAGGTTCAGGGAGGCAATTTCGATATATATTTAGATGGAGATTTGTTCAAAGTGACCATAGAATTTGCAGTTTTTAGTTGACATTGTCAAGTGGTCTGTTATTATTAATGTAGCAGAAGTTGCGAAATGCCTTAGGCTAAAGGAACTTCGTAATATTTCACAGAAAAGGAGAAATAAAATGGCATTAGTTACAACAACAGAAATGTTCAAGAAAGCCTATGACGGCGGATATGCTATCGGTGCTTTCAATGTGAACAACATGGAAATCGTACAGGGTATTACTGAAGCAGCCGGAGAACTTAAGAGCCCGGTTATCCTTCAGGTTTCAAAGGGAGCACGTGCTTATGCTAACCACACATATCTTGTAAAGTTAGTAGAAGCTGCAGTTGCAGAAAACCCAGAAATCCCTATCGCTCTTCACCTTGATCATGGTGATTCTTTCGAACTTTGTAAGTCATGTATCGATGGTGGATTTACATCAGTTATGATCGATGCTTCTTCAAAGTCATTCGAAGACAACATCGCTTTAACAAAGCAGGTAGTTGAATACGCTCACGCTCATGGCGTAGTAGTAGAAGCAGAACTTGGAACACTTGCAGGTGTTGAAGATGAAGTTTGTGTAGAAGCTGGTAGCGAAAGCTATACTCGTCCGGAAGAAGTAGAAGAATTCGTTGACAGAACAGGATGTGACTCTCTTGCAATCGCAATCGGTACATCACACGGAGCATACAAGTTTACAGCTGCTCAGTGTACACGTAACGAAAAGGGTATCCTTGTTCCACCACCACTTCGCTTCGACGTATTAGAAGGTGTTATCGAAAAATTACCAGGTTTCCCAATCGTTCTTCACGGATCATCTTCAGTTCCACAGGAATTCGTAAAGATGGTTAATGAATTCGGCGGAAACATGCCAGATGCTATCGGTATCCCAGAAGATCAGCTTCGTGAAGCTGCTAAGCTTGCTGTATGTAAGATCAATATCGACTCAGATATCCGTCTTGCTATGACAGGTAACATCAGAAAGTACTTCGCAGAAAACCCAGATCATTTCGATCCACGTCAGTATCTCAAACCAGCTCGTCAGGCTGTTAAGGATATGGTTGCTCACAAGATCGTTAACGTTCTTGGATCAGACGGAAAGGCTTGATTTTAGGCTTTTATTAAAAAGAACTTTATTAAGGCAATCACCACCTGGTGGTTGCCTTTTTTGCGTCTTTTTCCCTTTTTTATTTTTTACTATTTTCTGAGTGTTTCTTACAAGACTGCAGCTGCTATTTTTGGTTGAATAAAGGAGTGGGAAAAGTTATAATTTAGTTATATTTTTAGTCTAAAAATCAGAGAAAAATATAGGATTGAAAAATAGATACGGAGGAAAATATGGCAGGAACAATACAG
>JAZUKG010000202.1:0-4171 GCA_045643145.1 Lachnospiraceae bacterium | reverse complement strand
TTGGCTTGATCAGGAAATAAATGACCGGGGAATTTTACTTGACCGGGATGTTGTTAAAAATGCGGTTCTGTTTGATGAAAGATCAAAACTGCAGTTGATGGACGAAATGAAAAATATAACAGCACTTGAGAATCCCAATAGTGTACTGCAATTAAGAGAATGGCTGCAGAAAAAAGGTGTGATTTCTGAAAGCCTTGATAAAAAGGCAGTGCGGGAGCTCTTGCCGGTGGTTACAGAAGAGGTAAGAAGAGTTTTGAAACTAAGAAAAATGATTGCCAAATCATCAGTGAAAAAGTATCAGGCAATGGCTACAGCTTCCTGCAGCGACGGACGAGCCCGAGGAATGTTTAGGTTTTATGGTGCCAATAGGACAGGAAGATTTTCCGGGCGGATTATTCAATTACAAAACTTGCCAAAAAATGATATGACAGATTTAGACGAGGCCAGAGAGTTGGTACGAACAGGAAACTTTGAAGCAATGGAACTCTTATATGACGATATACCCGATACATTGTCGCAGCTTATTCGTACCGCATTTATACCAATGCCGGGATATAAATTTGTTGTTGCAGATTTCAGTGCTATTGAAGCGAGAGTGTTGGCATATCTTGCCGGTGAACAGTGGGTGCTGGATATTTTTGCACAAGGCGGAGATATTTATTGTGCCACTGCGTCACGCATGTTTCATTGCAATGTAGTAAAACATGGGGAAAATGGAGAACTCCGGCAGAAAGGAAAACAAGCTACATTAAGCTGCGGTTATGGCGGTTCAGTTGGTGCGTTAATAGCGATGGGGGCCCTTGAAAGCGGGATGAAGGAAGAAGAACTGCAGCCTTTGGTTGACGCCTGGCGTGAAGCCAATCCCAATATAGTGAATTTTTGGTGGAACATTGATCGGGCGGTAAAGATTGCCGTTAAAGAACACTGTTCAGTTACCGTAAAAGGGATAAAGATTTTTTATCAGAGCAGTATGCTTTTTATAAAACTTCCATCCGGAAGGCAGCTATCGTATGTAAAACCCAAAATGGGAGAGAACAGATTTGGTGGAGAGGCAGTCACCTATGAAGGGATTGGGGCAACAAAGAAATGGGAACGGATTGAAAGTTATGGACCAAAATTTGTTGAGAATATTGTTCAGGCAGTAAGCCGGGATATTCTGATAGCTTCTATGAAGAGGATGCGTGACTACAGAATATGTGCTCATGTTCACGATGAACTGATAATAGAGTGTCCTATGGAAACAAAGGTAAGTGAAATATGCGAAAAAATGAGTCGGAGTCCTAAATGGCTGCCGGGTATCCAGCTTAAAGCTGAAGGCTATGATTGCAGTTTTTATAAAAAAGATTAACGATAGTGTCCGATTTTTCCTCCTGTTATGGCTATATAACAGGAGGTGTTTTTTTGACATGAATTTTGAAAAGGAAATCTGTACTTATTACGAGGAGGCCGAAGTTTGAAACCACAAGATAAAATAGCGATAAACAATCTTCGGCTGGAAGGCAAAAATCCCGGAGAAATTGCTTTGCTCCTTAAAATATCACCCAACACAATACGTTCATATATTCGGCGTCATCCGGTTATTTCGGACACGGTATGTTGCATGAACTGCGGCAGACCGGTACTACAGACACCACATCATAGGACGAAGAAGTTTTGCTCGGATGCTTGCCGTATGCAGTGGTGGAAAGAGCATCCAGAGTCATTACGAAAAAAAGCATATTATGTGCTGACTTGCCAGCATTGCGGAAAGGAGTTCCAAAGCTATGGAAATAAAGAAAGAAAATATTGTTGCCGAGATTGTTACATCAAATCAGTCCGACCTTTATGGTCCGGAACAACAGATCGTGTACCATTCCTTACTGTGACAAAAGACGAATGAACGATTCTGGCGAAGAACTGTAAGCTTACGGAGATGAGTATATTTGCAGAAGTTGCTTGACTTCCTTCATTTCATATAGATATATTAAGTAACTTAAAATCGTAACGTAATTTTGGGAAATCAGTACTGCAGTGGTGGAAAGGAGTTCCAAAGCTATGGAAATAAAGAAAGAAAATATTGCTGCCGAGATTGTTACATCAAATCAGCCAGATCCTTACAGTCCGGAGCAACAGATTATGTATCATACCTCGCTGGCGCTGATTGATAAGCTGGTAAAAAAAGGACTTTTAACTAAAGAAGATTTTAAAAGAGCATGCACGCTTCTAACGAAGAAATACGGTTTCCCGGAGGGGAGTATTTTTGCAGAAGTTGCTTGACTTTCTTCATTATATATAGATATATAAAATAACCCCGAATCAGTAACCAAAAATTGATACAAAGGAGGTAAAACATGGGCAGATATATTGAGAATGTACATTTCTCGGATACAGCACCAAAGTTAAAAAGGGTAGCTGCTTACGCCAGAGTCTCATCCGGAAAGGATGCTATGCTGCATTCACTATCAGCACAGATTAGCCAATACAGTAGACGGATACAGGAACATTCTGGTTGGCAGTATGCTGGCGTTTATGCAGATGAAGCCAAGAGCGGTACAAAAGACAATCGGGAAAATTTCCAACGACTTTTGGCAGATTGCCGTGCTGGAAATGTCGATATTGTCATAACAAAATCGCTCTCCCGTTTTGCGAGGAACACAGTTACTCTGCTTAAGATCATCCGTGAAATGAAAGAACTTGGGGTAGATGTCTTTTTTGAAGAGCAGAATATTCATACACTCTCTAGTGACGGGGAGCTGATGATATCAATTCTGGCTTCTTTCGCCCAGGCAGAAAGTCAGTCGGTAAGCGAAAATCAGAAATGGCGTATCCGCAAGAACTTCGAAGAAGGAAAACCTTGGGACGGGACTCTTTTGGGATACAGGATGAAGAACGGCAGATATATAGTTGTTCCTGAAGAAGCAGAGATTATCCGACAGATGTATTCTTTGTACCTTTCCGGCAAAGGGGTGGAAGCTATAGCAAAAATACTTAACATCGACGGGGTGCCGACAAGATTAAATGGTAAGTGGAGCAAGAGCTCGGTTAGTTCAGTCTTGAAGAATTATTCTTATACAGGAAACCTTATTTTGCAGAAAACATACTGCGAGAACTATTTAACAAAAAGAACATTGATAAATGACGGAGCATTCCCAAAATATCATGTTCAAGGAGCACATGAGCCAATCATTGATATTGACACATGGAACGCAGTTCAGGACGAATTCACCCGCCGGGCAGAATCGCATGCACTCCGTGGCGTGAAACAGAAGACTTATCCGTTCACCGGGATCATTACCTGTGGGAACTGTGGCAAACATTACCATAGGAAGGTTACTCATGCAGGAGTGATCTGGATATGTGTTACCTACAACCATTTCGGAAAGGAGGCTTGTCCGTCAAAAGCGGTGCCGGAACCAGTGCTGGAAGAATTTGCCGAGGAGATAACGGATGGCAAGATAACGGCTGTCAGAGTTGAAGATGCTAACAGACTGGTATTTATTATGGCTGATGGCTCTGAAATCATTAAACAATGGAAAGACAGGTCACGGTCAAAATCATGGACGCCGGAGATGCGGGAAGCAGCACGGCAACGAGCACTAGCACGGAGAAAAACCAAAGGAAAGTAAAACTTATTATGATTTAGTATTGGAGATGTGTATATGGCAATAGCGAAAAATGTGACAGTAATTCCTGCAACATTCAATCCTCAGACTCGCAGACCCATTAAACAGGTTAATCGACGGCGAGTAGCTGGATATGCTCGCGTTTCAACGGATAGTGATGAGCAGTTTACCAGTTATGAGGCGCAAGTGGACTATTATACAAATTACATAAAAAGCAATTCGGAATGGGATTTTGTCAGAGTGTATACGGATGAAGGCATATCCGGTACAAACACAAAGCACCGGGACGGCTTTAATGAGATGATCAGAGATGCATTGGCAGGGGAAATTGATCTTATCATTACCAAATCCGTCAGCAGATTTGCAAGAAATACTGTGGACAGTCTGACAACTATTCGTAAATTGAAGGAACATAACATTGAAGTATATTTTGAAAAAGAAGCTATCTGGACCTTTGACAGTAAGGGCGAATTGTTCTTAACGATTATGAGCAGTTTGGCGCAAGAGGAAAGCAGGTCCATTTCTGAGAATGTCACATGGGGGCTTCGGAAACAGTTTTCTGATGGAAA
>JAZUKG010000201.1:0-9254 GCA_045643145.1 Lachnospiraceae bacterium | reverse complement strand
CGACTATTAAAGTGCCGAAGAAGAAATTAAAGGCATATAAGTCGTTGTTTAAGAAAAAAGGACTTCCAAAATCTGTAAAAATTAAAGGCATATAATCGTAATAACTAGAGTAAAGGAATAAAAAAATGAAACAGAACAGATTGATTAAGAAAATATCTGTGTTATATTTTTCGTTAACAATTGCTGTATCATCTATTTCAGTTCCGGCGAAAGCAGACATGTTATCTGATTTAGAACAGGAAATGATCATCGCAGCAAAAGAATATGATATTGCAAAAATGAAGTATGATGATGCTTTAGATGAATTTGAGGAAGTATGTGTTGCCGCTGAATCAGCCAAAGAGAAAAAGGCGAAAGGTAGTTATGGCTTTTTTGAAAAATATGGTTATACAGAAGCTATGAATGTACTAAAGAATCAGGCTGAATGGGTTACCACTTATACACATGTGGGTAATGAAGAGGATGCTACGAGTCTTTCAAATTTAAAAGCAACCGTCACTCATTTAAAAAGATGTAATCAGTTACGACAGGCAGAAGGAAGAGATCCTTTGTCTAAAAAGTCTTTAACAGATTTAAAAGTTAGTATGAGGTTAATGGCTATTTCTGAAGTGCAAGCAAACTGGTCGACAAGTAATAGTGGACATATTGCAAATTCAGGTACTGCAAATTATGAATATAAAATTTCCGAAAATTTATCCAAGTCTTTTAATATTGACTCCTTTTCTCCTTTTGATGGTTGGTATACAAATGAAAAAGTAGCATGGAATAATGCTGTTTCCAATGTATCGACATACCCGGAATTATCTTCCTGTACTGCGCCTTACCAAGTCGCACGAAAATATAATACATTGTATTATGAAGTTGGACATTATTTAAATATTGTCGATGCTTCTAATAATGCAACAGGTTTTGCCGTTAGCGGATATGGAATAGGAACGACTTACCAGCAGAGCTTTTCGACCGCTTCAGACCTTGTTTCTGTTAATGAATTTGAATCGATGCTGAATGCTTATTGTCAGCCAATTGATGCTGCAATTAATGAGTATAATATCGCTAAAAAAATAGTCGGAGAAAAAGAAATTGAATTGGATGAAAAAAGGGAAGAATATGTTAAAGCTAAAATAGCATATGAAGATGAACTAGAACTTGATAATCATCGTAAGGGCTTAGATGGTGGCCATGATTATACGAATCAAGAATACAAAACGGATGTCCCTGGAAAACATTATATGGTTTGTAATATATGTGGAGATGAATCTGAACATGAAGAGTGTACAGGAGATGATAAGCATTCTATTGTTATTGAAAGTGTAAAATTTCCGACCTGTACAGAAGACGGTTCATATGATGAATATTATACTTGTATAAAATGTAAGCAAATTTTCGGCATAAATACAATAACAATGAGTGCTATGGGGCATTTATTCGTCAATTATGTTTCTGATAATAATGCGACTTGTTTAATGAATAGTACAGAAACTGCATTCTGTGCAAATAAATGTGGAGTAAAGGATATCAGAGAAATCGAGAATACCGCTATTGGTCATAATTATATATTTACAAAGTTTGATTGGAATGAAGATGGTTCTGAATGTTATGCAGTTTTGACATGTGATAGAGAGGATTGTCATAGCGAAGAAGAATATGCTGCAACAATTACTTCTGAAGTGAAGAAAGCAGCAACTTGTACAGAAAGAGGTATTACTACATATACAGCGACCTATGAAACATATACAGATTCATTAGATGTGGATGACATTGAATGTGATGAAGATAATCATACATTTGTTAATGGTGTTTGTGATGAATGTGGGTTTGAGGATTCCAACGTTAGCCCGTCACCAAGTATTATGCCAAGTGAAGAACCTAGCGTGGATCCAAGTACCGTTCCAAGTGTAAGTGTATCACCAAGCATATCACCAAGTGTGATGCCAAGTATCAGTCCAAGTGTAAGTGTATCACCGAGCACATCACCTAGCGTGAAACCAAGCACCAGCCCGAGTGTAAATGTATCGCCGAGTACATCGCCCAGCGTGAAACCAAGTATTAGTCCGTCACCAAGTATCGTACCTAGTAAAAATCCGAGTGAAAGACCAATCATAAAACCATCACCAAGTGATGAAGTAAGCATCAGTCCATTACCGAGCGTGAACCCAAGTGTGAGCACAAGTGCAAGTATTTGGCCGAGTGAGAATCCTAGTATAGATGTAAGTACGAAACCATCACCAAGTGAAGAAGTAAGTGCGAGTCCTGCACCAAGCAATGATGTAAGCGCTAGCATAGCACCAAGTGCAGTACCAAGTAAAGCGCCGTCGGTAGCACCTAGTCAGATTCCACAGAAGCAAACGATTATTGTATCAAAGAAAGCCTCAAAAACCATTGTTTTGAAAGTGAAAAATCTGAAAAAGAAGAAGGCAACCTTCAAGATTGGTGCAAAAGCAAAGACCGGATTATCCTATACACTTTCAAAAAAAGCAAAGAAATATATTACCGTATCCAAATCAGGTAAGGTAACAATCAAGAAAGGTTGTAAGAAAGGAAAATATGTGATTACAATTACAGCCAGAGCGACAAGTGATTACGAAAAAGCAACAAAGAAAGTTACTATTAAAGTGAAATAATTGTAAGTTCTTTTTCAGCCTTTAGGGACAGGGTTAGTGGTTCAAATAACCATTAACCCTTTTTCTATATAAATATTACGATGATTAGTTGAATTCAATTAAATATTGTGTTAATATTGAATTTAATTAGAACAGACAAAAATTTTACAAACAAAATATTAATCATATGGAGTTCATAACAATTAGGAGGTTACCTGCAGATGAAAGAATTTGATATTCAGGAGTACATGTCAAACGGTGTAGCAAATGTAGTGAAAAGTGCATTGAAAGCAACTCTGAAAAATCCAAAAGAAGCAATCTTTATGGCAGAGTTTGCTACAGCTACCAAAAAGGCTTCAGAAAAGAGAAAAAAAGCAGAAAAGAACGGAGAGCATATTCCGGCATTTTTGATTTCCAGTATTACCTCGAGCTGTAATTTGCATTGTGCAGGTTGTTATTCCAGACAGAATCATGCTTGCTCTGATGAAGCACCTACAGACCAGCTCACAGCACAGGAGTGGGACCGTATATTTGCAGAAGCAGAAGATATTGGTATCAGTTTTATTCTGTTAGCAGGTGGAGAGCCTCTGATTCGAACCGATGTCATTGAGATGGCAGCAAAACATAAAAATATTTTATTCCCGATTTTTACCAATGGTATTTTTATCGGTGATCAGTATGTATCACAATTTGATCAGCATAGAAATTTGGTACCGATTATCAGTATCGAAGGGGATGAGAATACAACAGATACACGCCGTGGAAAAGGTGTATATCAGCAGGTAATGGATTCGATGAAGAGAATCACCGAAAAAGATTTGATTTTTGGTGTATCTGTTACGGTTACTACCGAAAATATGGATGAGGTATATTCGGATCAGTTTATTGAGGGTCTTCAAAAACTCGGTTGTAAAGCAGTCATTTATGTTGAATTTGTTCCGGTAACAGAAGAAGCACAGCATTTAGCTCCGGATGATAAGGACAGAGAAATCATGCAGGAAAGATTATTTAATCTTCGCGAAAAACAAAATGAAATGGTATTTATTTCATTTCCTGGTGATGAGAAGAGTTCCGGTGGATGTGTAGCGGCTGGAAGAGGCTTTTTCCATATCAATTCACATGGAGCAGCCGAACCATGTCCGTTCTCGCCATATTCTGATATCAATGTAAAGGATACTTCTCTGAGAGAAGCCTTGAAATCAAAATTGTTCCAAGCGCTTCAGCAGGAAGATGTCCTGAAAGAAGACCACAAAGGTGGTTGTATTCTTTTTGAAAAAAGAGAGCAGGTTGAATCCATTTTGAATAGATAATAGCCAATAGATTATTATTTACGGGTGTCGATGATTTTCATATCTTTTGTGATGAAAATTGCTTCGGCACCTTTTATATTGTTAATAAAGTTTTTTGCTTCTTCCAGACCCAATACGAGACATGTCGTGCTAAGCGCATCAGCATGGAGAGAAGAGTCTGTCAGAATCGTAACAGAATATAAATCGGTATCAACGGGATATCCTGTTGATGTATCGAGGACATGGTGATATATTTTGTCTCCTAATTGGAAGTATCGTTCATAAATACCGCTCGTTACGGCAGTCTGGAAGCCATGATCTCCGGAAAGGTTTACGGTTTCCATATAGCTGTCTTTTTTAGAGAATGGTTCTTTAATACCTACTACAAAATCATTTCCATCCGGCTTTTGTCCGATTACACAGATGTTTCCACCTAAATTGATGAGTGCCGAGTCAACCCCATTTTCTAAAAGTAGTTTTTTTACCTGCTCTGAGATATATCCCTTGGCAATAAAACCTAAATCAATAGCAGCATTAGGATTATTTAGTCGCATACGAACACCATCAATTTCAATGTTTTCATAATTTACACTCTGCAGTCTCGTTCCAATCGCATTTGCATCCGGTATATCAGAAGAATCCTCTTGAAAATTCCATAATTGTTTTACAGGAAGTATGGTAATATCAATTTTTCCACCGGTAATATCGCAGTATTCCAGTGCTGAATATATAATGGAAATGGTATCTTTATCAACAGTAACCCATTCACCACCGGCATGATTGACTTTATAAATGTCACTGGTTTCGATATATGGACTAAACAGATTTTCATAATGCTTGATCAGTTCCATACAGTCAGAAAGCAGGGCATTGGATTTATCTTCATTTGCTTTGGTATCATAGATTTGAATGGTGACAAAGGTATCCAATGAAACTTCTGTTTTTTGAAAGCATTCTTTTTGCTTTTGCCCACATCCTGTCAGCATGGTTACAGACAAAATCAACAAAAGAAAAGATAGTAGTTTTTTTATATTTTGATTCATAGTTTATTCCTTTATTTTTTGTTTGTTTTAATCTGATTAAGTGTATCACAGAATGTGTTTAAATTCAAAATTTCTAGGCATTTTGGTCGATTTATGATAAAATGCAATCAAATAAAAGAGATACATGAATAGGTGTTTTTATGAAATTATCAGACGAATTTGAAGATCAGGAGATAAATAATAAGCTTCCTGTTATATATATGGTTCTGGCACTGATTACCGTACTGGGGATTATTGTTTGTATTGTTTTGGCAGCGAATCAAAGCAAAAAGCCGGAAAGTATTTACAAAAAGCCACAGGAACTAATCGTGGATGAAGAACCAATTTTAGAACCGGATGCCGGTGAATATAAATTGACCTCAGATCAGCTCGATTTTTGGAATATGTACAAGGACGATGATCACAAAAGTCCAATCGTATCTCAAAATTCGATGTCCAGAGAGCAGCAGTTTGAAAAACGGGCACAGGATTTGATCAAGGAAGAAGAGGAAAGAGAAAAGGCTGAGGATTTATCCGAAGGCGGTACCAAGACCAAAGTCATCAGACCTGACGGAACTGAACAGTGGGTAATGGTAAATGCATATTTATTCAAAAATAACTATGATGAACTGGGATTTGTTTATGAGGAACCTCAGATGTCGTATTTTCATGATGCTAAAAAACAGTCTACTATGGGAGTTTTTTTAGATGAAAACACTTCGGTATTGGATTATGAAGCCATGAAAACAGACGGAGTTAGCTTTATCATGGCCAGACTCGGATATCGTGGCTATGAATCCGGAAAGCTTTCGTTAGATTCCAAGTTTTTTGATCATTTACAAAAAGCAGAAGAAAATGATTTGCTGGCAGGGGTTTATTTTGAATCACAGGCAGTGACTCAGGAAGAAGCATTAGAAGAAGCAGAGTTTGTCGTAAATAATCTCGTTGAGATGCATATTACATATCCTGTTGTAATCAGTATGGGAACAGTTTCTATGGATAATACGAGAGTGGATAATGTGCCAAAGGCTGTTTTGACAGATGTGGCAAATACCTTTGCAAAGCGTATCAAGGAATCCGGATTTACACCAATGCTTTTAGCAGATAAGTATTGGCTCCTTCGAAGACTGGATTTGACTATGTTGTCACCGGATATGGAAGTCTTTTTAGACCAGGAAGGTGAAAAGCCGGATTATCCGTACACCTTCTCTATGTGGGAATATGGATATGATCAGAAAATCAAAGGAATCTCTGATGATGTAGATGTTTGTATCAGCTTTATTGATTATATGAAGCGATAGCCTTTATAAATTTTGAGGATAATTTGATGGCTGAATAAATCTCAGCATATTCCTTTGGGGAATAGTCAATAATATAATTTACCGGGAATTGTTTATCGATTCCGTTTTGATGACAATGATCAGCGGCCTTGTTATATGCAATGGCTGCTGTTTTTTCGTCCTTGTAAGTGCCGATTACAAAATCGCCATTGATATGGATTTTAACCTTGTACTGATATTGACCAATTTGCCCTTCGCGATACACTCCGTGATAAGAGTTGATGATTTCGATATTAGAATAGCGGTAGTCAGTATGATCTCCGTTTGCAAATCGATAGTCACGATCCAATACAGCAAAGTTTTTGATGCCGTAGCGGCTGTGGATTGATACCTGCATTCCATATTCTGCGACATATAAATGTCCGCCTCGCTGGCTGATTTTATGCTGGGAATAGTAAAACAAATCATCCTTGTCAAAGGTCAGATGTTTGGACGGAGTCAAATAATAAAAAAAGAAATCTTTTTTTAGATAAATCGGGGAATGAAAGTAAAGACCGTTGTCACGCAAGTTAAGTAAAATGACAATCTTTTCAAAGCTTAATATTGTTTTCTTTTTTTGACATAGTTCATCTAAATGTTCTATGTCATATTTTTTTGCTTTTTCGAAAATATCTTTGGCCTGTAAATAGGCAGAGTTTGCCTCATCATAGGTAGGGAAACTACCTAAACTGATATGCTTGCCACCGATTGTGACAGAGCTTCTATAATAGATTTCGCCATTTTTCTTGGTTGCCTCATAGACACCGGTTCCCTGATTTTTCATGTATTTTATTATATCAGATATTTCCATGAATTTCATGTTTTTGAAATATTTTGCACAGAGCTTGTATAAACTAGGAAGGGTGGTGTCAATACTATCTGTATAAAAATGGCTGAATAGCTATATTAGGAGGTATCCATGCTCGAAGAAGATCATATATGGGTCACGATTGTGTTTGCAATAGCATCCGTTTTCTTTATTTCACAGATTTGGGTTCATTCAGATACGCTGTTTGATAATAATCAAACGGATGCCGCGATGATGGACATGACTCAGAAAACAGAAGATATAAAATCAGAGTATTTGAAATCAGAGTATACAGAAGAAAATATGGTTAAGGATACAGTGGATAACATAGTGATTGATACATTTGTGGAAAAACGCAGAGATACGAATAGATATGCAAATGGAGCTGTATGTGATATTAACACAGATAATTTGGCAGAAAGCAGCGAAAATACAAATTCGGAGATATGCGAAAATAACAATGATAATACTGTGATGTCAGAATCGGATAAGCAGGCTTTATACCGAATCGTTCAGGCTGAAGCAGGCGGTGAAGACGAAAAAGGAAAGCAAATGGTGACCAATGTCATCATGAACCGGACCAAGAGCGAAGACTTTCCGGATTCGGTACAGGATGTGATTTTTCAAAAGGAAGGAAGTATCGTTCAGTTTGCTCCAACTGTAGACGGCAGGTATGAAAGTGTAGTGATTACAAACGAAACAAAAGAGGCTGTGGATGAAGCATTAATTCAACCGGATAACAGTAACGGTGCTTTGTATTTTGTAGCGCTGAATTCTGTTCCCGAGGAAACCAGAGAATGGTTTGAGGATTCTCTGACAGAGGTTTCAAATCACGGCGGACATACCTTTTATCGCTGATATAAGCCCTTTTTATATGGTTTTTTGCCTTGCGGCATTTGTTTTGCTGTGCTATAATGTCTCTGTTTTTAAGAAAATCATTAAATAAAAGGCGAGGTTTATCATGGAAGTTTTATACAAAAGTACTAGAAGTCACACAGAACCTGTAAAGGCTTCAGAAGCTATTTTAAAGGGATTGGCAAAGGACGGAGGATTATTTGTTCCGGATCATATTCCAGCTTTGGATGTATCACTCAGTGATCTTTCCAAGATGACATACCAGCAGGTAGCTTATGAAGTAATGAAGCTGTTTTTAACAGACTTTACAGAGGAAGAATTAAAAAGCTGTATTGAAAAAGCTTATGATTCTAAATTTGATACAGAAGTGATTGCTCCTTTAGCATATGCAAAGGGTGCTTATTACTTAGAATTATTCCATGGTGCAACCATTGCATTTAAGGATATGGCACTTTCAATTTTACCTCATCTTCTGACAACCAGTGCCAAGAAGAATCAGGTAAAGAATGAAATCGTTATTTTAACAGCAACCAGTGGTGATACAGGAAAGGCAGCATTAGCCGGATTTGCAGATGTAAAGGGAACAAAAATCATCGTATTTTATCCAAAGAACGGTGTTAGCCCAATTCAGCAAAAGCAGATGGTTACACAGAAGGGTGACAACACACATGTAGTTGGTATTCATGGTAACTTTGATGATGCTCAGACCGGTGTAAAGAATTTATTTGGTGATGCAAAGCTTGCTCAGGAAATGGATGCAAAGGGATTCCAGTTCTCATCAGCTAACTCAATCAACATTGGTCGTTTAGTTCCGCAGATCGTTTATTATGTATATTCTTATGTTACATTATTAGCTCAGGGCAAGTTAGAAGAAGGACAGAAGATGAATGTAGTAGTACCTACAGGAAACTTTGGTAACATTTTAGCTGCTTACTATGCAAAGAACATGGGTATTCCGATTGCTAAGTTAATCTGTGCATCAAATGATAACAAGGTATTATTTGATTTCTTTGCTACAGGTAAATATGACAGAAACAGAGAATTTATCTTGACCAGTTCACCTTCTATGGATATCTTGATTTCTTCAAACCTTGAGAGATTAATTTACAAGATTGCCGGAGAAGATGCAGACAAGAATGCTGCTCTTATGGCTTCACTCAGCCAGAAGGGTGAATATGAAATCACAGATGATATGAAGGCTAAGCTCGCTGATTTTGTAGGCGGATATGCTACAGAAGAAGAAACCTTTGCAAAGATCAAAGATTTATATGAAGAATGTGGATATGTTATTGATACTCATACAGCAGTAGCTGCTGCCGCATACGATAAATATGTAAAGGAAACCGGTGATGATACTGTTA
>JAZUKG010000200.1:0-2371 GCA_045643145.1 Lachnospiraceae bacterium | reverse complement strand
CAAAAACATCTCCTACAAAGGCACACAGTGCAGTTGCTAAAAATAGTTTTTTCATATCTTTTTAATTAATTTGTTTTTTTCCTAAAGTTAAACCGTAGTCCAGCGTATGCCATGGCTCCGTGAGTGGGGCCCCACACCTGCGTCGCGTCAAACTGATCACTCCAAGGATTATCAGCGGCAATGACAGGATGGCTCATTTTATAAGCTGTCAGGTTTTCTCCTCCGACATATACTGTAAAATGACGGAATTCTCTTGATATTTGTGCCTGCAGCTGGAAAAAGGCAGGATAAGAAGACTGATCATATAATTTGCCTTTTCCGTTAATCTGGCCAGTTATATCAAAATGCCAAATATCAAGTTTTGATTTAAATCCCATTGTAAGCAATCCTTTAATACGGGAGGTTAACGGTTGGGTGCAAAGTATGCCATCGAAAGTAGTGCGGACATCATTGAAGCGGCAGGCTGCGGTCACATCCAGAATTTCTCCAAAAGGATATGTCACATCTAGTTGTACTGTGTGGCTGTAGTTTTTTCCATCCAGATTTTCAAATGATACGGTATAAGCTCCATTCATTCCGTCGACATTCACAACCATACTATTTTGAAAATCAGTAAAATAATATTCTGCATTCACCTCAAGATTTTTATCATGTATAGGGAAGGTAAAATTAGTGGAGAAGCCATAATTCCACGCCTCTTCCTGTTTCATATTTTTTTCAAAGTAGAAGTTTCTGCCAGAGACCAGCAAGTGTGAGTTTTCTGCCAAACAATGTGGTGTTCGTCTTCCTTTTCCCACAGATGCGCGAAAAGTAACCTTTTCCGATGGTGAATATTTGAGGTGGACACGTGGTGTGAAAAATCCATCGAATTTAGAGGAAAAATCCCAGCGCATGCCAGCCATAGCCGTCAGTTTACTGTGCAATTTATATGTGTATTGGGTATATATTCCAGAAACTATTTCCTTGTCGATGGTTTTATCAGACAAGAACAATGATGAGCCTTCATCGTATTTATCACAATTAAGAGATATGCCAGTGGAAAGACTGTGTCTCTCAGAAAAATCTGTCTCATACATAAGTTGGGCATATCCATTTTTTTGAGTGACATCATAGTAGGTGTTTCCAAAATTATTGTCTGCATCATGCCAAGATCCGTGAAGCATAAGGGCGACGGAAGAGTTTTTCTCTGAATTCAAGAACAAGGCATTTTTCCATTGGAATGCGTATCGGTTAGTCTCTATGCCGATACGGTAGAGGGGAATATCATAAATATTTCTGTCAGACTTTATCATGCCGCTTTCTCGTTCGTCGTGAAGAAAATTGAACATAAGTTGGCTTATGAATTTACGGGATATAAAAGCCCATCTGTGGCCGAGATTATATTGACTGTTGCGGGGAATGTCCATGAAATTATCATCGTTGCCGTCATGCTCCATTTGCTGGTTTTCAAAATGGAGAAGCAGGTTGGTCGACAGACGGTCGTTGAGATGAATATTGCCATCTGCGTTTGCCTCATATTTCAAGCTAGAGTTGAGAAACAAATTTCCGTTTATTTCTTCTTCATCCTGAGGTTTCTTGAATTCTATATTAATTTGTCCTGTTGTACTTTCATATCCGTTTTTCACACTTGACGCGCCTTTGCTCACTTGGATGGAACGCATCCATGTGCCGGGGATATAACTGAGTCCGTAAGGGATCGCCGCACCACGAAGGTTCGGGATATTTTCAGTCAGCATCTGGACGTATTTGCCATTTAGACCAAGCAGTTTGATCTGTTTAGCTCCCGTCGCGGCATCACTGTAAGTCGCATCTACTGAGGGGTTTGTTGTGAACGACTCCCCTAAGTTGCAGCAGGCTGCCCTGACGAGTTGGCTTGATCCGATAACTTCGATTTGGTTCACTTTGTCTTTTTTCTCATTTCCACTATATGCTTTGATCACAATCTCGTCCAGATCGACAGAGGAATCAATATCATTGTCTTGTCCGCATACGTATGTGTGAGGTATCGTGAGAAAGAGTGCAAAACTTATAAGTCTTTTTAAATGTATTTTCTTATTCATATATTATGTCTCTTATGTAAAGATAAATAATTGGGAATGGAATTTTAGAACAGGATGAAAATCGATCCATTACACCAATGTTCGTCATGGATGTCTGATTGAGCTGAAATCATCGGGCAGATCGAATTGAAGCCGATTTCTTTGGTATATTCCACATCATTAAGTCTGTGGCCAGAGATATTCATATACTTCAGACGCATTCCAAGGCCACACTTTTTGAAATGGAAGATGTATGTCAGGTCCGCCGCAATCAAGTCGTATTCAGATGCATAGTATGCGTAGGGGGCGAAGCAGGTTTGAAAATCAAGATG
>JAZUKG010000199.1:0-2628 GCA_045643145.1 Lachnospiraceae bacterium | reverse complement strand
ATCTGCAAGACGAAGACTTAAAGCTATTGGTCAGCGAGAAAACCGTTGGATGCAGGATGTAAACCATCAGGTATCAAAGGCACTCGTAGAAAACAACCCAAAGCATACATTATTCGTGCTTGAAGATTTGTCTGGCATTAGAAACGCTACAGAGCGCGTCAAAACGAAAGACCGCTATGTATCTGTATCGTGGTCATTCTATGACCTTGAACAGAAGCTTATTTACAAAGCTAAACAGAATCAATCCAGCGTTATTAAGGTTAGTCCAAAATACACTAGTCAGTGTTGTCCTGTATGCGGACACATTGAAAAGTCTAATAGGAATAAGAAATTACATCTGTTTACTTGCAAGACCTGTGGCTACAAATCTAATGATGACCGTATTGGAGCAATGAATCTGTATCGTATGGGAATAAACTATCTCGAAGATAGTCAAGTACCTAGTACAGTTACAGAAGAGTAAACTCTGCTGTAAAGGGTGCTGTCAGCCACCCTATGATGTAACGCCACTTTAGATAGCAATATCTATTGGGGTTAAAGGTCGGAGGTGTATGCCGTTAGTACGACTAGGCAGTTACAAGCCCATTACCTTTAGGTGATGGGTAGTTGACGCGAACAAAATCCCCTGCAAAATTTGCAGGGGATTCCCATTATATCAATGTGCTTTTTTTACGATACTGACTTGGTGTCATGCCAAAGGTCTTTTTAAACGTACGGTTGAAATGTTCGACGCTAGGATACCCTACTGCATCCGCAATATCTTCAACAATCATAGAACCATTTTTCAGTAACACCTTTGCACGTTTCAATCTGGCCTGTGTTACATGTTCACTGAAATTTTTACCTGATTTATCCTTAATGTACTTTGAAACATAAGGCTCTGATAGATGGAAATGATCTGCCACATCCTGTAAGGTAATCTTTTGATAATTTCCCTGAATGTAATTTAAAATTTCCAACAATCTGTCATCCTGAATCTGCGGTGTTGAATACAGTACCGGTAACTTATTTACTGCTACAACAAGTGCATGAATAGAGGCTTTGATAATATCCTCATCCACACCTGCACCCCAATAAATTTTATTTTCATAAGAAATACCTACAAACGCCATAGCCTTTGAAGATGACCCTCTGGAAAGAGCATGCTCTTCATAAACAGATAATTCATAGCTAATATTGAAATAACGTTTAATAGTATTGCTTACGGCATCTAAACGTCCATTACCATTTGCATCTACAATTGATTTTTTTTCACCACAGGTAATCGTTGACTCTGCCATGATACCCTGAATCTGCTGAAAATGACATTCATCAATACGAAAAACCGGATTATAATCTAAATAATTATCTTCAAAAATTTCATATACCCACTGTGGAGATAATTCTTTATGTTCCTTATCGGAAACATTTTTAACAGTATATCCGACTTCCTCCTGCATCTGTTTTGGAATCACAATCGAATAATTATTCTGTAAAATATAGCTAACACCGCCCTTACCGGACTGGCTATTGATACGAATTACATCTGCATCATAGGTTCTACCCACATCTACCGGATCAATTGGTAAATAAGGTACCGTCCAGGTCGACTGTTTCGTTTCATTACGATATTTCATACCTTTTGAAATGGCATCCTGATGAGAACCGGAAAATGCTGTAAAGACCAAATCTCCCGCATATGGCTGTCTTTCATACACATGCATTCTGGTTAGCTTTTCATAAACGGAACGAATCATTGGCATATCAGAAAAATCAAGTTTTGGGTCAAGACCATAAGAAAACATATTCATAGCTACAGTAATCAAGTCCACATTACCTGTACGCTCTCCGTTTCCAAACAAAGTTCCTTCTACACGATCTGCACCTGCAAGGATACCAAATTCTGCATCCGAAACACCGCAACCTCTGTCATTGTGTGGATGAATACTTAAAATCACATTTTCTCTATCGTGAAAATTCTTACTAAGATAAGAAATCTGTGAAGCAAAAACATGTGGCATTGCAGTTTCAACAGTAGCCGGAATATTAATAATAACCTTACGTTCCGGACATGGCTTCCATTCATCAATCACTGCATTACATACTTCCAAAGCATACTCTACTTCCGTTCCATGGAAACTCTCAGGACTATACTCAAACATGAAATTTCCTTCTGTTTCACTGGCAAGTTTATTTAATAACTTAGCACCATCAACCGCCAATTTTTTAATTTCTTCTTTATCTTTTCCAAAAACCTGCTCTCTTTGCGCAACCGAAGTTGAATTATATAAATGAATCACTGCCCTTGGAGCACCCTTTACGGCTTCAAAGGTTTTTTTGATAATATGTTCTCTTGCCTGGGTTAACACTTGAACAGTAACATCCTTCGGAATTAAATTCTTTTCAATCAGAGTACGCATGAAAACAAACTCTGTTTCAGAAGCAGCAGGGAAACCAACCTCAATTTCTTTAAAGCCGATCTTAACCAGCAATTTAAAAAATTCAATCTTTTCCTCTAAACTCATAGGCTCAATCAAAGCCTGATTGCCATCTCTTAAGTCAACACTACACCAAATAGGTGCCTTTTCAATCTCTTTGTTTGGCCATTCTCTTTCAGGATAGTCAACCACAGGGTTTTTACGATATCTA
>JAZUKG010000198.1:0-4626 GCA_045643145.1 Lachnospiraceae bacterium | reverse complement strand
TGGTTTCAATAGAATCAGGAATCGTGATGCTTGTCAGAGAAGTACATCCCTTGAAAGCACTACCGCTAATGTCTGTAACAGAATCAGGAATCGTTACGCTTGTCAGAGAAGTGCAACCCTCGAAAGCCCTTACGGAAATGTCTGTAACAGAATCAGGAATCGTGATGCTTGTCAGAGAAGTGCAATCCAAGAAAGCATTAAACCAAATCATAGCAACAGCACGACCGTTAATCTCCGACGGGATCACTACATCGCCGCCTTTGCCTTTATAGCCGTTGATTCGAACTACATTCAGCAGGCTGTTAATATCATAATTAAAATCGCTCTCAGGTGCAGGCGGGACATAATCATAGGTGATTTTTGCCGCTAGCAGGCTTTCATTATTTGAAGTATCAATATCTATTTTTTTCCAGTCAGTTTCTGAACCTGTGTAATTGACTGTTTTCATAGCAGAGCAATTCTTGAAAGCTTCGGAACCAATGCTTTCAAGCGACTTCGGAAGTGTAATGCTTGTCAGCCCGCTGCAAGAATGGAAAGCGTTATTACCAATGCTTGTAACACCTTCAGGAATTGTTACGCTGGCCAAGTTTTTGCAAACATAGAAAGCATACCCACCAATGCTTGTAACACCCTCAGGAATTGTGACGCTGGCCAAGTTTGAGCAATACGCGAAAGCAAAATCACCAATGCTTGTAACACTCTCAGGAATTGTGACGCTTGTCAAGTTTGAACATTCCAAGAAAGCATCATCACCAATGCTTGTAACACCCTCAGGAATTGTGACGCTGACCAAACTTGCGCAACTATCGAAAGCACTCTCACCAATGCTTGTAACACCAACACCGCCGATCGTTGACGGGATCTCTACATCGCCGCCTTCGCCTGTATAGCCGGTGATCGTGCCGGAATCAAATACAAAATCGTCCGCAGGTGAAGCAGCATTTACGGTGATCGAATTGCTGTCCATCACCGTTACAAACGGCGCGATCGGCGTGGAAGATGCAACGATCACAAGTGCGAAAATGCCTGCCAATGTTTTCTTCATGAATTTTTTAGACATCGAAAATACCTCCTAAATAACGTACATTTCATTCGTATTCCGGTTTATCCAAGGTCACCGAAGCCGCCGAGTCCGTCCGGACCGCTCTTGTAGCCACCGTCACCGTTGCCGCCGCCGCCAGACATAAATGAAGTTGTGATAATATCCTCCACTGCAAAGTCAATGATCTCAAGTTCTGCATTTTCCCATTTTTCTTTCATAATTTTTCGTATCCTTTCATAAAACTACGTGTATTTCATTCTGGAATATTCTTCCAGAAACACTTGCTGTTATTATACACTATTTCACGCAAAAAATCAATGCATTTTGTCAGATTTCTACACTTCTCACAATCTTGAAATGCTGAAATATACAATATGTACATCAATGCGTCAGTGCGATTACAGCACGAAAATGCATCATTTATTCTGCTCATACGGAATGCAAACGTGATCATTTCCCGACAAAGCAACAGGCGTACTTTGATGATACTGTTGCCTTTGGGACATGCGGTTTATTTGACTCATACTTTTTGCAACGTAACCGTCAAATACTCTGATTCCTGAGAAATGATAACAGGCTCACCGAAGTGAGCCTCAGCCTGTAGAAAAGCCACTGTTTTAGGAACCGGAATCGGTTCTGAAAACAGTGGTTTTGTTATTTTTTGATTAACATATGCAATTAATTTGTTTTGAAAGAAAAAACATGTGAAATAAAGTAAAAACAGTATTAAAACCGCCTCCACCTTCCTTATTCCATTTGTGAATTGCATATTTTTTCAGATTCATGGCAGCAAATTTAAGCCTTACCCAATTTGTCACCTGAGCATTATAGTTACTAATATGTCAAGCCACCATACATAAAAAAGAAGCAAATCCTTTAAAATTCAGGAATTGCTTCTTTTTAAGTATTTTTATCGTTCAAAACTCAAAGTCAGTGAGAACAATAACATTTAAGTATTTATGAACAATACACTTTTTATGGTATACTGGAGATGTATAAACAGGACTTTTTACTGTTGTGCCATCATCAAGTACTACAATATATCTATAAGTTAAGTATCCACCACCACGAGATATTCTAGACTGTTTGATCTCTTCCTTTATTATTCCTGTATAGGTTGTTCCATATGATACAGTTATTCTTTTAATAATATAATATAATACCCAATCTATAAAAGGAATTATTATAGAAATTATAAATACAACTATTATTAATGGAGCTACATCATCAAAAAACGCATTATGAAACGCTACAATGAAAGATTTTGATATTACCATACATTTGATGTATCTATAGGCACAGTATCCTACCAAAAGTACTCCCATAAATTTAACAAATGACAATCTTTCCTCGTGTGGAGTTGTATAATCTGTACTATTCATAATTAGTTACTCATAGTCTGCAGTTGCATACAAAAGAAGAGATTTTTTGCAAATATCAACTACAAATCGCTTGTTATTCTCACAAGTTTCTGAAGTTGCTGTTGATAATTTATCATCTTCTACTATCTCATACAGTTTGTCTATTAACCATGGGTAACGAGCAGTTGTGGACTTGAATTGATCCTCACCATAAATTCTCAATTGAGCAAGCTGGTTGATTAAATCTATGCCTTCATCAGTAACGGAATAATATCCACTTCCATCAACATACATAATCTTAGAAATTAGATTTCTTTTGACCATAACTCTTTTCTCCTTTTAAATGCCGTGACAGCATTGCGCAATTCAATACAAACGGAGGGGAATCCAATGGGTTAAAAGCTATCATCATTATATCACAGACGGGCAAAAATGTCAAAAGGAAATATTTGTTAACTCAAAAATATTATTGGAGGCTATGAATTATGAATATGAAAAAACAATCCGTAAGATACTTTCTATTCGGAATAGGAGCCGGCTCTGCTGCTGTACTTGGCTGCATTCTTACCTGCTGTATATTCAGAAAGTGCCGCTGCGAAAAGTGCAGCACAGATGATCAAACCATCCTGATCTGTGATAACGAATCGGACAAAGATACCGAAAATCTTTGATTGAGCAATGGCATCAGAAAGAAGGGCTCAATTTGAATGTATCAAAATTGAAAAATACTGTTGCTTTCCTTGTGATGATTGCAGTTAATACACTTGCAAATCTGCTGTCGCTGGGCGGGAATACAACAGGTGAAGTATCGGCGGCATACCCCAATCTGTTTACTTCTGCGCCGATCACATTTGCAGTCTGGGGCATCATCTATCTGCTCATGGGCGCATTTGTATTCTATCAATGGGGCATTCTGGATGACAATCAAAACAGTCAGAATGCACGCGAAGCGATCGGGAACTGGTTTCTGATCAGCTGTGTCTTTAACATCGCATGGATCTTTGCATGGCATTTCGGTGCAATCGGCATCTCTGTATTGATGATGTTCGGGCTGCTGTTTTCGCTTGGAATGATTCTGAAACGCCTGCGCTTTCCGATACAGGATCGCACATTCCGCATCTTTGCCAAAACAGGATTTGAAATCTATTTGGGCTGGATCGTAGCTGCCTCAATAGCCAATATCAGCGTATATCTGACGAAAACGAACTGGAACGGTTTCGGCTTATCAGATGTGTTCTGGACCATTGCAGCTCTGGTGATCGGTACAACAGTTGGTACGGTATTTTCACTTCGTAAAAATCATCATTTTGCTGCAACACTGACCATTATCTGGGCGTATATCGGTATTCTGATCAAACATTTTTCAGCTTCGGGATATAACGGGCAATACTATGCAGTCATCATTACTGCACTGATCGGCATTGCTGTGATGAGCAGTTCGATATTTCTGCATTCGCCTCGGTATCTGGTAACAGTATTTATGAAACGGAGGACTTTGTATGAAAATCATGGAAAACGATAATTTGGCGGTCACGGCGCTTGTAAAGAAAGGTCTGGCAGAATCCGGTGGATATTGCCCGTGCCAAGTACAAAAATCGAATGACACATTATGTATGTGCAAAGAATTTCGTGAGCAGATCGCTGATCCTTCCTTTGAAGGATTCTGCCGCTGCGCACTTTTCAGAGTTGTTCGATAAGAAGGGAGTATAAAGATGGATATGAAATTCTACCGCTGTAATGTTTGCGGCAAAATCGTGGCAAATGTCAAAGAATCCGACTCATCGCTTATCTGCTGCGGCGAGGAAATGAAGCCGCTGATCCCGCAGTCAATGGAAACCGGAACCGAAAAGCATCAGCCTGTCTGGGAAATGGTCGGCAATAAGGTCTATGTGACAGTAGGTTCCATGCCGCATCCGATGACTGAGGAACATCATATTGAATGGATCGCCGTGCCGACGAAACAGGGAAATCAGCGAAAAAAGCTGGAAATCAGTGCAGAACCGAGAGCGTGTTTTTCACTCTGTCCCGGAGATGAAGTTGAATCGGTTTACGCATTTTGTAATAAACATATGCTTTGGAAGATAGATATGAGCAAAACAAAGCTTGCAGACGACAAAAGCAGTGCAAGAGCGAAGATGCCGCTATTCCAAAGTGGAAAAAGGTATAGCAAAGCTGACCTAAGCCTGCAAAAAGGCAAAAGTCTGTTGAAAGAATAAAAAATTA
>JAZUKG010000197.1:0-31134 GCA_045643145.1 Lachnospiraceae bacterium | reverse complement strand
GTTCGGTCTCGGTGGACTGCTCCTCGAACTTGGGAGCTGCTCTGTGGATAGGCTCAAAAGAAACGCCTTCGGGTGCGGGTTTATTATCGATAGGCTGTCCCAGAACGTTAAAGATACGGCCCAGGGTCTTCTCACCTACCGGAACGGAAATAGGAGCACCGGTAGCAATTGCCTCCATACCTCTGATCAGACCGTCTGTACTGCCCATGGCGATACATCTGACTGTGTCATCTCCCAAATGCTGCGCAACTTCCACAACCAACTTGCCGCCTTCACGGTCAATGTCAATCGCTTCATTAATTTCCGGAAGATTACCTTCCGCGAACTTAATATCAAGTACGGCGCCTACAATCTGGGTGATTTTTCCGATTGTCTGTTCTGCCATTATTTCATTCTCCTTTATTATGGTCATAGCACTTAGCTGATTGCTTCTGCACCGGCTATGATTTCGGTTAATTCCTGTGTAATAGATCCCTGACGGGCTCTGTTATATTGTAAGGATAAAGAACTGATCATTTCTTCAGCATTACTTGTAGCGGAATCCATTGCCTGCATTCTCGCACCGTTCTCGCTGGCAACAGCCTCAACCATTCCTCCAAAAATCAGACTAGTGATATATTTTGGAATGATTAATTCAATAGCTGCTTCTTCATCCAGTTCGAAATTCATCATTGCATCCGCCTTTGTTTCTGTTTCTTCTTCGGCAACAACCGGAAGAAGCTTAATCAAGGTCGGGATATGTGATACGGTATTCTTAAATGAAGTATATGCAAGGTAAATTTCACCGATTTCGCCATCTGCAAATGCCGCAAGGACTTCTTTACAGATATTCATAGCGTCAATATAAATCGGCTCTTCGATTACATCTGAGTAATCTTTTTTAATTTCAAATCCCACTTTTGCCAGGGCATCTTTTCCTTTTTTACCAATGGCATAAACAACTGTGTTTGAAGTATTAAACTCGTCGTTTCTGGTAACAAGCTTGATTACGTTGGAGTTATATCCACCTGCAAGACCTCTGTTTGAGGTAATCATAATCACTGCTTTTTTCTTGCCTTCGGTAACATTTAAGTACGGATGATTGATGGTTCCTGATTTTGCGAGGATTTGTTTTACCGTTTCATACATACATTCAAAATAGGCTTTGGATTGTTCTGCTCTGGCTTTTGCTCTTTGCAGTTTAACAGTAGATACAAGCTTCATCGCTTTCGTGATTTGCTGTGTACTCTGGACAGATTCTTTACGCCTTTTGATACTTCTCATTGAAGCCATGCGTGTCACCTATTCTTTCTTTATGGATGGGGAAATCCCATCATCTGTTTCACTGCTTATTTGAACTGTGCCTTGAACTCTTCAATGGCCTTTACAAATTTCTTTTCAAGGTCCTCAGAAATTTCTTTTTCCTTAGCAATTGTTTCCGGAATTTCTGGATATTTTGTATCCATAAATTCGAACATTTCTGATTCAAATCTGGTGATATCTTCTACTGCAACATCCAAGAGATATTTCTTTGTAGCTACGTAGATAATCATAACCTGATACTGTACCGGAATTGGCTTGTACTGAGGCTGTTTCAAGATTTCACGGATTCTTTCACCCTGTGCTAACTTTTCTTTGGTATCGGCATCAAGTTCTGAACCGAACTGAGAGAAAGCTGCAAGCTCACGATACTGCGCAAGCTCCACACGGATAGGTCCGGCAATCTTCTTCATAGCCTTGATCTGAGCAGAACCTCCAACTCGTGATACAGAAAGACCTGCGTTAACCGCCGGACGGAAACCGGAGTTAAACATTTCTGTCTCTAAGTAAATCTGACCATCTGTGATGGAAATAACGTTGGTAGGAATATACGCAGATACGTCACCTGCCTGTGTTTCGATAATCGGAAGAGCTGTTAAGCTTCCTCCGCCGTATTCATCACTCATACGAGCTGCTCTTTCGAGAAGTCTTGAATGTAAGTAGAATACGTCTCCAGGATAAGCCTCACGTCCTGGTGGACGACGAAGCAATAAGGAAAGTGTACGGTAAGCAGTTGCATGCTTACTTAAGTCATCATAGATAACAAGTACGTCTTCTCCGTTTTCCATCCACTCTTCTCCGATTGCACAACCGGAATATGGAGCGATGTACTGAAGTGGTGCCAGCTCACTGGCTGTAGCAGCTACTACTGTGGTGTATGCCATAGCACCAAATTCTTCTAATGTCTTTACGATACTTGCAACTGTTGAAGCCTTCTGGCCGATTGCAACGTAAATACATTTAACGCCTAATCCCTTCTGGTTAATAATAGTATCGATGGCGATAGCAGTCTTACCTGTCTGTCTGTCACCGATAATTAATTCTCTTTGTCCTCTTCCGATTGGTACCATTGAGTCAATCGCTTTGATACCTGTCTGAAGTGGTGTATTTACACTCTTTCTGGTGATAACGCCGGAAGCAACTCTTTCGATCTGACGATATTTGTCAGTTGCGATAGGTCCTTTTCCGTCGATAGGCTGACCAAGTGCGTTCACAACACGTCCTAAGAGAGCGTCTCCAACCGGAACCTCTACTACACGGCCGGTAGTCTTAACAGTATCGCCTTCGTTGATGTTTTTGTGGTTTCCGAGTAAAACCGCACCAACGTTGTCTTCTTCCAGGTTCATAACCATTCCGAATACTTCATTCGGAAATTCAAGAAGTTCACCCTGCATGGCTTTTTCAAGTCCGTGCACACGTGCAATACCGTCAGCAACCTGAATAACAGTACCTACTTCAGATACTTCAAGCTGTGAAGCATATCTCTTGATCTGATCCTTAATCACTGAACTTATTTCTTCTGGTCTTAAATTCATGGATCCTTACGTTCCTTTCTACATTTTTTTGTCACACCTGTTTCATTATGACGAAAGCTGAATTTTTAAAAGCTGTTTTTTCAGCTCATTGATTCTTGTCTGTATGCTGGAATCCACAATACGATCTCCGATGCGGATTACCAAACCACCAATGATAGACTTGTCAACGGAATATGACATTTCCATTGTCTTAAATCCGGTGGTAGCAAGCAGCTTTTCTTCCACTGCTTTTTTCTGACTTTCAGATAATTCCTCGGCGCTGGTTACACTAGCTACTCCGATACCCTGTTTTGCTTTTACCAGGGATAAGAAATATTCCAAAATGTCAGTAATTTCAGCATAACGATCCTTGGTAATGAGTAATCGAATAAACCCAACCAATTCTGCAGATAATCTGCTGTCAAACACTTCCTGAACCACTTTGATTTTTTCATCTTTGTTAATCTTTGGATGGTTCATAAGTTTAGAAAACTCCGGGTTTTGCTCCAATGTTTGCAGTAATGCCTTTGTTTCCTCCATAAAAACATCGAGTTTGGATTCTTCCAGTGCAAGCTCAAACAAAGCCTCCCCGTAGGTTTTGGATACTAGCTTAGCCATGTGCTTTCACCTATCTCTTTCAATGTTTCCTCTACCAGACTATCACTGATATTTGTATCAATGTTTGCTGCAACTACCTTAGAAGCCATTACAGATGCAATCTGGATCATTTCCTGCTTCACTTCATCCGCAACTTTTTCTTTTTCAAGCTGCGCTTCCACATTAGCTCGCTCAATGATTCTCGCAGCGTCTTCTTTTGCCTTTGCCAGAATGCTTGCTTCATTGGCAAGAGCTTTCTTACGAGCATCGGCCAAAATAGTTTCTGCCTGCTTATCAATATCACGAAGCTTTTCTTCGTATTCATTCTTTAGCGCGATTGCGTCCGCCTTTTCTGTCTGAGCGGTATCTAAATCAGTTTTGATTCGTTCCTGTCTACCCTGTAAGAACTTTCTCGCAGGATTGAACAAAAAGTAGGACATAATCAAAAACAGAGCAAATACTGCGATGATCATTAATGTAGCATCTGCAAAGAGCTGCCAGTCAAGATCGAATAAACGCTCCATTTCTGTTTCACCTGACGCTAATACGAATGACGCATTCAATAACGTATTCAAGCTATAAGCCTCCTTTTCTTAGTATTTTTGTTTTGAAGGCTATTATTTTGCTAATGGTTTTACGAATAATAACAACATAGCAACAAGCAAGCCGTAAAGACCGGTTGTTTCGGCAACGGCCTGACCAAGTAACATGGTAGCAGTAACATCAGACTTAGCGCCTGGGTTTCTACCTACTGCTGCAGCTGCATGTCCTGCTGCGATACCCTGACCAATACCAGGTCCGATACCTGCGATTACAGCAAGTCCTGCACCGATTGCTGAGCAACCTAAGATAAAGTTTGTGTTGAATTCCATGTCTTGTTTCCTCCTTAATAAAAGATTCCTATTTTTTCTGGATTTTTGTTTCTTTAATTGTTATCACCAATTGCATCTGATACGTATGTCATGGTTAACATACAGAATACATAGGTCTGGATTGCTCCGGAGAACAAATCAAAGTAAACGTGTAATGCTGCCGGCCAAATGATTGCGACTTTACTTAAAAGACCGTAAATCAAGGCCATCATAACTGTTCCTGACAAAACGTTTGCGAACAAACGAAGTGACAATGAAATCGGAACGGCTACATCACCAATGATGTTAATCGGAGCCCAAATCGGCCATGGATCACAAAGCCCTTTGATAACACCGCTAACTTTTTGGTATTTAAATTTGTTAAAATGAATGAGTGCAAACGTCATCAGACCAAGCGGGAGTGTTACACCATAGTCCGCTGTTGGTGGTCTAAGTCCGAATAATCCGGAAATGTTGCTGATTAAGATAAAGATAAAAATTGTTCCGATATAATTGGCAAACTTGCTTGCGCTGTTTCCCATGGAACCCTTAACCATTCCATCGAGCATTTCAACAACTAGTTCTACAACATTTTGGAATCCGGTTGGCACATCACTCGCATGCTTCATCGCGCGGTTTGCTGCAATTGCAAATCCGATCAGAATCAGAAATACAATCAAGACGCACACATGCGTGGTTGTTATCCATACGGTATGACCAAAGAAGTTATACTGGAAAACTCCGTGAATCATAAAATCGATATCCGTATCAGCGGATAACAAAATTCCCTGTCCCATACATTCACCTCCTAAAAATTTTATGAGTAATCGGCTGAATATAAGCCGCTACTTTCAATCCCATAATTCCGAGAAACGCAGAAAGCGGATTCCCGATTTTGATAATCAGCAAAAGTCCGAAAAGAATGAGAATCACACCATATCGAATCAGATTTTGCTTTTGCATATGCTTTACTGCTCCTGCTTCTCCCAGGTCCATGGCTGTATTCAGCGTCACCGCCATATGAACCGCCATAAAAAGAGCAATGACTACACCAATGAGAAGGCCGATGGAGTAAAACATCTTTTCCTTTACAAAATACACACCGATCAGCTCGGCAAGTACTCCGAATATCACTATTCCAACCAGCAGATCAAATAACACCTCACTGATTGCATCTAACTTCTTTATCATGAATTTGTTTCCTTTTGCAGGCTCTCTTTTCGTTTATTTCTGTTCTTTTCCTTGTCTGAAGGGCCCTCATACAATCTCTTTGCAAATACAAAAACATTTCTCGCACCTGCTACGGCACCTACAAAGAAAAGCAAAACAAACCAATAAGAGGTAGAAAACTTCTTATCTAAATACATCCCTAAAAAAGAACACAGAAAAATCGGTACAATCATATTAATTCCGAACTGAGTCACCATGGCAAGCGATTTATAGACATTTTTGCCATATCCGTTTTTCTTTGACTGATTCTCTTTAGACATAAAAAACCGCCTTTTTTCACAAAATATCCCATTTAAGACGCTACCATCAATTATACCTATTTTTCAGTATTCTGTCTATAAAAAAATAGGAAATTCAAAAAAGGCGAGACTTCCAAAAAACCGACAAATTTATTGGTAAAATATCACAATGACAAAGTGCATTTCTTATGATATTATATAGAAAATCAACAAGGGAGCAAACAGGTCATGGCTGACTTTTTACTTTACAGAAAAAGAATCATTCCTCCGGAATGTATTTTATTAGAAGATGACATTGTAGTTTCCTTTGAAGAGAATAAACTGATTACTAAATGGGGTGCCATTCATCCAAAGAAAAATTTACACCACGGAATATCCGGATACTTTTTAGATGAGGGCATTAAAGTAAGCAAGTTTTACAGAGAAGACGGAAGTTTAGTGTATTGGTATATTGATATCATCACTTATGACTGGTCTGAAAACAAAGAAAGTCTTTGTATCACAGATTTATTGGCAGATGTTCTGATTTATCCGGACGGAAGCATTCAGGTAGTCGATTTAGATGAACTGGCAGATGCCACGCAGGCAAAAGCATTGGATTTGGATTTGACCATTCAATCCTTGAGAAATTTAAATCAGCTCCTATCCATGATTTATGACGGATCTATCAAAAAGATACAGGACTATATCGAAAGCTTTGAATAAAGCTATAAAAATGAATTTTTATCAACTGACTTAAACATAACACAAAAAGGCTGCTATCGGCGGGATAGCAGCCTTTTTGTGTTAATTGGTATGTTTTTACGAAAAAAGCAGGTAGTGAAAACTACCTGCCATTATTTTAATAGAATATATGTCCTCCGATTTGCTGTCCTGTCAGTCCCGGTATCGGGGTTCTGAAAAACAGACAACTTCCTACCGGCGATGCGCCTGCCATCGCATCCTGAGCCGCCTGATAACAGGACTCATTTGCTCGTCTGGCCAATACAATAGAAAAACGTCCGCTTCCTACCGGAGAGAACTGACGATTTTGCATAATAACCTCTAACACAGTTCCCGGAAACAGAGGACTTCTGACACGGTTTAATACCACCGCACCAACTGCTACCTTTCCGGTATAGCTTTCACCGCCTGCCTCACATTCAATAATAGCTGCCATCAGATCCAAATCTCCGGCAGATAAAGATAAATCAGACAAATCACGACTTACCATAGAAGCATTCTGAACAGAGATTGCCAATTCGTCCTTATACTGCTGTGTCAGTACAGCAATATCACTTTCCGCCAAAGCAAGCTGTTTTTCATATTCCATTGCTTTTTCTTCTAAAGTATGGATTTCATCCATATACTTTCCGACATCGCTTGCCACATCCGAAAGTTCTGCATAAACTGCATCCACACTTTCATTTGCCTGTGATTCTAAAAGTTTTAGAGATTCACTGTCCTCGGAAAGTTCCTTTTCCTTTTTGGTAATTTCAATTTCCGTCTGCTTGTATTCCTCAAGCATCCGTCTGTCATAGGCATTGATTTTTTCTATATAATCCGCCTTGTTCAACATATCTGAAAAACTGGTTGCATTAAAAAACAATTCAAGGTACGAAGAGTTCCCTCTTTCATACATGAAACGAATTCGTTTTTTCATTTCCGCATAACGTACCACCTGCTTATTTTTCGCATCCTCAATGTCAGCCTGTGCCTGGGCGATATCTTCTTTCTTCTTTTGAAGGATTTCCTCAATTTCCAAAAGTTTCCCATTGGCAATATTCAGCTTTTCATTCAGATTATCCAAATAGGTTTGCAAATTTGCTCTGTCGTTATTTAACTTTTCCAGTGATGTAGTTGTCTTATCCAGTCCGTGCTCAGCCTGATTTTTTTCATTTTTTGCATTCTGCAACTTTTGTCCTGTTGAAGTAGCAAAAGCCTGCGTTGTCATCAGACATCCGATTCCCAAAGCAAATGCCAGGGTCAGTCCCAGATATTTACAGTTTCCCTTCATTTCAACCTCTTAAACATCCATCTTTATTGTTCTGCCTGTATGCTCATACGGATAATAGGTAATACCCGCCGCATCAAACATTCTCTTTGCTGCGATGTTTGTGTCTGTACCATTGTATTTGTCACAATCATAAACTACCGTTTTGATTCCGGCCTGAATGATTGCTTTTGCGCATTCATTGCATGGAAAGAGTGTAACATAAAGTTTGCTTCCTTCCAGACTGCCGCCGCGATAATTTAAGATTGCATTGAGTTCACTATGTGTTACAAAAGGATATTTGGTATCTAAAAGATTTCCCTCTCTTCCCCACGGAAAATCCTCATCCTTTAATCCATTTGGGAATCCGTTGTAACCCATGGACAAAATTCGATTGTCCTTTCCTACGATACATGCTCCCACCTTGGTATTCGGATCCTTTGATCTCATACCGGAAAGCACGGAAACTCCCATAAAATATTCATCCCATGAAATATAATCTTTTGCTTTCTGATCCATGAAAACCTCTTTTACTATGCTTAATCAAAGCCTATTTTGTTCCGAAAATACGATCTCCGGCATCACCCAGACCCGGTACAATATAACTGTGATCGTTTAATTTTTCGTCTAATGCGCCAATATATATATCGACATCCGGATGTGCTTCCTGCATAGCTTTTACACCTTCCGGTGCTGCAATAATACACATAAAGTGAATATTTTTACAACCCTTGTCCTTGAGCATCTGAATAGCTGCCACAGAAGATCCTCCTGTTGCCAGCATCGGATCTACTACAAATACTTCTCTTTCTGCACAATCTGCAGGTAGTTTGCAATAATATTCTACCGGCTTTACTGTCACCGGATCACGATACAAACCAATGTGACCAACCTTTGCTGCGGGAATCAGTTCCAGCATTCCGTCTACCATTCCGAGTCCTGCTCGAAGAATCGGGATGACTGCTAATTTTTTGCCCTTTAATTCCTTTACGGTTGTTTTACAAATCGGTGTTTCGATTTCCACATCCTCAAGCTGTAAATCTCTGGTAGCTTCATAACAAATCAGCATTGCGATTTCGCTGATAGACTGTCTGAAATCCTTTGTACCTGTATCTTTTCTACGAATAAACCCAATTTTATGCTGGATCAGCGGATGATCCATAACCACTACCTTTGCCATAACCCATTTCTCCTTTGTCTGTACCTGTTAACCTTCGATTAAATCGATTCTTCTCTGATGTCTTTCTTCTCCTGAAAATTCTGTACTCAGGAAAGTATCTACGATTTCTTTTGCTAAAATCGGTCCCACAACACCTGCTCCGAGAGCTAATACATTGGAATTGTTGTGAAGTCTGGTAAGCTTTGCAGTTACAGTATCTGCACAAAGAGCGCAGCGAATTCCGGCAACCTTGTTTGCTGTAATAGAAATACCGATACCTGTTGTACAGATTACGATACCTTTTTCACAGTTACCCTGTGCTACCTCCTGAGCTACCATTCTGCCGTAAACAGGATAATCGCAGGAAGACTTATCAAAACATCCTACATCCTTTACGTCATATCCTTTTTCCTTTAAGAAAGCGATTACTTCTTCCTTTAAATCAAATCCGCCGTGATCACTACCAATTGCTATTGTCATTTTTTATTCCTCCTAAATATAAATAATTCTATGTCCTGCTGCCTTTAGCATTCGATTCATAACTGCTTGTCCGATTCCGTCCTCTTCCACTGCACGAACATACATAAAATCTATATGCTCTTCATCAAATTCTCTCAAGAAACGGAACAGTTCTCTGGCTACCGATTCCACATCGCCTTCGGCGCCGGTGACCTTGATACTGTCAGCATCAAAGCCGTCAGAAAATTCCCTGGTGGTTATGATGCCTACCCGGAAGCCTTCCTGTTTTTTCTTTGCTGCTTCTTCCTTCATTTTGCAAACTGCTTTTTCCCGATCCCCGGAGAGAATGGTCAGCTCGCCCTTAGGGGCGTAATGCTTGTACTTCATTCCCGGAGCCTTGGGCCGAAGTCCGGTATCAGCGCGAAACAGAGTCGGATCCAAAGATACCTCTTCTAAAACCTCCCCCAGCATTTCCTTGGTTACATACCCGGGTCTTAAAATCATAGGGGTCTCCGATGTCAAATCCACAATCGTAGATTCTACACCGATTCCCACCGGACCTGCATCCAGAAGCATTTCTATCTTCCCCTGCATATCCTCATACACATATTTTCCCACTGTCGGCGAGGGTCTGCCCGAGGTATTGGCACTCGGCGCTGCTACAAATCCGCCTGCTTTTTTTATAAATTCAAGTGCCACTTCATGATTCGGAAGTCTGACCGCTACGGTATCCAGTCCTCCGGTTGTTTCATATGGCACGATTTTAGACTTTTTCACGATCATGGTAAGCGGTCCCGGCCAAAAGCGCTCTGCCAGAGCATAGGCTACCGGCGGAATGTCCGTTCCTACCACTTCTAAATCTCCGACATCACAAATATGCACAATCAGAGGATTATCACTGGGTCTTCCCTTTGCCGCATAAATCTTTTGAGAAGACGCCGGATTCAAGGCATCTCCTCCCAAGCCGTAAACCGTTTCTGTCGGAAAAGCAACCAGACCACCCATTTTAATGATCTGTCCGCTTTTTTCAAAAACCTCTTGGTCCATGGTCTTATGAATTTCTTTTATCCATTCTGTCTGCATGGTATCACATCCTAATCTTATGTATTATATCACACTTTATTTTGTATTTTCAAATAATTTAAGATCCCCTCCGAAATCCCTGCTGCAACCTGTTTTTGATAGGTTTCATCGACCAGATTTTCAGCCTGTATTTGATTCGATAAAAAGCCGCATTCAACAATCACCACAGGAATCGTTGCCTTTTTTAATAAATAATAAGTATGGTTTTCTTTGATTTCTCTCGGATTGCTTTCCTTTAACGCTGACGAAAGCTTGGTTTGGATTTCCTGAGCCAGTCTTTTTCCCTCCTGACTCGACACATGATAAAACACCTGCGAACCGGATACCGATTCTTTGGTAAAGCTGTTTTGATGAATACTGACCGCAAACTGTGCGTGGCAGGCTTCCATTAATGCCACTCGCTTTTTCAAATCATCCAGTTTGCTGTAATGCTGTGCCTGACCGGGTCCGTTCACTGTATCTTTCTCTCTGGTCATCACGACAAAAACGCCTGCTTTTTCGAGATTTTCTTTTACAAAAACTGCAATAGCCAGATTAATATCCTTTTCCAACGCACCGTTGATTCCGACCTTGCCCGGATCCATATCTCCGTGTCCCGGATCAATGAGTACAACGGTTTTATCTGTTACCAGCCCGGTACTTTGCCACCTTTCTTTTCCGATGCAGATCATCCACAAAACAAAACCTGCCATCAATACTGCTGCTCCTAAAATCCGCCTGCATTCTTTTTTACCCTTTCGTTTTTTACTCATGCCCTGCTCCCAAATATCTTTCATATAAATACTATTCCAAAGCAAAACAGAATATTAATGCCGGCCGCGGTAAAAAAAATACAGCCTGTGAAATCTCACAGACTGTACATTCTTTTCATCTATTCAATAATCGGAATTTCATCGATTACGGCATCTTCTGCCTGTGGTGCAGGCGCTTCTTCCGGTGCAGGTTCTTCTGCCTGCGGTACTTCTTCCGGTGCTGGTACCTCTTCCGGTGCAACTGCTGCTTCGCCATTTGCCTGATTGTATCCGCCGGATACATATTTTTCAATCAAATCCCAAACTTTTGGCTGTTCCAGGCCAAGTTTCCACTGTGCGATACCGCCCAGTCCGTATTGACCCATTACGCTCAGTTTGGCTGCCAAACTGTCGGCATCTTCCAACCAAATTTGGTAGGTGGTGCCTTCTTCATCCCATGCGGCATAATTTTGACAGGTTTCCTCATCCCAGCTAAACGGAATTGCCTTGTCTGCCAAAAGCATTTCAGCCGCGCTCATAGACATCGCTTCGGAACTAACATCTCCCGAAAGCTTCCAAAGACGAGTATAAAACGGAATGGCATTGATTACTTTATAGCTCGGAACCTTGGAAACCGTATCTTCGATTCCCTGCTTCACATAACCGATGGAAGCGACACTTCCTGCTTCCGGCGATCCGGAATAATGCTCATCATAGCCCATAATTACAACATAATCTGCTACCACACCCTGTTCTTTTCTGTTGTAGTGTGCAGTATATCCGGTCGGTACATAGTTATCAACAGACAGCACGAGATTGTTTTGTCTGCAGACAATGGAAAGCTCTCGGATAAATTCGATATAATCCTCTCCTGCCTCCATCGGTACCTGTTCAAAGTCAATGTTGATACCGTCAAGACTGAATGTTTTTGCCTGATCCATAAGACCGGAAATCAATCTCTTTCTGTTATCCAAAGTGCTTAAAATCTTGCCAATATTTACATCATTTGTAAAGTTATCAATCAGCGCCCATACTTCAATATTTCTCGCATGCATTTTATTGACATAGTCCTGACTGGCAATAGAGGTAAAATTACCGTTGTCGTCATTTAAGAAAAACCAGGTCGGTGAAATCGTGTTGACCGCCTTTGTCTGAGCCAGCATGGAATCCACAGTATCGTTGGCTGTCATATTGGTAACCTGATGCCATGCCATATTTATCGGATAGTCCTTGCAAAGATTGGTATATTCAGGCTCTGCATAGTTTGCCGGAATGGAAATCACAGTATCTTCCTTCATCTCCAGTCTTTTATTTTCCAAATATCCGATTACACTGTCCATAGTTTTAACCTTGGACCAGTTTTCCATCTGTTCCAGCACATACACGCTGTCACCGGATTTTAAATTCTCGAGGACATCCGACTTGATTCCGCCCTGGAAACGCACAGCATTGTCTTTGTTCACCGTAGCTGTCATATAAGATTTGTCTTTCAGATAAATCTGCACTCTCTTTGGACTGTCATATACAGCCGCATAAAAATTGGCATACTGCATAGCAAAGTCCATATTAAGATACGGTTCCTCTTTCATGGTATAAACAGCTTTATCAAAGGATACCGGATTATCCGATACGGTATAGGAAGACGAATCCGGACTGACAGCAATCAGATCTGTCGGCGTTGTATACAGTAAAAGCTGGTCTGTCTGAGAAAAGTAAAATCTGTCATTTAAATATTCTTTTACAAAAGACAACGGCAAATATACGGAGTCATTACTCAAAACACCCATTGCCTCGATGATCTCATCCTCCAAAACAATCGGGACATTCTCCGGAGAGTTAACATGGAAATAATAATTTAAATCCATTTCCTCCTTGGAATAAGAATATTTATCTAATACAATTTTTGCCACATAAATACCGCTTAAAATAATAATAAGCAATACAGCAATCAATACAGGAATAATTTTCTTTTTCATACTTCAAAAGTTTTTCCTTTCTGAAACTTCGCATTTTTCCCTCAAAAATTCTCACTTTCAACATCATACCATAAAGAGCATGTGAATCTCAATGTAATGTAAAAAAATATACAGAATGTTCACAATATATCAAAAACCGCTTTCACACAAGACCTGCGATTTATAAAAGGAGCCCCTTTTATTCAGTCTGCGCAAAAGCGGTTTTGATTAAAATTCATGCTTACAAAGCTTACTCTTCTTTCACCCAATCGTAGCGTATATGCTGAACCTGACCTGCTTCGTCCATAACATAATCAGCCATGAGACTTTTGTCATTTTCTTTTGCATCATATTCGGCTTCCGATTCCTGTAAAGCCTTAGCTTTTATCGCTTCAACCCGGAAATGCTTTAATTTTCTTTTCATACCGTCAAGGAAAACCTGCTGTCTTTCTATTACATGCAGCATGTAATCAATTTCCTGGTTAAAGCTATCCTTATTATTTTTATTTTTTTGATTATTGTTCGACATTTTTGATTCCTCCTACAGATTTAAGCCCTAAACGGCATCGCCCTCCTTTTTCGACCAAAAAGAATCTGCGTGATATAAAAATAATAATTCCTTGTTAGGTATCATAAAATAAAAATTGAATGGTAAAACTACTAAAAGAAAAGCGATAAGAGATGAATTCCGCCACGCCAAAAAATCTACATGTAATGTAAATAAAATTGAATTATAATAATGAATTTATTTGGAAATAATGATAATTGCACATATGTGCCTTAAAGACATACAATAATCTAAAGAGATTATTTCAGTTGTCATCCGTCATCAAGGACGGAAATCAGAATAAATAGAAGTAAGTTTCCTTACTTTGATGTGTTTTTTGATTGTAAAATAAATGAAAAATATGCCTCCCTTCCGACGTTTGGATTCAGGAAACATCTCTTAAGAAAAATTATAAAGAATCCGATATTAATTTGCAATAAAAAACTTTAAAATTTTTATTAAATAAACGGCGCAAAGCCTTGCTTCTATTGACTAAAATCGACATACGATATATGATATTTCCAAACAATTCATTGATATAAATGGTGATAATTATGAAAATAGAAAAAGTAAATGATCATCAGATTCGATGCACCCTTACCGGTGCCGATCTGGCAAATAGAGAACTGAAAATCAGCGAACTTGCATACGGAAGCGAAAAAGCAAAACGTCTGTTTCGTGATATGATGCAGCAGGCAAACTTTGAGTTTGGTTTTGAAGCAGAGGACATTCCTCTCATGATTGAAGCCATCCCTGTAAACGCCGACTGTATCGTACTCATCATCACCAAGGTAGAAGATCCGGAAGAACTCGATACCAGATTTTCTAATTTCTCTCCTGCCTTAAATCAGGAGGATATGGGAGAACAGGATTTTGCGCAGCAGCTTTCAGGCGCTATTGCCGAGGATGTATATGACCTTTTCCAGAAAATCAAAAACTCTGCAAAAGGCAATCAGACTGCAGCTTCATCTGAAGAAAGCAGTCACAAACCGGCCATGGCAGACTCTGACAAGACAGAAAGCGGTGAAACCATCTATCCGCGATGCCTCATCACCAGAGATTTAAATGACCTAATTCGTTTCAGTAAGGTAGTAGCATCCGTTTATCAGGAATCAAACTATTTATTAAAAGACAACGAAGAGCAAACCTATTATCTGGTCCTTACCAGAGGTGATTTAGACATTCGCGAATTTGGTCAAATCGTGAATATTGCTTCGGAATACGGCGATTTGGAATTGGTATCCGCTGCTAAATATGCTTATATGGAAGACAGCTACCAAATGATTTTGGAAAAAACAGCCATTAACAGTCTGGCAAAAATATAAAAATATAATAGTTTAACAAAAAGAAAAAGAGGTGCAAAACACCTCTTTTTTTTGATTCCTGTTTACGATTGCCGTCTATTATCTTTCGTTGATAGCTTTCATTAATGCATCAATATCCATTCCGTGAACCATAGCTGCTTCTTCCAAGCTTTCACCCTGAGCAGACGGACAACCAACACAATGCATTCCTGCTTCCATTAAGATAGGAATAATTGTCTGATCCTGACGAATAATTTCACCGATTGTCATATCCTTTGTAATTGCTGCCATTTCTATTTCCTCCTCTATTTATTTATTCTTAATTACGATCAAAAATTTACTGAAAAATCTTCGATTAAATCTCCTATAGTATATCCTAATCAGGCAATGCCATGCAAGTATTTTACATGTACTTAAAAAAATGCATTCTTTTCCCCTTTGCTTTATTGACTTGTATACAATTTTCCTATTATAATGTGAATTAGGGTTTAGCATATATTTTTATGCGTAACAATACGGCTTTTAGCCGTTAACAATTTAATTTTATTTTATAGGAGGCTTTACAAAATGAGACCAGAATGGACAGATTTTGTAGGCGGCAAATGGGAAAGTGAAATCAACCTTCGTGATTTCATCCAGAAGAACTACACTCCATATGACGGAGATGACACATTCTTAGCCGGACCTACACAGAACACAACAGATTTATGGGCAATGGTTATGGACTTAACCAAGAAGGAAAGAGAAGCAGGCGGCGTTCTTGATATGGACACTAAGGTTATCTCTACAATTACTTCACATGGTCCTGGATACCTTGACAAGAGCAAAGAAACTATCGTTGGTTTCCAGACAGACAAGCCTTTCAAGCGTTCTATGCAGCCTTACGGTGGTATCCGTATGGCAGAAAAAGCTTGTGCAGATAACGGTTATACAGTAGATCCAGAAATTTCTGAATTCTTCTCTACACATCGTAAAACTCACAATGCCGGATGTTTCGATGCTTACAATGCTGAAATGAGAGCTTGCCGTTCTTCACACGTAATCACAGGTCTTCCTGATGCTTACGGACGTGGACGTATCATCGGTGACTACAGACGTATCGCTCTTTACGGTATCGACAGATTGATCGAAGATAAATTAGAGCAGAAAGATTCTACAGGACGTGTAATGACAGATGATGTTATCCGTCTTCGTGAAGAAATCTCTGAGCAGATCGTTGCTCTTAAGATGATGAAAGAAATGGCAGCTTCTTACGGTTGTGACATTTCTAAGCCAGCTTCAAACGTTAAGGAAGCTATCCAGGCTACTTACTTCGGATACCTCTCAGCAGTTAAGGAACAGAACGGTGCTGCTATGTCTCTTGGACGTACATCTACATTCCTTGATATCTATGCTCAGAGAGACCTTGCAAACGGAACATTCACAGAAGAACAGATTCAGGAATTTGTTGACCACTTCATCATGAAGCTTCGTTGCATCAAGTTCGCTCGTACACCAGAATACAACCAGATCTTCGCTGGTGACCCAGTATGGGTTACAGAATCACTTGGTGGTGTTGGTATCGACGGACGTCACATGGTTACAAAGATGAGCTTCCGTTATTTAAATACATTAAATAACTTAGGTGCTGCTCCAGAACCAAACTTAACAGTACTTTGGTCTACAAGACTTCCAGAAACATTCAAGAAGTTCTGTGCTAAGATGTCTATCAAGACTTCTTCAATCCAGTACGAAAACGATGACCTTATGAGAGTAACACATGGTGATGACTACGGTATCGCTTGTTGTGTATCTTCAATGGTTATTGGTAAGCAGATGCAGTTCTTCGGAGCTAGAGCAAACCTTGCTAAATGTTTACTTTACTCTATGAACGGTGGTGTCGACGAAGTTACCAAGAAACAGGTTGGTCCTAAGTACCGTGCTATCACAGGTGACGAACCACTTAACTATGATGATGTAATGGATAAATTCACAGACATGATGGAATGGCTTGCTGATGTATATGCAAACACATTAAATGTTATCCACTACATGCATGACAAATACTGCTATGAAAGAGCTCAGATGGCTTTACATGACAGAGACGTTTACAGATACTTCGCAACAGGTATCGCCGGACTTTCTGTAGTAGCTGACTCTTTATCAGCAATCAAATATGCTAAGGTTACACCAGTTCGTGATGAAGACGGAATTATCGTTGACTTCGTTACAGAAGGTGAATTCCCTAAATATGGTAACGATGATGACCGCGTAGATACAATCGCTCGTGACCTCGTTAAGAAGTTCATGACAATGCTTCGTAGACATCATACCTACAGAGATTCATTCCCTACAATGTCCGTACTTACAATTACTTCAAACGTAACATACGGAAAAGCTACAGGTAACACACCAGACGGACGTAAGAAAGGACAGCCTTTCGCTCCAGGTGCTAACCCAATGCACGGACGTGATACTCATGGTGCAGTAGCATCACTTTCTTCTGTATCTAAGCTTCCATTCAACTACGCACAGGATGGTATTTCTAATACATTTACTGTTATCCCAGGCGCACTTGGAAAAGAAGATCAGGTATTCTCAGGAGATATCGAAATCGACTTAAACAAATAATTTAAAGCTAGTGAGGAGGATAAAATGGACGAAAATCAAATGATTGAAGATTTGATCAGACAGCTTGATGGCGGAATGTCAAACGGCGTCGGACATGTAAATGTCGATGTAGACGAAACGGCAAGTGGCTCAAAAGCGGTAGAAACCATGGGATGTACGGATTGTTCCAGAACTCCTTTGGCATGCAGTGTCCCTACTCTTCACCAGGGATTAGATGATTATAGCTAGAAAAATAGGAGGATTAAAATCATGGCAGAAGTTAATTCAGCACAGGTTGATAACCTTGTTAACTTATTAGATGGATATGCAACAAAGGGTGGTCATCATTTAAATGTTAACGTTCTTAACAGAGAAACATTATTAGATGCTCAGGCTCATCCAGAAAACTATCCACAGCTTACTATCCGTGTTTCAGGATACGCTGTAAACTTTGTTAAATTAACAGCTGAACAGCAGGCAGACGTTATCTCACGTACATTCCACGCTGCAATGTAATTTAACAAACTCAAATGAGTTTTCAAAACCCGTATCTTCGGATACGGGTTTTTTCTTGTTTAGAGATATGGAAAGTGCTATAATATTCTTGCAAAAAACAGACATACTAAAGACAAGCAGTGTCATAGGTAGTGTCAAGTAGTATATAAAAACAGTGAATGGCCTCGATTGTAAACAATCGACGCAAAGCGAGGAAATATTAATGAGTGGACGTATTCATTCTTTAGAAAGTTTTGGTACCGTAGACGGACCGGGAACCAGATTTGTAGTATTTGTTCAAGGCTGTCCTATGCGCTGTGCATACTGTCACAATCCGGACACCTGGCCAATGACAGGCGGAACTATTATGGAAGCTTCTGAAATTATGGAGCAATATGAACGAAATAAAGCATTCTATGCAAACGGAGGCGGTATTACCGTAACAGGCGGTGAACCATTAATGCAGGTAGAATTTGTAACAGAACTGTTTACACTGGCAAAAGCCAAAGGCATTCATACCTGTATCGATACATCCGGAATTGCATATAAAGAAGGCAATACAGCCTTTATTGAAAAGCTTGATAAATTGATGGAATTAACAGATTTGGTAATGCTCGATATCAAACATATTGATCCGCAAAAGCATTTGGATTTAACACAGCAGCCAAACGAAGGAATTTTAGCCTTTGCCAAATATCTGAATGATAAAGGCGTAGATATGTGGATTCGACATGTCGTTGTACCGGGACTTACAGACGATGACAAATACCTTTTTGATTTAGGTTACTTCATCGGCCAGTTTAGCAACTTAAAGGCTTTGGATGTACTTCCATATCACGATATGGCTCTTCCGAAATATGAAAAGCTGGGTATGGACTACAAACTGAAAGGCGTACCACCAATGGACAAAGCAAAGGTTGTAGACAAGAAAAAAGTCATTTTAGACGGTATCAAAAAAAGAAGAGCGATGGAATAAAATACCCTTGTATTTCATAGCAGATTCTAATATAATAAGTCTTAGATTGATAACAATTTATCAATAAAGTAGATTAGGAACATAAGGAGGATATCAATATGGCACGTAAGATTAATGATGGATGTGTAGCATGTGGCGCTTGTGAAGGTGCTTGCCCAGTTGGAGCAATCAGCATGGGAGATGGCAAATTCGAAATCGATGAAGCTACATGTATCGATTGTGGAGCATGTGAAGGCGCTTGCCCAACAGGTTCTATCGAAGAAGCATAAGAATAACAAAAAGAAAGAGCTATGAAAACATAGCTCTTTTTTATTGCTCTTTTGTATTTAAGACTTTTCCAAATTTGCAAATTTGGTGTAATCGGCCAGCCATAATAAGTCTACTGTACCGATAGGGCCGTTTCTTTGCTTGGCGATAATAATCTCAGCTACACCCTTCTTTTCACTTTCATGATTGTAGTAATCATCTCGGTAAATAAACATTACTACGTCCGCATCCTGCTCGATCGCTCCGGATTCACGAAGGTCTGAAAGCATAGGTCTGTGGTCTGGTCTTTGTTCTACCGCACGTGACAGCTGTGAAAGCGCCAATACCGGAACAGAAAGCTCTCTGGCCAGTGCTTTTAATGAACGTGAAATATCCGAAATTTCCTGCTGTCTGGATTCAGAACCTCTTCCGCTTCCTCTCATGAGCTGTAAGTAGTCAATAATAATCATATCAAGTCCGTGATCCAATTTATACTTACGGCATTTACTTCTCATTTCCGCGATGCTAATACTAGGCGTATCATCGATAATCAGTCCCGAATTACCCACTACACCGGCACCTTCAATCAGTCTGGTCCAATCATCATCCTCCAGACTACCGGTACGAATTCTTTGTGAATCTACTTTGGATTCCAGGGAAAGCAGACGATTCACTAACTGCTCCTTGGACATTTCCAAACTGAAAATAGCCACGTTCTTATTCTGCTTAAAAGCCACATGCTGGGCTATATTTAATACGAAGGCTGTTTTACCCATAGAAGGACGTGCAGCGATTAAAACCAGGTCAGAAGGCTGCATACCGGCAGTCTTGTAATCCAGGTCCACAAAACCTGTCGGAATACCGGTTACTGTACCACTGGTCTTACTGGCAATCTCGATTTTGTCCATTGCATTTAATACAACCTTACGAATCGGAACAAAATCACCGCTGTCTCTCTTTTGTAAAAGTTCAAATATTTTCTTTTCTGTATCATCCAAAATATCCTCTAAAGGATCCTTGGCCTGATAGCAGGAATTTTCTATTTCCTCATTCAGATGGATAAGTCTTCGAAGCGTTGCCTTTTCAGCTACAATTTTGGCATACTGATCGACATTGGCACTGGTAGGCACCATATCCAAAAGCTCCTTGATAAAATCCATACTGCTGACCTGAGGAGGTACATCTTTTTCTTTTAATTTGTTTTGAAGTGTTACCAAATCCACAGGCTTTCCGTCGTCATTTAATTCCACCATTGCGTCAAAAATAACTCCGTACTGCTTGCTGTAAAAATCATCACCGCAAACAATTTCCGCAGCAGAAGTAATCGCATCCTTATCCATGATCATGGAACCGATTACTGACTGCTCTGCTTCCAGACTGTGAGGCATAACACGCTTTATAATCTGTTCGTCAGCCATTTGGCTTCCTCCATATCAATCCTATTTCTGTTCTGTCACACTGACACGAAGTGTTCCTACAACCTGTGGATGTAATTTTACTTTCACTTCGTAAGTTCCGAAATTCTTGATTGCATCTGCAATTACAAATTTCTTTTTATCAATTGGGGTTTTATACTGTTCTTCATAGGCTTTTGCAATTTCCTTGCTGGAAACAGAACCAAATGCCTTTCCGTTTTCTCCGGCTTTCATGGTTACTACCACTTTCTGGTCTTCTAAAGCCTTGGCAAAATCCTTGGCTGCCTGAAGATTTTCTGCTGCGAGCTTTTCTTCATGCTGCTTCTGAAGCTTTAAGTTGTTAAGATTTGCACCGGTTGCTTCTACGCCCAATTTCTTTTTGAATAAAAAGTTCTTTGCATATCCTTCACTGGCTTCAATAATTTCACCTTTTTTACCAATAGATTTTACATCTTCTAATAATATAACTTTCATTTTGCTCCTCCTAAATTTCTCCGTTTTCCTTCATTTCCTTCAAGGTCTCACGAAGTTTTTCGTATGCCTCTTGCAGGGATACATCCTGAAGCTGCGCACCGGCTACTGTCATATGACCGCCGCCGCCTAATTTCTCCATGACAATCTGTACATTCATCTCGTCAATAGATCTGGCTGAAATATAAATAGTCTGTGCTTTTTCCATAAGCACAAAGCTGGCCTTTACGCCCTTGATATTTAATAGTTCATTGGCTGCCTGAGCACAGACTACAGTAGATGAAGTGGTGTTTTCATCACACAGAGAAATCGCATATTCTGCCATATAAATCTCTGCCTGACTAACCGCATCCGCTCTGGCTCTGTAATCGTTGGCATCTTCTCTGAACATCTTTCGAACTCTGGTTACATCCGCGCCGCATCTTCTCAAAAAGGCTGCTGCCTCAAAAGTACGAACACCGGCTTTGGTAATAAAGTTGTTGGTATCCACAACAATACCTGCATAAATACAGTCTGCTTCAACGCCTCGAACTTTGACACCCTCTCCTACATACTGCAAGATTTCAGCTACCATTTCACAGGCAGAAGACGCATATGGTTCTACATAAGAAAGCGTCGCATTTTCCACAACCTCTTCACCGGCTCTGTGATGATCGAGTACCACGATGGAACGACATCTCTTTAATAAATCCGGACATTCCGTATAGCTCGGTCTGTTTACATCGACCACTACCAAAACGGTATTGGCATCTGCTATTTCCAAAGCTCTTTCATGGTCCACAATCACGCTTTCGTCATTATCCAGTCGGCTGTTAAACGCATCCACCCATGGCTTGATGGTTGGATTCATATCACTCATAACAATATAAGCATTTCTGCCCAAAGTCTTGGCGATTCGATAAATACCGACTGCCGAACCAAAGGAATCGACGTCTGTATTTTTATGACCCATAACAATAATATTGTCTTTGGCAGAAATAATTTCCTTGAGCGCCAAAGCCTTTACTCTCGCCTTTACACGGGTATTCTTTTCCATCTGCTGGCTCTTTCCGCCAAAGTAAGAAACACCTTCCGGAGTCTTGATAACTGCCTGATCGCCGCCTCGTCCGAGTGCTAAATCAATAGAAGTACGGGCAAATTCATAGTTCTGTGCATAGCTCAGACCTTCTGCACCGATTCCCATACTGATTGTAACAGACATATCATTACCGATATTAACGGTCTTTACATCCTCTAATAAATCAAAACGATTTTCTTTGAGTCTCTTTAATGACTGCTTTCGGAGAATCACAAAGAACTTATCCTTTTCCATCTTTTTCACGATACCGTCATAAGATGCAAAATATTTGTTCAGCTTTCTCTCTACTAAAGCAATCAACAAAGATCTACGAACTTCTTCTACACTTTCCAGCGCCTCTTCATAGTTATCAATGTATAAAAGACCTACACAAAGAGACTGATTATCAATTTCACGAAGTGCAATCTGAAGTGCAGTTTCATCAAATAAGTAAAGAATCGTCAAGAAGCCCTCGTATGGCTCGTCCGATTCGAAAATATCACTGTTTTCCACCATTTCTGAAAGCGGAATTCGACGCATCTTTACATGATAATCATGTTCATCCATCGAAATATTGGTTTCGGTGTATTCTTCCTCCAGGTTTGGAAGCTTTTCCTTGGTAACACCCGGAAGCACTGCACGAATATCCTTGTTAAAGCCCTTGGGCTTGTGAATAACCTCTTCAAAGGATTTATTGGTCCATATGACCTTTCCGTTTTCATCCAGCAATGCACTGGGGACCTCTAAATCTCTGAGAAGCCTGCTTTGAATCTGCCCATACTGGGTTGCAAAACTAATCAGCTCATTCATCAAAATGGAACGATTAAAATTCAGCATAATCATTCCCATAATCAAATAAAAAAGGACAAAACCTGATAAAACAATACCGGCTTTTACGTCAATGGTATAAATCCACACATCAACGGCCGCTAAGAGAAGACCCAGCAATAATACTGTCTGCAAATAGCTATTCAGTTTCCCTTTCAATTTTAATTTCTGTTTCATGAATCCTCCATTTGCTTCTAAAACGTCTCTGACTTTTTAGAATTTACGGCTTTTCAACATAAATCGAAAACTATCCTGCAGTAAAGACCACCTGATTCTTTCCATGGTTCTTTCCATAGTATAAATTATTGTCCGCTCTCTTGATCCATTCTTCAATCATCTTATCATCCTGATAATGCGAACCGCCGATTGTAACAGTGACCTTAAGTATGGTATTTCCATACACTATTTCACTTTTTTCAATTTCTGAGCGCAATTTTTCCAAATAATCATCCGGCAGACCACCGTCTCTTGACACAATCAAAAACTCTTCGCCGCCCCATCTGGAAATCAGACATTCCGGACACATCTGCTTCATAATCTTTGATACAGAGATCAGTACCTCATCTCCGCAATCATGTCCGTATTGATCATTGCACTTTTTAAAGTCATCAATATCCAGCATAGCCAGAAAGCTGGTTTCTTTTGAACTTCGTATACAATCAGCCAGATACTCCATCGTATAGTATCTGTTGTAAAGTCCGGTCAGTTTATCCTTGTGTGCCATTCCCAAAAGCGCTTCTTCGGAACGAATTACACTCTGAATCATAATATAGGAATAACCTGTCAGGAATGAAAATACAATCATGGAATTGATAATCCAAAAGACCAGTGAAACATTCGCTGATAAATTATCATAAATCGCACCGTTGATTTGTAAATATCCGGTACACCCCAAATAAATCAAAACTACCAAAAAACTGATTAACACAGAATTGTGCCTGCGCCTTTTCAGCTTGTATTCCATATATTCACTACTGAATAAAACCAAAATAAGTGATAAACAATATAAATGAAAACCGAAATTCAGACCTACGGATATAACAGCCAGAAACATATAAATCAGAATCCAGGCATATGTAAGCCCCATAAAAAGATCCAGTCTGTCTTTATAGATAAAATAATAGTTTATCAAATAAATAAAAACTGTCGGAATACTAAAGACTGACATGGTCTTTATGCCGCCAAAGGCAAAAAATGCCCACATAAGCAATACGACTGCTAAAATCCCGGTATTCACAAATAGCGATAACTTAAAAATCCTTTTTCTTTCTTCGCCCATTTATTACCCTCTTACACATTCCATTAGCTTTCAAATCTGTCTTTATACTCCTCTACCGGCTCCGGTAATGGTTCCTTTTTATAAAGAGAAATTGCAATCGCTAATAAAACACATACTACTACCAATAAAAGAATCTCTAATACAGCTGCAGGTATCATAGTATTTAATACAACTGTACCGAAATCTACTACAAAATGAAGCGCCAAGGCTGCAACAAAGAATAATTTCTTTCCGTATTTTACACTCTGATATACGAAATATGATAACGCAATATGAAGAATAATCGTACTGATACGTTCTATACCACTAAAATAAAACAAATGAGAAGGGGCAGACCAAAGACTTTCCAGCGTAGCCATAACCTGCTCTTCCTGTCCTTCTCCTACCGTACTGAGAAGGGTATCAATTCCGTCTCCATTGATAATCATAGAAGTAGCGATATTGGAAAGCTGTGCAAATCCTACGATAACAATCGATTCAAATCCTCCGTGACCGATACCAAATCCAATCGCATTTGCTTTGTCCAGGGTGTCTGATCTTTTGAGGAAGATGTTCATACATACATATCGTCCAACCTCTTCAAAAACAGCCGCTGCCAAGCCACCGTACAGAGCATAGGCCCAAATATTACTGGCGAGCGCATCACTTACGACAAATGCATGAAGAATCTGCTCTAAAATAAGTGCAAAAATGAAAAATGTAGCCATACCGATGATATAGGTTGCTACCGGGATTTTTGTTTTGATTTTCCACACAACCATCAAAATGATTGGCAGTAAAATCGCAATCGCCGCGCTAAAGCCCATACCAATCAAACTGACATTACTTACTGTACCATACATAAAAAGTTCCCCCTTAATCGTTATAAATCCTTTTGATTATACCACTAATACGATTAAAAAGAAACAAAAAGCCCAATAAGTCTTAAACAATGTGAACACAAAAACCCAACAGATTTCTCTGTTGGGTTCAAATCATTGTCTCAATATTCTGAAACTTTAGCCTATATCAGGAATTAATCCTGTACGTATGGCATTAATGCTACGTGACGAGCACGCTTGATAGCTACTGTAAGAGCTCTCTGGTGCTTAGCACAGTTTCCTGTGATACGACGAGGAAGAATTTTTCCTCTTTCAGATACGTATCTTTTTAACTTATTTACATCTTTGTAATCGATTGTGTTATCTTTTCCACAAAATACGCAAACTTTTTTTCTTCTGCGCATTCCGCCTCTTCTCTTCATTGGAGAATCAGCTCTGTCTGCTTTATTGTAAGCCATGAATTTTACCTCCATAATTTGTCACGATTGCTTTTGCAATCGGGTCCGTTATGAATTCTAACTGAACGGTAAATCCTCGATTCCATCCGGAAGATTCATGAAGCCATCATCAGCAGGTTGTCCAGCCGGCTGTCCCTGTGAAGGTGCCGGTACGAAACCGCCTTCTCCCTGTGCAGCTCTGCTTTCTGCGAATTCCTGACTTTCAACAACGATGTCAGTAGTATAAACTCTAACACCATCTTTATTTGTATAGCTTCCGGTCTGAATACGACCTTCTGCAACAATTTTTGTTCCTTTTTTCAGGTACTTTTCTGCAAATTCACCGTTTCTGCCAAATGCTACACAACCGATAAAATCAGCTGTTTGTCCATCCTGGCTATTACGGCTCTGTCTACGATCAACAGCAAGTGTATATCTTGCGATTGCCATAGGTGTTTCGCCCTGAGAATAACGAACTTCCGGGTCTCTGGTTAAACGTCCCATCAGAATTACTTTGTTCATATTTTTTCCTACTTTCTTTTTATGCCTCGTCCTGTCTTACGCACAAAAATCTTACAACATTTTCCATAATACGAACACGGTTTTCGATTTCTGCCGGTGCATTTGAAGCGCCATCAAACTGAATGAAGTAGTAGAAAGCTTCTTTCATGTGCTGAACTTCATAAGCAAGTTTTCTCTTGCCCCATTCATCCACATTTGTGATCTGTCCACCAAATCTTTCAACATAAGATTTTACCTTTTCAATCGTAGCGGCTCTTTCTTCGTCTTCGATTTTTGCACTCACAGCAATGGCTAATTCATACTTGTTCATGCTTAGTTACCTCCTTTTGGTCTCTGGCCTCTACCCTAAGTAGAAGCAAGGAATTATTAATATATCACAAGAAAACATGATAACATAGCATAACCTACATTTCAAGCCTTTTTTTCAAGTCTTTCGTATTTTTTTCAACTAATTTACGGGCAACCATGATTTGATGTCCGCAACCACTGCATTTTAATCGAAAATCCGCGCCCACACGTAAGATTTCCCAATCTTTACTTCCGCAAGGGTGAGGTTTTTTTAATGTTACAATATCGCCTACTGCATATTCCATTTTCAGTTACTCTCCCAGCATATCAAATATTTCCCCAATACTGACATCATCGCCGGTAATGGCAAGATCTGCCATAGAATCCCTTCCCGTTTTGGACCTGTTTACGACTACTAAATACTTGCCGTTAAAGTAATCAATCAGTCCCGCTGCCGGATAAACCGCCAGGGAAGTTCCCCCGATTATCAACATGTCTGCCTCTCGAATGCTCTGCACGGACTCATTTAAAATCCCCTGATCCAGCCCTTCTTCATATAAAACCACATCCGGCTTAATCACACCGCCGCATTCACATTTTGGCACATCTTCTGAATCGATAATCGCATTTACATCATGAAATTTGCCACACACACTACAATAGTTTCGAAGCACACTTCCATGAAGCTCTAATACCTTTTTACTGCCGGCCTGCTGATGAAGACCGTCAATATTTTGTGTAATGACTGCACTTAATTTACCTTCCTGTTCCCACTTTGCCAGGCGTCTGTGCGCTGCATTGGGCGTTGCGGATAAATAAAGCATCTTGTCTCTGTAAAAATCATAAAACTCTTTGGTTCTCTTTAAATAAAAGGTATGACTTAAAATTGTTTCCGGAGGATAATCATATTTTTGATGATACAATCCGTCTACGCTTCTGAAATCCGGAATACCGCTTTCCGTAGAAACACCGGCTCCGCCAAAGAATACGATTTTGTTACATTCCTTGATATATTCGGATAATGTTTCAACCTTTTGTTTTGTTTCCTCGTACAAAAAATCACCCGACCTTATACATCATTTTGTTTCAATACATTGTTTCGTTTATGTTTCTTTTCCAGATATAAATCTACGTCAGCACGGCTGAGCAGATCCTCTAAATCTGTTTTATCATTGCATACAAAATCACAGACACCGACACTCATGCTGACATAAAATGGTTTGTTGTTATCTGCATTTACCATTTTCGTAATTTCAGCTATCTTGTTTTTATAATAGGTACTGTTTTTATTTGCATCTACAAAACCAAAGCCGGCAAATTCATCACCGCCAAATCGAGCTACAATACCTTCCGATAACGCACCTTTTAAAATGGCGGCTATCGTCTTTAATGAATAATCTCCCTCTTCATGACCAAATTTATCATTGATAATCTTTAGATTATTCATGTCTGCATACATAATAAAGGCTTTTTTACCTTTATTTTTCTCATTGGATACCTGGCTTTGTACCATAGACAGGAAGCCTCGTCTATTGTAAATTTGTGTCAGCTCATCGGATTTAGACAAGCTTTCCAAAATTTGATTTGCTTCCTTGTTCTTTCTCAAAAGATTCATGGTATCTACCGATGAACTAATCTGATTATTGACTGCAACGGTACGATCCAAATATTTAAAATCAAGCTCATGATACAAAAGACCATACTGCTTTAACGCAGAATATAAAATGGTCACAATGATTGTGCTGCGTCTGTTTCTGGAATTCACCAAATCCAGGATTTTGTTTGCTGTCCAAACCTCTTGTTCTTCCGTTGGAACTGTACTGTTCTTACCATCCTCCAGATAAGTTTTCAGATACATTTTTTCCTGAATTTGTGTCTCAGTATCCTGTTCATGTTCCACAGGCTCATGAAACAGATACAGATAAAAGCTTTCATATTTCAACTGCTTAATCTTATCAGACAATGACAGATAGGCATTGTCATCACCCACATCGTAGTTCAGGACATCACGGTTAAAGGTGGTGGTAATATGATTCACCCAGTTAATATCTTTTCTCTTTGCTCTGGATTTCTTTATCATATTGAGAGCTGCATCCTGATAAAATGCATAATAAAGCTCCTTTAATATGACCTTATCCTCATCCTGCTCCAATAGGACTTCTACCATCCTAAATACAGTATCAAATATATGGAACAGCTTTGAAGAATCTGTATATGGTTCCAGCTCCATTTCAGCCATTTCCCTCATAATCAAATTGAGTTTTTGCCAATCTCTCTCTGTCGGCTGTCCGGCCAAAATACGATTTACCACCCAAAACAGATATTCTGCCAGTCTTTCCTTGATTACTCTGGTTCCGATTTGCTGATTGCAACGATCAAACAAATATATATATAACTCTTCCAGAATATCAGAAATCTGTTCCTTCTTTAATAAATCGCGCGCATTAAAATCAAATACCTTTAATCTTCGCTGGTTACATCCGCAGGATTCGCGAATTACAAATTCCGAATCGATCATAATAACCATTGTCTGACTTATAAGCTTTTGAATATTCAATACAGCCTGATAACCCAGTTCAATCGGATCCGCTTTCACAGTTGTCATATTCGGTTCTACACTGGTAGCCATAACAGAGTCATCATATCCCATTACCCGAATATCCTTACCAACAATCAGACCTCTTTCATTGAAAACATTGTATCCGCCGACTGCCATATGATCATTTGCAAAAATCATAGTATCCAGATTTGGATATCTGTCCAGCAGGTCATTTACGAGTTCCTCGCTGTATCTCGAAAAGTCTCCGTATACTACTCTGTCTTCATCAAACGGAATACCTGTTTCTACTAAGACTTCCTTGAATGCTTCCAATCGGCTGTTTGCATCAAAGGAATTCCTTGGTCCGCTGACAAAGCCAATCTCCTTGGCTCCGTGTTCCAGAATCATATGACGTACGCCATCTCTGAAACCGACCACATTATCAAAACATACGCAGGAATAACCCGGGATATTGCAGGCAAGCGGAATAACCGGCACCTTGAATTTAGAAACAAACTCTATCTGTTCTTCCTTTGACATACAAGTACCAATCGTACCCATATCCAATAAAACAGCGTCAAACTGCTCTAGTGCAGCATAATCAAACAGGGAATTATTCTGATAATCAAATTTCATACGTCTGGAATCATGGAAGTTTGCATTTACATACTTACCCGGATAAACCACGAGATTTACATCCAGCTCTTGCGCAGCCATGAAAACCCCTGTACATAAATCATATGTAAAATCATTTTCAAATTCACTGATTAAAAATCCAATATTCAGTCTTTTTGAGCTCATCAGCTTGCCTCCTCCCTGTCAGGATTTATGCCTTCTTTGACTAGCATATATATGGTACAATTATACTATATTAAAAAGTTCGATTCAACCACACTGCATATTCTAAAAAGGTGTGAAATGTTACAAAAATTAAGGAGTATTTTTATGAAAATTATTTTAGCCTCTGCTTCACCAAGACGTAAAGAACTGCTGCATATGATATGTGAGGATTTTGAAATTATTACCAGTGATAAAGAAGAAAAGGCCACACTGACTACACCGGATGACTTTGTTATGACCTTGTCAAAACAAAAAGCCGAAAATGTACTTGATTCTATAGTGAACCAAAATATAACAAATGACGAAATGATACTAATCGGAGCAGATACTATCGTATACCAGGATGGCGAAGTACTCGGCAAACCTCGATCCTATGAACATGCCTATGAAATGATCCAAAACCTGTCCGGAAAGAATCACCAGGTATATACCGGAGTTACTCTATTACATACAAAGAATGATAAGATAGTGAATCAAAAAAATTTTGCGGTATGTACACAGGTATATGTGGATACCTTAACAGATGCTGAAATAAAAGACTATTTATCTGCAGACGAATATAAAGATAAGGCCGGAAGCTACGGGATACAAGGACTATTCGGAAAGTATATCACTAAAATAGACGGGGATTATTACAATGTAGTCGGACTCCCGGTTAACAGATTGTATCAGGAAATGAAAGAATGGCTGTTATAAAGCCATTCTTTTTTTATGTCGCATTAAATAATAAAAAAAGACTCAATTCAAAATGAATTAAGTCTTTAAGAGGCGCCAACCAGATTCGAACTGGTGATAGAGGTGTTGCAGACCTTTGCCTTACCACTTGGCCATGGCGCCATATAGTGACTCCGACGGGAATCGAACCCGTGTTACCGCCGTGAAAGGGCGATGTCTTAACCGCTTGACCACGCAGCCATAATCATGATTAAAAATCTCAACAAGTTGAGATTTTTACATTGCGACTCACATTGTGAGTCGCAATAAATACTCCCCAAGTAGGACTCGAACCTACGACACTTCGGTTAACAGCCGAATGCTCTACCGACTGAGCTATTGAGGATTATTCGTGTTTTCGCAGAAAATACGAAATGAGAATCTCACACTGTGAGATTCGAATCAAATTCGTTTCGCTATACACTTTTTGAAGTATTATTCCTTCAAAACCGAACACTGAAAACTAAATCTTTTCAACAACCTTTCCTTCGTAAGTCTTTGACTTACTCAGATCGCCAATCGGAGATTGACGATATGTCCTATCACCATCAGGATAAGCCCTCGACCTATTAGTACTTATCAGCTGAACATATCACTATGCTTACACCTTAAGCCTATCTACCTCATACTCTCTAAGGGGTCTTACTAATTGGGATATCTCATCTTGAGGGGGGCTT
>JAZUKG010000196.1:0-35732 GCA_045643145.1 Lachnospiraceae bacterium | reverse complement strand
TTTATTCTTTTCTTCATGTAAACGAGCAAGCCCCTGAGAGGCTTTTTCCAAATCTCTGATGACATTACTCAGTTCGGCTTTATCCGGTTTGTTCATACACTTTCCTCGCACCTTGCGTCGAATCCATAGGTTTTGTCACCTTTCGGTGTTACCTTTGGATATATACCAAAAAACTGCCTAGGCCAATTGCCTAGACAGTTTTATTTTACCACATTTATTCAATCATCTCAATGGGACTGTATTTGTTGTGATGCGCAAGCATAATCTGGTAGATTTGCAGCAACTTTATAAATCAAACCTTATTTTTCGGTTTTCTTTTTAAAATGTATTTTACAAATAAACCAACCATTACTCCAACCAACATTCCAATGCACATGAACAAAATATCATTCATAAATAATGATACAATCGCACCTATACCAAGTCCTATAGACATCCACAAAAGAACAATATTTATTTTAGTATCATCTACTACTGTCTTTTTCATATTACACCAATTAACCCTTTACTATTTCGACTCACTGAATTATTTTTCATGTACAAGTTCATTATATTTCATGCTTCAAAAGATACAATAGACATGTGCTATTCGGTAGCCAATCGGTGCTATTTGGTCGAAAAACAAAGTTATTGGATTCTTTCGTCTAAAATAAAAAACTGCCTAGGCCAATCACCTAGACAGTATTTTGCACGTTTATTTAATTATCTCAATGGAGCTGTATTCTATCATTTAATCTTTAATGCTCTGGTTGCGTTCAAAACTGCCAACACCATAACTCCTACGTCTGCAAAGATTGCAATCCACATATTAGCAATTCCGACAGCGCCAAGGATAAGGCATGCTGCCTTTACTAAAAGTGCAAACGCAATGTTTTGTTTTACGATTGCCAGCGTTCTACGAGAAATTCTCATAGCCAGTGCAATTTTGGCAGGATTATCATCCATCAGGACAACGTCTGCTGCTTCAATCGCTGCATCTGATCCCAGTGCACCCATGGCAATTCCGATATCCGCTCTGGAAAGAACCGGAGCATCATTGATGCCATCTCCGACAAAGGCGAGCATTTCGCCATCTTTTTTCTTTTCAAGAAGCTCCTCTACTTTTGATACCTTATCTGCCGGCAAAAGTTCACTATGCACTTCATCCATTCCGATTTGTGCAGATACTACATCAGCCGTTTTCTTGGCATCTCCTGTCAGCATAACCGTTTTAATACCGTCTGCTTTTAATTTGGAAATCGCATCCTTTGAGCTATCCTTGATGACATCTGAAATCACAATATATCCGGCAAAGCTTTGATCTACAGCCACATAAACCATCGTTCCGTCTTCACTGACATCTGCCATAGAAATATTGAACTGTTTCATAAGCTTTTTATTTCCGGCAAGAACTGTTTTTCCGTCAACCACAGCTTTTACACCATGACCGGCTATTTCTTCAATCTCACTCACTCTTTCAAGCTCGAGTTTTTGACCGTATGCTTTCTTTAAGCTAAGACTGATCGGATGAGAAGAACTGCTTTCTGCATATGCAGATAAACAAATCAGTTCGTCCTGACTAAATCCGTTTGCAGGATGAATCGATGTTACTTCAAATACACCCTTGGTTAAGGTACCTGTCTTGTCAAATACCATGTATTTTGCCTGTGAAAGAGCCTCTAAGTAGTTGGAGCCCTTTACTAAAATACCATTTGATGAAGCACATCCGATTCCTCCGAAGAAGCTGAGCGGAATAGATATTACCAATGCACACGGGCAGCTGATTACCAGGAATGTCAAGGCTCTGATTACCCACTGTGCAAAGCCTGCTTCTCTACCCAGCAAAATATTTACAACAGGTGGTAAAAAGGCTAATACGAGAGCTGAAATACAAACTGCCGGAGTATAATACTTGGCAAATTTGGTAATGAAGTTTTCACTTTTTGATTTTTTCATGCTGGAATTTTCAACCAGCTCCAGGATTTTCGCTACTGTCGATTCACCAAACTCTTTGGTGGTCTTTACTGTAATTCTTCCTGTTAAGTTAATACAGCCGCTGATGACCTCATCGCCGGCTTTCGCTTCTCTTGGCATGCTTTCGCCTGTCAAAGCACTGGTATTAAGAGTCGTATCACCCTCTGTGATTACACCATCAATCGGAACCTTTTCTCCGGGATTTACGATGATTTCCGACCCGATTTCTACATCATCCGGATCTACCTTTTCGAGCTGTCCATCTACCAAAATGTTGGCATAGTCCGGTCTGATATCCATCAGCGCTGCTATATTCTGTCGGCTTTTTCCTACTGCAATGCTTTGGAAAAGTTCACCGATTTGATAAAAGAGCATTACAGCTACGCCTTCTCTAAACTCTCCCAGAGCGATTGCTCCGATGGTAGCTACTGCCATTAAAAAGTTTTCATCAAAAACCTGCTTATTTAAAATTCCTTTAAATGCCTTTTTCAAAATGTCATATCCGATTACCAGATATGGCACCAGATACAGCGCAAATTGTAAATACCAAGGCATCGGAACCAATCTGTCAACAATAGCCAAAGCAATAACCAATACCAACGCAATGATAATTCGCTTTAATACTTTTTTCTGTTTTTTTGTCATTTCTCACACCTTTTTAATCCCTTTATTAAGTCTTCAAAATTCCGTAACAGGGAACAAGCCGTTCTGCAATTCGAACCCAAGTCGCTGCGTTTTTTATAAAAAGATTTCGCAGTCGTCTTCTACCTTCTTACAATTCTTGAGCGCTTCCTGCATAACAGCATTTTCATCTGCACCTTCTTCAAATTCAACCTTTAATTTAAGAGTCATAAAGCTGATAGTTGCATCCTTCACTCCCTTGGTAGCCTTTACAGCCTCTTCCATTTTTGCAGCACAGTTTGCACAGTCAACTTCAATTTTGTATGTCTTTTTCATTTCTTTCATCCTTTCATCATCAAGAGATGATATCCTTTCTTTCAGTATTGTTTCTATTCTGTATTTTATTCCTCTACATGTTCCATCCCCATGTGGAGAATTTCTCTCACATGCTCATCGGCCAATGAATAAAAAATGATTTTTCCTTCTCTTCTAAAGCGTACGAGCTTGGCATCCTTTAATATTCTAAGCTGGTGACTGACAGAAGACTGAGTCAGATTTAAAATCTGTGCTAAATCTCCAACACAAAGCTCACTTTCAATCAATGCAAATAAAATTTTGATGCGTGTAGAATCTCCAAACATCTTAAAAAGCTCTGCCAGATCATATAAAATCTCATCATCCGGCTGATTGTCATGTACCTGTTTTACCAGCTCATCATGTGCAATCAAATATTCCGGCGATTTTTCCGGTGTTTTATCTGCCTTCATCCGATATCTCCTTTCTGCGATTCGTTTGTATGTGTACATTCATTTGTTTCATTGATTTTTCATCTGTACATATGTAAGTATATTCATATGTTCATCCTTTGTCAATACTTTTTTTATTATTTTGATATACTTTTACTCAACATGTACACAATTAGGAAAAATGCACTGCCGACCAAGCCCCACGTCACCAGGTTGCGATCTGTAAAGCAAAGAAAGGGTTTGGCATTTGCCAAACCCTTTCGAATCATTTCTTTATTTTAATCTTATTTCTTGAGAGTAATCTTCTTTACACTACTCCACGGAGCGTAATACTTATTATCTCTGTTATCTATTGCGTAGCCTCTCATTCTTACATAATAAGTGCCGGTCTTCTTTTGCATATTAATTTCACGAAGTGATTTTAAATCATTATAAAAGAATTCAGATTTATTACCCTTTTTGAAATTCTTATTCTTTGAAAACTGAATCTGATAGCCTTTAATAAACTCATCAGAAGCAACATTGTATTTCACCTTCAAATCACTGTAGTAAAGTGATTTAACATATTTACGTTTATAGTAATTCCACTGCGTAGTATAATGCTTCTTCTGCGATACTTTCTTAATGGTAGTCTTTGGTAAATCAGCTGTCTTTACAATCACATCATATACACCATATTTATCCCATCTTGAGATAGATAAATAGTAGGTTCCCGGTGGACAGAAACATTTAATACTTCCCTGTACTTCTCTAAGAGCGCCATCAAAGTTAACTGTATTATTGCTATTCACCAGAGCATAACGAACTCCGTTTGTACTGTTATTCAGCGCAAAAGTAACAACTTTACCCTTGCTAAGAGTAAATTTATATACATCTTTATCTCCGTTCTGTGCCAGATGTCCGATGTATTTTTTACTAAACGGTAATGCAATCGCTGATGAATCACTGTTATGACGACCATGAATGGTATCAGCTACTGTTTCATTTGAACTTACAAATGTAGTAGATAATTCAAAACTCTTTTCTGCATTGGTATCACATACTTCTACATAAAGGTAATAATCTCCACCTACAATATCAATGGTTCCGATATTATAATCAGTATCTCCTGAATTATCACGTACATCAATGTCACCTCCAACCTGTACTCCATCAGCGGTGTAAAGTCTTACGGTTCCATGCCATCCCCAGGAATAACCACTTCCCTGATAAAAACCAAGTTTAGTTGTTAATGTACCTGATTTTGGAATACTAAATGTATATAGCGTATTTTCATGAATGGCTGTTTTCTTTACAGTTGAACCAATCTGATATGGTACTTTCACTTCTGTGTTTGCTGCAGCAACCGGTCGTGGAAAAGCCATAGTAAGTGCCATTGCAGCCATTCCCAGCCAAAGGCCAAATTTCTTTTTCATATATGTTGTCCCTCTCTTACTGTTCCGCTATTCACGTATTCGGAACGAATTTAATTTATAGTCACTTTAAATATTATAATATATTTCGACGTTTTTCAATTATAAATCTTTAAATAATCCTATATTTTCTTTTTTATATAGCGAATCAAATTTATAATCTCAAGCCTGTTATTTTAAAGCGGAATTTTAAAATAATCCATAATTGTCTTCCGTCGTATTGAAATTAAACTTGCGTTTATGTGTTACTAAAACATCATAAACCAGCGAATGATCCTGACTGATGGCCACTGCTTCATTTTGTGTAATTTCTATTTTTTCGCCGTTGTACAGAATATAAAAAATACCATCCTGTCTGATTAATTTAAGTTCGTTTTCCATATTTTCTCCTAACTACTGACCATATGAACTCTCGCCATTAAAAACATATCAAGAATCCACTTCGGCAGATGACCTGTCTTGCCGTATTTCTACAATGAAAAAGCTGCAAATACATCCTGTTTTCCAAAATGCTTTTCCTTATACTTTAACAAAAAGGCTTTTGCCTGTGCATGCTCTGAGCCCATAAAAAGCAGAATATCATCCAGATTTTCTTCATTGACTGCTCCCAGTCCTGCAAAAAGCTCATAATATTCTACGTCTCCATCAAAATCATAAAACAGAGATTCCCAGGCCTGCTCATCCTCGCATCCCTTGGTATGTCCTACGATATAATCCGTAAACACCTTTCTGTATTCCTCATTAAGGGCTTCATCTGCCTTTAATCGCATCAGACACAGCTTGGATTTTTGTCTTCTCTTTTCTGCCATGAATTCACTCATGTTGAGCATAATATCTTCTTCACCGCAAAGCGCCAGTTTCATATAGCCCTCTTCGTCATCCTCTTTTAAAAAGGATTCCAGTCTGTGATCCCATTTTGAAAACCATTCTCTGCTTCCCTTGGCCGGATCCGTCAAAAGATACTCTCCCTCCAGTCCGCAGGCCAATATTGCCAGTAGCAATGCTGCATCCTCAGAGGCATTTTGGAGATGAATTGCTTTTAAGTTCTCACAGCCTAAAAAAGCTCCCTTTTGAAATGAAATCTTTGGATTTTCTATTTCAATTCGTTCCAAATTTTTGCATCCCGAAAAGGCCCATTCCTTGATTTCCTCCACTGTTTCCGGAATCGTTACCTGTCTCAAATTCTGCTGTCCTAAAAAGGCTTTTTTTTCAATTCCTTTTACCGGCAGTTCTTCAATGGTTTCAGGTATATTCAAAACTCCCATTAATCTGGAGGAGGATGTAATTACCACATAAGGAGCTGTGTTTTCCGGCTCTTCCACACGGTAATCCATGCTAATATCACCCAGACGAATTGATTTGTCTTTGTATCCCATTTATACTACTCTTCCTACTGATTATATTTTTATACTGTCTGAAATGATTACAACATCAAATCCAGTTTTTCTATACTTTCTTTCATTTCGCTCTGACGCTCAGAAATCATTAACAGCTTATTGTATTTATGATAATCCTCACAGCCAAACATAGCAATATATCTCGAGCTTTCATCACTTACGGTCAGCTCTGTTACCAGAATCAGCATTTCATTTCCTTCGTCAAAGGCCTTAGAGCAAAATTCGAACACATAATGCAGGGTATCTGTTAATGTCTCCACTCTTTGCTTCATATCCATAACCATGGCATCAAATTTTGATTTTACATATGCAAATTCTGTGTCATTTTCTTCTTTGTCATAAATCAGCTGTTTTTTGGTCTCCCTCAAAAAATGAATACTTCTTTTTAAAATCAGTTTCTGAGAATCCGATAATGCATTTGCTGCCTGCAAACCGTTCTTCTTTTTTTCAAATGCCAAAACTTCTTCATCTATTTTAGCAGGAATATCCTCACAGTCCTTTAAAAGTCTGAGCGTAGGCATAATCTGTGTCAAAAAATCGCTGGTTTCCATGACCTTTTTCATAGATGACTGCACCTGATCGAGCAATAGTCCCAGCAGCGAAAGTCTTTCGTCAAAATCTGCTTTCTGAGCCTTTTCTATCGATTCCTCGCTGATATTTCCTATTAATATGTCATTTACCTTATAGTCATTTTTGTACTTATTATAAAGATCATAATAGGCACTAAATTCCTTGACGATATTGTCACTTCTCAAATATTGCCCGATCAAATCTTCATCAACGGTCAGCCCGTCTTCTTCATACAATTTGATAATCTGAGATAAATCCTCCCAGCCTCTGGCCGTTACATATGCTCGTCCCTTTACCGTCGTTTCCATATGATAAAAGAACTCTTTTTTCAGCTCCAAAAAACTAATGACCGCGCTATGAAGTTCCTTGGCCTTTGCATATTGTTTCCAGGTTTCAAAGTCTGCCTCTACCTCTAACACCTTGAGTCTGTCCATGGTAACTACGTCAAATTCACGTACCGATTTATTATACTGCGGCGGATTTCCGGCAGTGACTACCACCCAGCCTTCCGGTACTTTGTGCTTTCCGAATATTTTGTACTGCAAAAACTGGAGCATGGAAGGAGCCAGTGTCTCTGACACACAGTTAATTTCATCCAAAAATAAAATTCCCTCTTTGACGCCGCTCTCCTCCATGGTTTCATATACAGAAGAAATAATCTCACTCATGGTATATTCGGAAACATCATAGGTTTTTCCGTCATATTCCTTTTGCTTGATAAACGGAAGTCCCAAAGCAGATTGTCTGGTATGATGTGTCATAGAATAGGACACGAGTGCTATGCCCAGTTCCTGTGCAATCTGTTCCATAATGGCAGTCTTTCCGATTCCCGGAGCTCCCAGTAAAAAGATCGGTCTCTGTCTTACGACCGGAATCTTGTAATCTCCGTATTCATCTTTTTTCAGATACACCTGTATCGAATGTTTGATATATTCTTTTGCCTGATTAATATTCATTCAGTTCATCCTCCATTATCACCTTCATCGCCCAGCCCGGAACCTGCGGTCTTTTCTCATCCTCATTCAAAAATGCAAAAATCACATCATAATCCGGCATCTTTTCCGGATAAAATCCGTATCCGTCCGTGAAGTAGATAAGTCCTTTTAAATTGGTGAATTCTCCCCTTTTTTTCAGAGCATCCACATAAGTGAATACCGGTGCAAAATCGGTATCGCCAAAACCTTTGATTTTACCGTTTTTAATAAACTCTTCAAAATCGGCATCGCAGGTGATCTTGGTATCCATTTGCAGGGTATTGTCACATTGTACGATATGCACATTGATTTTGTGAAAGAAGTTTTCACTGTTTTTCATAAGTGAGTAGGTTAATGTCAAAAACTTCTTGATGGTCTCTCCCTGACAGGATGCCGAAGTATCCAGTGCAATGACAAAATCCTTGATTTTTTTATTTTCCCGATACTCAAGCGGCTCTACCAGCGGCAGATTATGATATAGCTTAAGGCCATAGGTATAATAGATATAGTCAAATTCATCATCATTTACCGTGATTTCTTCCTCGTTTGTCATAAACCTTTCAATGACTTCACGATAGTTCACTCTGACTCTGATTGCATCATCCAGATTCTTTTCCATTGCCTCGTTCGTGGCCTTTCCTCTGGAAAAGGCCTTCAGTTCCGTACGGATTCGTCTGGCCAGACGCCTAAGATCATCCTCATCTGTCAGTACCTCATCTCCTGCCTTTTCCTCATGCCAGTAGGAATGCAAGTCCAGTGTAAAAAGCTCCTGATACTGTTTCTTCAAATCATTTGAAATATCATGTATCAAAAATTCTTTATATATTTTTTCTGCTGTTAACACAGGTACACGCTTTTTTAATATAGTAAGCTTATCTCTCATGAGCCCGTCGCGAGATAGCCTTCCCGGAGTAAAATTCATGTCCAGGATAATATTTTCTACTGCCAGATCCGTTGCAATATCCCAAAATTCCTGCTTTGTCTTGTCATACGCATAGGCATGCATAAAGATAAAGTGCATCAGAATATGAAGATACATACGAACCGCAATGCCTTCTTCCTGAGAATAGGCCTTTAACAGATACACCGGGTCAATCGATAAAATCTGTCCTCTTAAACAGATGCCCTTGAGGCCGTACCAATAATCAATTTTTATACGGTGGAGCGCGGCATCAAAAAAACGGAATCGTACAGTAATCGTATCTCTGGCAAGTTTTAGTAGCTGCCCGGCCAATTTCTCTATTTCTTTTTTCTTTTGATCCGTTAGTTTATCTTTTTCCATTTTGTTATTATTTCTCTGTTTTTATTTATGAATCGCTTTCAGAAATGGATCTGTCATTTTTTAACAGTGTTTTTACCAAAATCAATACTGCCAACATCAATGCAATCGAAAGAACCAATGAGATTGCTGCATTTTGCACATATCCTGCAATGATATAGCTGACACAGGAAACTCCTGCTGCCACAATCGCATATGGTAGCTGCGTTGAAACATGGTTGACATGGTCACACTGTGCTCCGGCAGAAGCCATAATCGTGGTATCGGAAATCGGCGAACAGTGATCCCCGCAAACTGCACCTGCCATACAGGCAGAAATCGAAATGATCATAAGTTCATAATTAGTTCCCTGGAATACATACACAACAATCGGAATCAGGATACCAAAGGTTCCCCAGGAGGTTCCGGTGGCAAATGCCAAAAAGCATCCTACCAGGAAAATAAGTGCAGGTAAAAGTCCCTGAATTGCCGGATTATAAGCTACTCTTTCAATAAGATCTGCTACATAAATCTTGGCTCCCAAACTGTCTGTCATGGCTTTTAAGGTCCATGCAAAGGTCAAAATCAAAATAGCAGGAACCATAGCCTTGAATCCTTCCGGAAGGCAGTTCATAGAATCCTTAAAAGACAATACTCCTCGAATCAAATACAGTACAACGGTAAACACCAGTGCGAAAAAGCTACCGATTGCCAAACCTACAGAGGCATCACAATTGGAAAAAGCGGTAATGAAATCCTCGCCCTCAAAAAAGCCTCCGGTATAAACCATACTGATGATACAGCTGACTATCAGACATACGATTGGAAGTACTAAATCGATTACCTGTCCTTTTTCATTGCTTTCCAACAGATGAGAAATGTCTTCTGTCTTTTTGTTATGACTGGAGAAAATATCTCCTTTGATTGCATTCTTTTCATGAGTCGCCATCGGACCAAATTCCATTTTGGCAACTACCATAAATACCATCATGACAACCGTTAAAATCGCATAATAATTATATGGAATGGCCTTTACAAACAGTGCCAGACCGTCTTCTCCTTCTACAAATCCACTGACAGCAGCAGCCCATGAGGAAATCGGTGCGATGATACAGACAGGTGCTGCGGTCGCATCAATGAGATATGCGAGCTTACTTCTGGAAATATTGTGTTTATCTGTTACCGGTCTCATAACGCTACCAACGGTTAAGCAGTTAAAATAATCATCAATAAAAATAAGCGCTCCCAGTAAAATGGTTGCAAGCTGTGCTCCGACTCTTGATTTTATATGAGTAGAAGCCCATCTTCCAAAAGCCTGTGAACCACCTGCCTTGTTCATCAATGCCACCATGGTACCCAGAATAACCAGAAATACTAAAATACCTACATTATAAGCATCGGATAACTGCATGATAATACCGTCATTAAATATATGAAGGATGGTTCCTTCAAATGAAAATCCGCTGTAAAAAAATCCTCCGACTAAAATCCCCAGAAACAGGGAACTATAAACTTCTTTGGTAATCAGCGCCAGTGTGATTGCAACAATAGACGGAACCAATGCCCAAATAGTGGCATACATATCCGGTTTGTATTCTGCTTCGGCTGCAAATACCGAAACCTGAAACAATAATGTCATCACAACTGACAGGGTTAATACTCTTTTCCATTTCAATGCTTTCTTCATATCCCTCTTTTATCTCCTTTGTATCTTAAAAAGAAACCCCGACAAAAAGTCGGGGCATATTCCTTTATCTCATATCGTGTTCGGATTATTTATGGTAAATCTTGTGCTCTGATTCGTATTTTGCTTCACTGGTTAAATGAATACCCAGTTTTTTATAAATCTGTTCATCCACCGAAGATACGATAACAGAAGCATGTGCCTGACATCCCTTGAGCTGCGGAAGCATTTCAAGTGCTTTTCTGGCTGCAGTATCTGTCGCAGCACTGGTTGAAAGAGCAATCAGAATTTCATCTGAGTGAAGTCTCGGATTTACGCCTCCCAAATAATCTGTCTTTACCATCTGAATCGGTTCAATGGCTGTTGGTGATACCAGGCTAATCTGATGATCAATACCTGCCAGTACCTTTACTGCATTTAACAGTGCAGCAGCACAAGGACCGAGTAAGTCGCTGGTCTTTCCTGTTACAATCTGTCCGTCAGGAAGCTCTAATGCCACTGCCGGATGATTGGTTGCTTCTTCTTTTTCGAGAGCAATCGATACCACTGCTCTGTCCATGATATTAAGGCCTGCCTGCTTCATAATCAGTTCTGATTTATAAAGCACTTCCTTTGAGCCTTTTCCCTTTTTAATATCCACAAGTGCCTGATAATAACGTCTGATAATTTCCTGGTTGGAAGCTTCTTTACAGGCATCATCATCAATGATACAGTTACCGGCCATATTCACACCCATATCGGTTGGTGATTTGTATGGGCTTTCTCCGAGAATCTGTTCAAACATTGCATTCAGTACAGGGAAGATTTCAACATCTCGGTTGTAGTTTACGGTTGTTTTTCCATATGCCTCTAAATGGAACGGGTCAATCATGTTGACATCGTTCAAATCAGCGGTTGCTGCTTCATATGCAATATTAACCGGATGACGAAGCGGAAGATTCCAAATCGGGAAGGTTTCAAATTTAGCATAACCTGCTTTGATTCCTCTTTTATTTTCATGATAAATCTGAGAAAGACAGGTTGCCATTTTTCCGCTTCCCGGTCCCGGTGCTGTAATGATTACCAATGGTCTTTCCGTTTCGATATAATCATTCTTTCCGTATCCTTCATCACTTACGATGGTTTCCACATCACTCGGATATCCCGGTATTTTATAATGAAGATAAGATTTGATACCCAGCTCTGAAAGACGATTTCTAAAACTTGCCGCACTGGCCTGTCCTGTATATTTTGTGATGGTTACACTTCCTACAAATAAACCAACTGAATGGAAAGCATCAATTAATCTGAGTACATCCATATCATAGGTGATTCCGTAATCACCTCTGGTCTTGTTGTTTTCAATGTCATCAGCGCTAATGACAATTACGATTTCTGCCTGATCCTTGAGCTGCAGAAGCATCTTTAATTTACTATCCGGCTGAAATCCCGGTAACACTCTTGATGCATGATAATCATCAAACAGTTTACCGCCAAACTCCAAATAGAGCTTGTCGCCAAACTGAGCAATTCTCTCACGAATATGCTCTGATTGCATTTTTAAGTATTTGTCATTATCAAATCCGATTTTCATTTCTTTCTCCTCACAATATGCCATTAGAAAAAATCTAATGGCATATTTTATGTTTTCCTTATTTTATTCGTTAAAATGTTCAACCGTTGTTAACATTTCATCTGCTAAAGCAAGCATCTCTTTTAATTTTGTATGCATAGCATCAATGCTGTCAAGCTGAAGTTTTGCAGCTTCATTTACGCCCGCATTGGAATCTACCATAATATTCAAATGCTTGGAAACCTCTGAAAGCTTTTCATCAATTTCTTTTGCTGAGCTACCACTGTCATTTGCCAGTTTACCCATTTCAGCAGCTACGACTGCGAAACCTTTTCCTGCTTCACCGCTTCGGGCAGCTTCAATAGAAGCATTCAGCGCCAGGATATTGGATCTGGCTGCATTGCTACTGATTTTCTTTACAACCTGAGTAGCTGCACCTACATCTGTTTTTACTCCGGTTGTTTTTTCTGTCATTTCAGAAAGCTTTTGAGACATATTCTCAACTGCATCCATCATATTCTGTACATCAATCTGAATTTCACTGATTGATGTTTTGAAGTTCTGTGTAGTATTGATTACGCTTTCCTTTTTGTCTACCGGACAGCTGTAAATAATACATCCGACTACAATTCCGCTCGCATCATCCTTAATCGGAGAAATAATTCCCTCAAATGCACTTCCCATTACTTCCTTTGGAAGATAATTGAATCTCTTTTCTCCGGTACGAATTGCCTCCTGATATGCTCCTGTCGGATCCTCCAGATGCGAACCTATATCAAACATTGCTTTTTCACCATCCGGAATTGCGTACCCCACTACAGTTCCGTTTGTATCAAGAACCGTAATATAGGCTCCTGTCTCTACGATGTTTTGAATAGTTGGCAATACATTTACTACATTTTGTAAACTTTCATGCATAATAAAGTCCCTCCATAGTCTTTTATTTTTCCGACTGCGTCCCTGCAATCATTATTTTGCTATCCTATACCGTTCGAAACATATGAAATACCTTCTGTTTTTTCCATTCGAACTACGCTTTTATATTTTAGCATATATGCAAAAAAATATCTATCAGAAGTACTAATTTTTTACTTTTTTTACAATAATAAAGAAAAAAGTTGCTATTTTGCGTTAGCATGATAAAATAGTACAGAATGTAGCATTTATATCCTGTGTTATATTGCCTGTACTAGGATTAAAAATGCAAACAAATATTATAAGGGAATGGAGAAACATTATGCCAAAAAGAACTGACATCAACAAAGTATTGATCATTGGTTCCGGTCCAATCATCATCGGCCAAGCCTGTGAGTTTGACTACTCCGGAACACAAGCATGTAAAGCGCTCAGAAAACTCGGATACGAAATCGTATTGGTAAACTCAAATCCGGCTACTATCATGACTGACCCGGAAATTGCAGATGTTACTTATATTGAACCTTTAAACGTTCATCGTTTAGAGCAGATTATTGAAAAAGAACGTCCTGATGCAGTATTACCAAACTTAGGTGGACAGTCAGGTCTTAACCTTTGTGCAGAGCTTGCAAAGGAAGGCATTTTAGATAAATACGGTGTTCAGGTTATCGGTGTTCAGGTAGATGCCATCGAACGTGGTGAAGACCGTATCGAATTCAAGAAATCCATGGATGCTATCGGCATCGAAATGGCTCGAAGCGAAGTTGCTTATTCTGTAGAGGAAGCACTCGAAATCGCTGACAAATTAGGATATCCGGTTGTACTTCGTCCTGCATATACCATGGGCGGTGCCGGCGGCGGTCTGGTTTATAATAAAGAAGAATTAAGTACTGTTTGTGCAAGAGGTCTTCAGGCCAGTCTTGTAGGACAGGTTTTAGTAGAAGAATCCATCCTCGGATGGGAAGAACTCGAGCTTGAAGTAGTTCGTGACTCAGAAGGTAACATGATTACTGTTTGTTTCATCGAAAACATCGATCCGCTCGGTGTTCATACCGGTGATTCCTTCTGTTCAGCTCCAATGCTTACAATTTCTGAAGAAACTCAGGCTCGTCTTCAGGAACAGGCATATCGTATCGTTGATTCCGTAGAGGTTATCGGTGGTACCAACGTACAGTTTGCTCATGATCCTGTAACAGATCGTGTTATCGTTATCGAAATCAACCCAAGAACATCTCGTTCTTCCGCTCTTGCTTCTAAGGCAACCGGTTTCCCAATCGCGTTAGTTTCAGCTATGCTGGCTGCAGGACTTACACTCAAGGATATCGAATGCGGAAAGTACGGTACATTGGATAAATATGTTCCGGACGGAGATTATGTCGTTATCAAGTTTGCTCGTTGGGCATTTGAAAAGTTCAAAGGTGTAGAAGATAAGTTAGGTACTCAGATGCGTGCCGTTGGTGAAGTAATGTGTATCGGTAAGACATACAAGGAAGCTTTCCAGAAAGCAATCCGAAGCTTGGAAACAGGACGTTATGGTCTCGGTTATGCCAAGGATTACAACAAGAAGTCCAAAGAAGATTTATTAAAGCTTTTGGCTAATGCCAGCAGTGATCGTCACTTCATCATGTACGAAGCACTCAGAAAAGGTGCTACTGTAGATGAAATCTTCGAACTTACAAAAGTAAAAGCTTACTTCATCGAACAGATGAAAGAGCTCGTTGAAGAGGAAGAAGCTTTAGCAGCTTCCAAGGGTTCTCTTCCAAGTGATGAAGCATTAATTCAGGCAAAGAAAAATGGTTTCTCTGATAAATACTTAAGCCAGATTTTGGCAATTGATGAAGAACAGGTTCGTAACAAGCGTCTCGCTCTCGGTGTAGAAGAAGCTTGGGAAGGCGTTCATGTAAGCGGTACTCAGGACAGCGCTTACTACTACTCAACCTACAATGCAGAGGATAAGAATCCGGTTAATACAGACAAACCAAAGATCATGATCCTCGGCGGTGGTCCAAACCGTATCGGACAGGGTATCGAATTTGACTACTGTTGTGTTCACGCATCCTTAGCTCTCAAGAAGCTCGGTTTTGAAACAATTATCGTTAACTGTAATCCGGAAACAGTTTCTACAGACTACGATACATCAGACAAGCTTTACTTCGAGCCATTAACACTCGAAGATGTACTCAGCATCTACAATAAAGAAAATCCGCTGGGTGTTATCGCTCAGTTTGGTGGACAGACACCTCTTAACCTCGCTTCTGAACTTGAAAAGAACGGTGTTAAGATTCTCGGTACTTCTCCTGCAGTTATTGACCTGGCAGAAGACAAAGATTTATTCCGTGCTATGATGGATAAGTTAGAAATTCCAATGCCTGAAGCCGGAATGGCTACTACAGTTGATGAAGCTTTAGCTATCGCTAAGAAGATCGGATATCCGGTTATGGTTCGTCCTTCATACGTACTTGGCGGACGTGGTATGGAAGTTGTTTACGATGATGAAAGCATGGTTGGATATATGAATGCAGCTGTTGGTGTAACACCTGACAGACCAATCCTGATTGACCGTTTCTTAAATCACGCATTAGAGTGTGAAGCAGATGCGATCAGCGACGGAACACATGCATTCGTTCCTGCTGTTATGGAACATATCGAGCTTGCCGGTGTTCACTCAGGTGACAGTGCTTGTATCATTCCATCTGTTCACATTACAGAAGAAAATGTAAAGACTATTAAAGAATATACAAAGAAGATTGCTGAAGAAATGCACGTTCAGGGTCTTATGAATATGCAGTATGCAATCGAAAACGGAAAAGTATATGTATTAGAGGCAAATCCTCGTGCCAGCCGTACTGTTCCGCTCGTTTCAAAAGTATGTAACATCCGTATGGTACCGATCGCTACTGAAATCATTACTTCAGAAATCACAGGTCGTCCATCACCGGTTCCAAACTTAAAGGAAATGGATATTCCATATTATGGAGTAAAGGAAGCTGTCTTCCCATTCAACATGTTCCCTGAAGTTGACCCGATTTTAGGACCTGAAATGCGTTCTACCGGAGAAGTATTAGGATTATCTACCTACTACGGAGAAGCGTTCTACAAAGCTCAGGAAGCTACTCAGACAAAATTACCTACTGAAGGTTGTGTTCTTATCAGTGTAAACCGTAAGGATAAGCCTGAAGTTGTTGAAGTTGCTAAGCTCTTTGCTGATTGCGGATTCAAGATTGTTGCTACAGGTACTACCTGCGATATCATCAACGAAGCCGGAATTGAAGCAACCAAGGTGAAAAAGCTTTACGAAGGACGTCCAAACATCTCTGATATGATTGCAAATGGTGAAATCGATTTAATTATCAACTCACCAATCGATAAAGATGGTGTTCATGATGACAGCTACTTAAGAAAAGCTGCTATCAAGGCTAAGATTCCTTATATGACTACTATTGCTGCTGCAATGGCTACTGCAAAGGGTATCAGCTATGTGAAGACTCATCCGGAATGTGAAGTTATTTCTCTTCAGGATATACATGCACAGATCAAAGAAAAATAAAACAAACTTATGAAATATGAGAGAAGCTTCTTTTGAAGCTTCTCTTTTTTTGTATACCGCCGGTAAAGAAAAAGCAGGCAAAGCAATTACTTCCTTGATATAGAAAGCGCACAAAAAAAATGTTATAATAAACTGACTATGTAATAAAAATAGGAGGTTATTCATGAAAGAAGATTTTAAACCCTATATTCCGGCTGAAAAGATCACTCCGGAATTCACGTTTACATCCATCTTCATCGGTATTCTTCTCGCAGTTATCTTTGGTGCAGCCAATGCATACCTGGGACTTCGAGTAGGTATGACCGTATCCGCGTCAATTCCGGCAGCGGTTATTTCCATGGGTGTCATTCGTGTCATTATGAAAAAGGATTCCATACTGGAAAGTAACATGGTTCAGACCATCGGTTCTGCCGGTGAATCCTTAGCTGCAGGTGCCATCTTTACTCTGCCTGTTTTATTCCTTTGGGCCAGAGAAGGTGTAACAGAACAGCCAAGCTTACTCAGCATTTCACTGATTGCTCTTTGCGGTGGTTTACTTGGTGTTTTGTTTATGGTTCCTTTGCGTAACGCATTAATTGTAAAAGAACACGGTGTACTTCCATATCCGGAAGGAACTGCCTGCGCAGAGGTTTTATTAGCCGGTGAAGAAGGCGGCGCTTCTGCAGGTATCGTATTCTCCGGAATGGGACTGGCTGCCTTGTTCAAGCTTTTGGTAGACGGAATCAAGATTGTTCCGGGTGTTATCACTGCTCCGATCAAGGCATTAAAAACTGAAGTTTCTGCAGAAGTTTATCCGGCTCTGATTGGTGTAGGTTATATCTGCGGACCAAAGATTTCAGCTTATATGTTTGCCGGCGGTTTATTGGGATGGCTCGTTTTAATCCCAGCTATCGTAATCTTTGGCGGCGAAACCATTTTATATCCGGGCAGCGTTTCTATCGCTACCATGTATGCAGAAAGCGGAGCCAGTGCTATCTGGTCCAGCTACATCCGCTACATCGGTGCCGGTGCCGTAGCAGCCGGTGGTATTATCAGTTTGGTAAAAACACTTCCAATGATTGTAACTACCTTTATTGATGCAGTCAAAGGAATGTCCAATTCTAAAAACACCAGCCAAAAGCGTACAGATCAGGATCTCGATATGAGAATCATTGGTGCAGGTGTTCTCCTCATCGCTCTCATGATTTGGATTTTACCTCAGATTCCTGTATCTCTTTTGGGCGCATTATTGATTATTGTATTCGGCTTCTTCTTTGGAGCAGTTTCTTCTCGTATGGTTGGTCTCGTAGGAAGCAGCAACAACCCTGTATCAGGTATGGCAATTGCCACCTTGTTATTCTCTACTCTTTGCCTCAAGCTGACCGGTGATACCGGAGCTCACGGTATGAAGGGAGCAATTGCAATCGGTTCTATTATCTGTATCGTTGCCGCTATGGCCGGTGATACTTCACAGGATTTAAAGACCGGTTATATTTTAGGGGCCACACCAAAGAAACAGCAGATTGGTGAAGTCATCGGTTCTGTGATTTCTGCTTTTACAATCGGTGGCGTATTAATCCTTTTGGATAAAGCATGGTCCTTTGGATCTGCTGCTCTTTCCGCTCCTCAGGCAACTCTCATGAAAATGATTATCGAAGGTGTTATGGATGGTAACCTTCCTTGGGGACTGGTATTTATCGGTGTCTTCATTGCAGTCGTAATTGAAGTACTCGGAATCAGTGTTCTTCCTGTTGCCATTGGTCTTTACCTTCCTCTCGAGCTTTCAAGTACCATTATGTTTGGTGGTATTATCCGCTGGTATATGGACAAGAAAGCCGGAAAAGAAGCCGGCAGTGAAGCCGGCAGCGGTATCCTGTTCTGTTCCGGAATGATTGCCGGAGAAGGCCTCGTCGGTATTATCCTGGCAATTCTCGCAGTTATCGGAGTGGATACTGCTATGGATCTTTCAGGTGTCATTAACACAGGTACCATCGGCGGAGTCATCCTGACGATTATCATGATTGCCTGCGTTATGATTTATGCAAAGAAATCAACAAAGAAGAAATAACTATGGCAAAGAAACAGTATAAAGACGGGCAAAATTATTTAGACTTGATTCCGGTGCAAAATCCGACCTTAACCTGGGATCAAAATGAAGAAGGAATCGTAACTATCTATATTGAAAACAAAGGCTTTTTCCATAAAATCGCGCAGCTTCTTTTCAAAAAACCTAAAATTTCACAGGTGCATTTAGAAGAAATGGGCAGCTTTATTTATCCCCTTTGCGATGGCACTCACAGTGTAAATGACATTGCCTTAAAGGTAAAAGAAAAGTACGGTGAAAAAGCCGAGCCTTTGTATGACAGACTGGTTACTTATATGCACAACCTGGAAACCTATGATTTTATAAAAATGAAGGTTTCCTAAACAATAGGTCATAATATAGTAAAAAACTCTGCTTCGCACGAAGCAGAGTTTTTATTATATCCATGTCCCGATGTCTTTAAGGCTTATCAGCAGTATAAATTATCTAGGATAGTGAAATTTGAATTTGATACTGTTTCATCCAGGCATTGATCTGCAAAAGATATGCCATCATCTGAGGGCCTGCCATAAGCTGCCCGTAAAACGGTCTTCCATAATCAGCGGGAGTCTCCATATAGGTCATTACCTTTTGTTTATCCACCAGTTCGTGAATCGGCTCATTATCATTTTCCAATATCTTTTTCAATGCACGTTTTACGGTATTTTCATAATACGGATCGTAGGTCTTTGGATACGGACTCTTTTTACGGTATAGCACTTCATTCGGAAGATAACTCTCTCCTGCCTTTCTCAAAATACCCTTTACAATGCCGTCCTTGTTTTTCATTTCCCATGGAATATTAAATACATACTCTACCAGTCTGTAGTCTGCAAAAGGCACTCTGGCCGTCATATTGGCTGCGTCTGCACAGCTCCCCATTCGACGCAAAAGTGTTTGCATAAACCAGAATAGATTAAGGTATGCAATTTCTCGTCTCCGGCTTTCAAGTGTCCCTTCTCCTGGCAGCTTTGGAGCCTGCTTGAGGGCACTTTGATAGGCATCCCTTACATATTCTTTTATCTGCAGAGTCTGAATCAGACTATCCTTTAGAATCGTTTCCTTTGGGCCAAAATCCATGGACCACGGGAAGGTATTTGCCATCAGCATTTCCCTTTTATGAAACCAAGGATATCCGCCAAAGACCTCATCGGCGCATTCCCCGGTTATCGCCACCTTGTGTCCGCAGCCAACCTTTTGACAGAAAAAATAAAGAGAGGATTCGATATCTGCCATACAGGGCATATCTCTCGCTATCATTGCAGAATCCAGATTTTCAAATAAGTCATCACTGTCACAGGTCAAAAAGGTATGACCGGTATCCAAATAGGCTACCATCTGTTTAATATACGGATTGTCTAGTGACGGCTGAAAATCATTTGCCCTAAAATATACATCATTTCCCGCAAAATCAAAGGAATAGGTATCAAGGCGCATTCCCTTTTGGGCAAATTCGCTGCTGCAGATGGCCGTTACCAGACTGGAATCTACGCCTCCGGAAAGTAAACTGCAAAAGCCCTCATTTGTCTGTGTCTGCCTTTTGATGGCATCCACTACCAGGCTTCTGACATGCTCTACCGTATCCTCATAGCTTTCTGTATGCTCTTTGCAGGAAAGCTCCCAGTAGGTCTTTTCGAAAAGGCATTTGCCGCTTAATGCCGTGATAAAAGAAAAGCGGCAATCAATATCAGCTGCCTCTATTACCACATAACTTCCCGGTAACACTTCTTTGATTCCCGCATACAAAGTTTTCCCGGGCGACTTGGCAGGTCCGAGTCCTAAAAGTTCACACAGTTCTTCTCTTCCTGTTTTTCTATCCATATCATCATCCTTTAGTAAATCCTTTACGAAAAAGCCCAAATGAAACTCAGTATTTTGCTGACAATAATACATGGTTTGCACTCCCAATCGGTCTCGAATCAAATACAGTCTGTGGCTTTTTTCGTCCCAAAGAATGATTGCAAAAACACCGTTTATTTTCTTTATAAATTCAGTTCCCATTAAGTCAAAACCTTCTACCAGAATTTCCTCATCTGTTCCTCTGTAAAGCTTTGCTCCTAATAGCGTCAGTTCATCCTCAAGTTCTTTTGCATTATAAAACTCGCCTTTTAAATAACAGGTAAACTGTCTTTTTTTGATTTCTTTCATAGAACTTCTTTTTGCACACTCCTTTTCTACATTTCATAATTTTGCAAAAGCGGCTGAATCTGTTTCCCTTCAAAGGCTGCTTCAATTGTCGGTATCAAAAGGTTCGTGTGTGCTACCAGAGAATTCGGTTTTTTCGCATAATTATCCTGTCCGAACGGAACAAAATAGATATTTTTTGTATTTAATAAAAGCCCTATGTTCTTCATATTCATTCCCAAAGCATCATTGCTTGAGATGGATACAACCAAGGGCTTATTATTTCTAAGATGAGCTTTGGCGGCCATAAGTGCCGGCGTGTCTGTGATTCCGTTTGCCAGCTTTGCAGCGGTATTTCCGGTACATGGGAATAAAATCAGTGCGTCGAGATATCCCTTTGGTCCGATTGGTTCAACCTCCGGAATTGTCGTCATAGGTTTTTTCCCTGTGATTTTTTCTGCATTGAGCAGAAAGTCTCCCGGCGTTCCAAATCGGCTCTCCAGACTCTGCGATGCATCAGAAAAAATAGGATATACATCCGCACCTTTTTTCACCAGGTTCTCCATTTCCTCAAAGATTTTATCAAAAGTACAAAAAGATCCTGTCAAAGCAATTCCTATCTTTTTGCCCAGTACTGACATGATAACGCTCCTTATAAAATATTGTAGTAGTTTTTAACGACCCTCTCCAAGGTCATTCGAGAAGGTCTTTTGCATACTTCATAAAGATATCAGTCATTCCTTTTGCACACGCCTTTGGCGCGTATTTCCCGGGAAGTGACGGACACAAAAAAGCTCGTATATTCAGTTTATTTGCCGCGTCATAATCTACGCCGCCTTTTTTGGATGCAATATCCAAAATTAAAATATCCTCCCTGGTTTGCCTAAGTATAGTTTCCGTTAATACCACAGCCGGTATTGTATTGATCATGATGTGAAAGCTTGCCAGCGCCTCACATCCCAGATCGCCGGTTGCCTCTTTAAAAGAGAGCGTCTCATATCCGAGCGCATCCGCCAGGGCTAAATCTGCTTCCTTTCTGGCACAAATGGTTACATAGCTTCCCATCCCTTTGCACTTATCTGCTATTACTTTGGCGCATCGGCCAAATCCCCATACCAACACTCTGCTTTTATGGAGGTTTTCCTCACTTTTTAACAGAGCCTCTAAAATCACGCCTTCCGCGGTTGCAATCGCATTGTATATAGCAAAGGCTTCTTCTGTTAACAGGTCAATCACTGTTACATCCTTTTTCTGACATAGCTCTTTCAGCTCATCCGGAACCGCTCCGGCTACTAAAATTTGTCCGGGACCGAGCATCTTTACAAACTCTGTAGGAGAGATACTTTTTGCAGCAAATTTCGGAGTCTCGCCATCCGTTTCTGCTCCTGTCCAAATCCAGGCAGCTCCATTTTGAATCAGCGGAACAGATGCGACTACAATCCTGCTTTGATGAAGTCTTTGTCCCTTCTCAAATCCCATGCTGACAGTAAATCCTTTTTCCTTTAGCAGCTTTCCGAAATAATAAATTCTGGCATCGCCGCCGAGCAGACAAACCTCTGTGTTTTGCATATACACGCTCCATATAGGCTATATAGACTAATATATGAAGCCATAAAAAAGATGTGACAATACTTACTCTCCGTTTCTCATTTTGAGCCTTGCATTGATTTGCTTGGCCTGCTGTAAATCTCTGTGGTAATTATAAAATGTCACAAATAAAAAGCCTGCAATAATCAAAATTTCCAGAATGATAATCTGCATTCCTTTTATGTGAAACCAGCCTAATTTACTTCCGCCGATTACATATAGAGCATCGACATATAAAAAGGCTAAAAACGGTCTCAACACCGCTTCCGTTTTCCCGTGTTTCTCTCTGTCTCCATAGATTAGCACCGAGCCAAGTGCACACAAGAAAGCAATTGCCACCAGCTCCCACAGGAAGTATACACTCAGTGCGACCTCGTTTACATCGAAAAATATGGTAATAAAAATGGCAGAAGCCAAAACGTTCCAAGCTAATATACTCAGGAATATATCAAAAATAGCTTTTATATAATATTTTCTATTTGTGTTATCCATATTTTGACCTCCTTTCTACAATCCCAGCTTCTTTTTCAGAAGCGGTACGTACTGTCTTGAAATCATTATCTTTTCTCCGTTTTTGAGAATTGCCTCAAAGCGGCCGTTAAATCCCGGATTGATTTGCTTTACCAAATCCAAATTCATAATCATCGATTTTGAACATCTCAAAAAGGTATCCGTAGCTAACTTTTCTTCCAGCTCATACAGTTTATATTTCATCTCATATACCTGTTCTTTGGTATATGCAAACACCTTTTGATCCACTGCTTCAAAATAGTAGATATTTTGCTGCTCTAAAATCTGAATTTTTCCGTTACAGTATCCGTTTAGTTTGTTATCACCTTGTTTAAACCTGTTTAACAAATTCAGCAAATCATCATCCAGCATTTTGCATTTGACGATAATTTCCTCTTCTTCCCCTTCTTTCGGGTCTAAAATAGTTATCTTCATATGATTCACCGTTTCCTATTAAAAAATCTTATCAACATCATACCACCAAAGGCTGCAATGCCACAAGCAATCATAAAGAATACCTGAAATCCGGCGCCTACCACTTTATCTCCTATTTCAACGGTAATTCCCATTGCATTTTGGTATTCGGTGATGAGCTGATCCGGCATTCCGTCAAAGGTTTTGTCCAGCATTCCCTGACAGCAAAGTTTTCTCATCAAAGAGGTTCCGTGAAGAATCGGCAGACACTTCAACACCGTGCCGACCTTTTCGGGAAGAGAACCCATCGGAAGATATACCGCTCCGAAAAATCCTACCAGGGTACCCACCACTGTATTCAGTCCTGACCAGGCACTCATGCTGTCCACCATGCATGCTTCAAAGTATGTAATAATCGAAAAGATAATTACGTTTAATAAAATACATCCCATCAGTTTTACAATGGTGGCTGCTCCAAGCATGACACCGCCGGTAGCTACAATATATCCCAGCGCTGCTCCAAACGGAACAATACACATCAAAGTTCCGATTACGATTGCAGCAGAAATATAAGCCAGTGCTAATACTGCTTCTGAAACCGGGCTGGCTAAAAAACTGGACAAAATGTTGTGATCCTTGTCTCTGACCATCTGTGTCATAACTGCCATTGTTACTGTAATGGAATTGATTGTCAAAATACCTGCCAATGTCCAATACTCAATGAGATGTCTGGCATTGCTTTCATCCATAGCTGCATCACGCGATCCGCCGTACTGCTCCAACAGACCGGTAATGGTATTGATATTCATATGTCCTAAAAATACCAGCATCAGCAAAAGCACAATGAGCATGGATAATAAGGAAAAGAAAACGGCTCCCTTATCTCTGATATATAATAAACAGTTTCTTTTGGTTAATTGTAAATATGCTTTCATATGTTTTCCTTTCTACAATCTTTTATATAAGTTAACTTGCATTATATTTTTGCTCTACATTTAAGAATACATCATCCATGGTGCCCTGAAGCACTTCAAAGCCCTGTATCCGATCTCTGATATTCCCCAGGATATCCAAAGCCTGCTTGGTATCGGAAAGTGTCAATTCAATTCTTCCCTCTTTTTCTGCTGTTTGGTAGCCTTCCCTGGCCAACTCTTCTCTGATACTTTTCATCTGAAATGCATCACCGGCTGCAATCAGAAGTCTATCCTTGGCATAGCTTTCTTTTAACTCAAACGGAGTCGCATATTCTACGAGACTTCCCCTGTTCATAATTGCGATATGATTTGCCTTGGCCGCTTCCTCCATATAATGCGTTGTCAAAAATACGGTCATATCGAGCTTTTTTTGAAGACCTTCTACCGTTTCCCATACACTGACTCTGGTTGCCGGATCCAGCCCAGTTGTAGGCTCATCTAAAAACAAGATTTCCGGTCTGTGAAGAAGTGCTGCAGCGATTTCAGCTCTTCTTTTCTGTCCGCCCGAAAGCTTTCCGTAAGGTCTTTTATAAACCTCCTCCAGAGAAAGAATCTCAGTTACCTCCTGCATTCTGTTTTTCAGATTCACATCTTTTCCTGTAAACATACTGCCTCGAAGTTTTAGGTTCTCCTCCACGGTTAACAAGCTGTCTAATACATTGTGCTGATAGACAACTCCAATCTTTCGTTTGATGGCTTCATTTTCCTTTCCCAGCTGACATCCTGCTACGATTGCATTTCCGCCGGTTGGTTTTAACAGTGTACACAGCATATTGATGGTGGTTGACTTACCTGCTCCGTTTACTCCCAGAAAACCAAACAGCTCACCCTTTTGTACCTGAAAGGAAATATCCTTTACTGCTTCAAACTGATCGTATCGCTTTACGAGATGATTTACTTCAATTACATTTTCTATACTCATTGCGTTCTCCTTTTTGACTTATCACTATCTAAGGCTAGCATAGCAGAGAAGAAAAAAGTTACAATAGCACTTATGGTATGTGGTAGAAATCGGTCATTAAGATGCATTTTGCTATATGTATGTTACCAAGACCTCCTATTTTTTGTGTAATTCAAATCATGACAAGAAGACATACCGGTGGTATGATTATCGCTGGATAACTGTGAACGCTTACGATACAGCATCAATGTAATAGAATTGTGAGCCAATCGGCATAGCTGATTTTTGCATGGCGAGGGATTCAAAGAAAGAGAAAAAATGAAAGAGAAAATAATTGCATTTATTAAAAAAGAAACGGTATTTGTCATTGCTATCTTATTAGGACTTATTTCTATGTGTTTTGTCCCAATCAGCAAAGACTATTTAGGCTATATCGATTTTCATACCTTATTACTGTTATTCTGTCTGATGGCAACCATGGCAGGATTTCAAAAGCTGGGAATTTTTGATTTGATTGCTTCCTTTCTGCTAAGCAGCATCAAAACGAAACGTCAGCTGGCCTTCATTTTGATGTTTCTTCCGTTCTTTTTCAGTATGTTTATTACAAACGATGTTGCACTGATTACTTTTGTACCGCTGACCATGATTGTTTTGAACATGATTGACGGAAACGATTTATTAATCAAACTCATCGCCTTGCAAACCATTGCTGCAAACCTCGGAAGTATGCTGATGCCGCTGGGAAATCCGCAAAACCTCTATTTATATGCCAGATCCGGAATGGAACTGGATGAATTTATTTTATTAATGCTTCCGTATAGCTTATTATCCCTGGTATGCCTGACCATTATGTGCTTTACCGTTCCAAAAGAAGAGTTATCCGGTCTTTCACTGACAAAGAAAAAAAGCGAAACCTTTTCTTATCTTCGTTTCGCTTTTTACATCATTTTATTTATTCTTTGTCTGCTTTGTGTACTCAAGATTTTATCGCCGCTGGTAGTAGCTGTCGTTGTTTGTATCTTTCTGCTGATCCAGGACAGAGATTTATTTGCCAAGATTGATTATACTCTGCTCGGAACCTTTGTTGGATTCTTTGTATTTATCGGAAATGTATCCAAGATTGAAAGCTTTCATGCATTCCTTCAGGGTATCATCAAAGGACACGAAATTCCTGCTGCTGTTTTAGCCAGTCAGGTGATCAGTAATGTCCCTGCTGCCCTGCTGTTATCCGGCTTTACCAGAAATGTAAAGGCGCTGATTATCGGTACCAATGTGGGAGGTCTCGGAACCCTGATTGCTTCTATGGCCAGCCTCATTTCCTACAAACAGCTCGCTAAACATTATCCGGAAAAACGTGGTAAATATCTGATTTATTTTACGGTATGTAATTTGGTAATGTTAATCATTCTGTGCGGATTTCATATGATTTGGAAATAAAATTGATGCGGTAAATTAATATGAATTGCAAATCAGAATATCGCGTTCCTGAATCACTGTCCCTTTGACAGGAACCTGCGTATGTCCTCTGATAATGGATTCTACGCTGATATTATTGGTCTCATATAAAGTATCTGCCTGTTGTCCAATCCAGACATTTCCCTTTTTTATATGAATCGTAAAGGTCACTCCTTCACGTCTGCTCACCATCTTGGTCTCACGATAATTTTCACTAAATCCGGCGCTTAAAATACCGGTTGGAATCGCAGTAATCATAACTCCCAAAATAGAAATCACGATTGCCATTGCCTTTCCGATGGTAGTAATCGGATAAATATCACCATATCCTACAGTAAGTACAGTAGATACTGCCCACCAGAGTCCCGAGAATGCATTGTCAAAAATCTCAGGCTGCGCCGGGTGTTCCACGCTGTACATCAAAAAGGACGCTGACAGCATCAGAATACCAATTAACGAAATAGAGGATAACAACTGCCCTCTCTTTTCCTTGATAACTGATACAATCACATGATATGCATCAGACTGACTGTTTACACGGAACAGATGGAAAATACGGATAACTCGAACAATTCGAAATACTCCCATTCCGTAAATCGTGTCAAACGGAAGCCAATACGGCAACACGGTTAACAAATCGATAAGTCCGTAAAACGAAAACATAAATAATAACACTGACTTTGCATAGCTTTTTCCCGGATACAGAAAATTGGCCGTAAAAATGGAAAGAACATATTCAACCGAAAAAATTACCATCGTCACCAGTTCTATGGTCCTGAATACGGCCAATGTACTTTCACTCAGCTGAAAGGTCAATGTAAAGGTTACAAATAAGTTCACAAAAATTGCAATCGTAATAAAATAGTCAAACAGCCTGCTGACTGTATCATTTTTATTTCCGATTTGCATGATATCAAAAAGTCTTTTTCTGCTCATAACTGCTCCATATTCGATATTATTTCCACTTCTTTATCATACCCTATCAGAGCATATGTCACAAGTTTGTTTTTGGATGTTCTTATGCGGATTCTTCTTCATCCTTTTTTGCTTCTACGACTGCTTTGCCATACCATTTCTTTTTGTACCAGCGATGAAGAACAATCAGTCCTCTGATGCATTCATCAGAAGCAGTACCCATAAATACTCCGGCTACGCCAAGTCCAAATACAACACCAAAGGTATAGCCTAAAGTAGCCCCAAGTCCCCACATCGTAACCAGTCCGACAAGAAGAGGGAACATGTAATCTCCTGCTGCCTTCAAACTGTTTACAAGGGTCATATTCAAACATCTTCCGAGCTCAATAAAGATATCTACAAACATAATCCAGAATGCCATCTTGATAATCACTTCATTGGATGTGAATATACGCAGCGTATACGGACATAAGAGCCAGTTAATGGTGGCAATGCTACCTGTAATAGGGAGTGACAACTTAAGGGTCTGGAAGAGCCTCTTATACGCTGCATTCGGCTTGCCAGCGCCGACCAGTCGACCGGTAATAATCTGTGTTGCCATGGCGGCTGCATTGGAAAAAATCATACCAAAGGCAATAATCGAATTGCAGTATACTCTGGCATTAACCGAATCATTGCCCATACGGTTAATAAAAGACAATAATACCATCTGATATATGTTATAAGATAAGTTTTCTCCTGCAGACGGAAGTCCGATTTTGATCATCTGAAGCAGCATAGCTCCCGGGAAAGGACGAAGGTATTTGAGCGAAATTCGTCCAATCTTTTTGTAATAAAAGAAAGAAATCGCAAAAATAAGAGCTACAAGTCGGGCTACAATCGTCGAAATCGCAACACCGGCTACACCTAAATCCAAATATTTCAATGGTCCGTAAAGGAAGGTATAGTTTCCGACAATATTAATGATATTAATAATCAGAGATATGTACATACCAATCTTGGTATAACCATTACAACGAAGAATCTGCACCATAACATTAAAGCAGGCCTGACCAAATAAAAAAGCACCTACAATGCTAAGGTATGTCATACCATACGGCTTCATTTCCGGAGATACATTCAGCATGGATAAGAATACTCCCCTGCCGCAAACCATTCCGATACTTAACAAAGATCCCAGTAAAAAGTTAAATACCAGCGCCAGAGTATAAATCTGATTCATCTTTTCATACTGCTTTGCACCCAGGTACTGCGCCACTACAACAGAAGTAGCCGTTGCAATAATGTTCATCAAAAGCATAGTAAAGAACATCAGCTGGTTTGCATTTCCTACCGCTCCTACTGCATTTTCAGAATAATGGCTCAGCATTACCGTATCAATATTGTTTAATAAAATACCCAAAAACAGTTCAAAGAACATAGGTCCCGCTATGGATAACAGCGGAGTATTTTCGTCAATCATCTTAACAGCGTTTTTCTCTTTTGCTTCTACCTGACTCATTTCATTCTCCTTTATTTCTTGTCACAATTCACAACTTTCTGTTTCAACGGACACTACCTGTCACAAAGATTATTATTTAGGTAAATTCATATGAATTTATCCTCATCTTTTTGTGATTAATACATAAATCCATGTTGCTTATTGTAGCCCTATGTTCATGAGAATGCAATAACAGATAGTTCTAAAAATATCACTTTTCTACAAAAACTGAGAGGTTGCTGTATTTAGCACAGGAATACTATAGAGAAATAAAACATCTGCTCCCTCAAAATGAATAAATCGGTCCAGCATCATAGGCGATAAATATCGAATATCCACCAGTGTTACCTTTTGATAACCGGTTGCCAAAAGCGGGGCTATACTGCTTCCAAAGGAATCTCTGAAAAGAATTAGTTCTTTTTCCGTCGTCGCATTCGGATTTTCAATGGTAATCAGAGATATCGGTCCATCCAAAAACAGTTCGTACGGATCCTTATCCTCTGCCTTTTTCAAGTCATATATCGGAATCTCCTTTGGCTGACTTCCTTCCAGATTGTAGGCTTTCATAGCTTCTGTTTGAGGACCGGTCAGATAATAAATGCTGTCCGTATTCATAGAAAGTGCTGCCTGTCCGTAGTACACACCATAAAAAGAATCTGTTGCCAGGATAGTTTCCAGCTGACTTTCGCCGGGAGATAACAGACCACTCTCTGTATCCATTCCCTTTAGCAAACGATCTGCCACCGGCAGTATCTTCTCCTGTTTCCAATGGCTGTCACTCTGGTAATAATCACTGAGCGATAGCTGGGATTTTACATCAATATAGGATGCAAATTTGCTGCTTTTTTCAATCAGCATTTCATATATTTCATCATAATCCATGCTCGGATATCCCTGGTTTTTTCCTGTAAAATAATGCTTATCCGGAATAAATGATACGTATACCGCGTTATCCCCCAGATACTTTTGCGAAATAAACTCCATTCTGGAAACCGCATAATCAAGTGCCTTTTCATCCTGCTGCTTTTCTATCTTGACTGCATACTCCCCCTGCCCATCTTTTACCATATAAATCCCGTTCATTTCCTTTTGAAGCAGAATGTATTTCTGAAAGACAGAGCTCATTTTTCGAAAAGCGTCCCTACCTAAAAACTGATCCTGACTAAAGGCTTCAAACTCACTCATAAAGCTCTTTTTATTATCCTGAGCAAAGACACTGCTGACGGTAAGCTTTGGCATGGTAGCCAGCGTTCTTCTCTCACTTACGGATACTTTTTCAGGAGTCTTACAAATGCTTCCGATAAAAAAGATCAGAATAAAGGCAGCAATCAGTCCCAGCGACACATAGTCTGAGAAAATATGTATTTTACTCGTTTCAGCATTTGACTGTAATAAATCTTGATTTTGTTTTTCTTTTTCTGTCATATAACTATCCCTTGTCTCAATCGTGTACGGCCGGAACCATTCATGTTTTACTTTGCATAATGAATTCACGGAATATGCTATGCATCCTAGAATCTGAAATATAAAAACGGATTGTAAGAACCATTTACTAAAGAAGCGGTAGCAAGCAGCCAAACCGCCAAGATAAAGAGCGGCTTGCATATCGAAAGCACAATAGCTCCCGTATCTTTTTGTCTGATTTTTGCTACTGTATTTGCTGCCAGCGGCGTAGCGCCAAGTAAAGCTATAAACAAAATAACGGCATAATTTCGAAGCTCATATGCATTGGCTCCTGCCAGCAGTCCATGACAACCATATCCAAACAACATTCCGATTTCCCGCATGCCCTGAGCCATCGTATCTGCATGGAAAACCAGAAAACTTACCACTGTCAAAAAAATTAAATAGATATGATTTATCACTTTTCGCTCGTTTAACCATTTATAATAAAACTTCTTTTCCAATATCAAAAAAACGGCAAAGAAAGCTCCCCATATCACAAAGTTCCAGGCAGCACCATGCCACAGTCCGGTTGCCAGCCATACCACCGTTATATTCAAAATATGTCTCATCGGAGATACTCTGTTGCCTCCCAGCGGAATATACAGATAATCTCGGAACCAGCTTCCCAACGAAATATGCCAGCGTCTCCAAAACTCTGTCACACTTTTTGAGATAAACGGATAATCAAAGTTTTTGGAAAAATCAAATCCCAGGACACGCCCCAATCCGATTGCCATATCACTGTATCCGGAAAAATCATAATAAATCTGCATAGCAACTGCCAAAGCATATACCCAGACATATACAAGACCTTTTTCCGATGCCGCAAATCTATCGCAGAATTCTCCCAGAGCATTGGCAATCAGTACCTTTTTCCCCAGTCCGACGGTAAAAAGCAGCATACCGTCTGCCGCGCGGCTAAAGCTTAACTCTCTTTCCTTTAAACGCGGTTCAATGTCTGCATATCTGACGATAGGTCCGGCAATCAGCTGTGGAAACATAGCTATGTAAGTCGCCAAATCAATCAGACTTCTTTGTGCCCTTACTGTTTTTCTGTTTACATCCAATATATAGCTGATCATCTGGAAGGTATAAAAACTGATACCGATAGGAAGGGCTATTTTCAAAAGAGGAATTTGAATTCCTGTCGCCCTGCTAAAGGACTGCAGGAAAAAATCTGCATATTTAAAATAACCTAAAATAGAAAGGCTTACGATGACTGAAACCACCGTAAGAACCTTTCCTTTTTTTGTATCATTGTATTTTTCAATCCATATACCTTCTGTATAGGTTAATAAAATTCCGATTCCCATCAACAGCACATATCTGGGTTCTCCCCAGGCATAGAACAGAATACTGAATAAAAGCAGTACTGCATTTTTTCCGCGCCCCGGAATCAAGATATAGCAAAGAAAGAATATCGGTAAAAAATAAAATAAAAATGGGATACTTGAAAATAACATACTTTTATTCTAAAGGTCTGTCTACCTTGACTGCTGCTCCTTCAACTTTGTTAACACCTTCTAAAAAATCACTGATAATATCCGTTGCACCAAATGCATAGAAAATATAGTCTCCTGAAGTAGCAATCACTAATTTTTCAGGGAACCCGCACATAAACTGATTCGTTGTGATTCTTTCCTCAACGGTATTTACGATCTCATCCGCTTTTACGCCTTTTACCTTGATACATACTCCTGTAAAGGTATTGGCATTCATCATATGAATTAAGGTAGCTGCATCATCCACATTGCCGTTTAAGCTTTCCGGCCAAAGTGCCATATAGCCCAGACTATCTGTATCAGTGGCTAAAAGTGTTCCCGGTTTGTTTTCCTCGGGACTGGATACATTTCCGCCAAAGCATGCAAATTTATTTTCTTCCGGTACACTATCCCAAATAACATCTAATATTTCTACTGCCTGATTATAAGAATTGGTACTGGTTGCAGCCTTCTGCCCACATCCTGCCAAAACGGCTGTCATAAGTCCGATTAAAATCATGGATACTATCTTTTTCATTTTCTTTTCTTCCTTTCTTTTGCGTCAATTATTTACAATCGAGCTATTCACTGTTTTCATATATTATTTGACACCAGATGCTGTTTTACCTTTAAACTATTCAAAAAATGAATGGCAAATGGTACTGATACAAAACAGGTAACCACATCTGAAATGGCCTGCGTATACTGAACACCCCATAAACCAAATAATTTGGTGAATAGGAGCAGTGCCGGTATAAAGAATAAACCACTTCGAAGCACAGACATAAAGGTTGCTTCCTTGGTTTTGCCTACACTTTGAAACATCATATTGGTGCAGACTGCAAACGGCTGAAAGATTTGTCCCGCGAACTGAGCCATCAACGCCGGTGCTCCTATGGCAACTACCATTGCGTCATCTCTAAATATTGATACCAGATCTTTTGCAAAGAAAAATCCGACAATCGCTGTAATACCCAGCAGAATTTCACCAAATAACCAGGTAAAGAAAAATGCCTTGCGCACTCTGTCGTATTTTTTTGCGCCGTAATTGAATGCGCTGACCGGCTGAAATCCCTGTCCGATTCCGAGGCAACATGCAAAGGTAAAGAAACAGATACGATTGACAATCGACATCGCTGCCACCGCTGCATCGCCATATATTCCTGCGCTTTTATTCAGCATCATTGTAGAAACACTGGTAAGTCCCTGTCTGACCAGACTCGGGAAACCAATGGTCACGATTTGCATCACATCTGCCGGTTTTAGTGACATAAACTTAAATGCTATCTTTCCGGAGGTTTTTCCTCTCAAAAAGACAGATATTAAAATGCAAAAGCTGATGGTCTGGGAAACTGCAGTCGAAATACCGGCTCCCATAACTCCTAAATGAAATTTGCTCATTAATAACCAGTCACCAAATATGTTTAAAAGACCTCCCATACCCAGTCCAATCATGGCGAAGAAGGCCTGTCCTTCATATCTGAGCAAATTGTTCATCACGCATCCGGCACACATAAACGGTGCGGATAATAAGATAAAAAAGGTATAGGTTTTTGCATATGGCAAAATCGTTTCCGTACTTCCCAGCATATATACGAGTGGCTCAATGAAAATAATACCCAATATCATAATAACCAATCCGCTGATAAATGCTGATGCAAATCCGGTGGATGCATATTTCGAAGCCTTGTCCGTATCCTTGGCCCCGAGTGCTCTCGAGCAGATACTACCGCTTCCCTGTCCAAACATAAAACCAAACGCCTGAATAATAGCCATCAATCCAAAAACGACTCCGATTGCTCCGGAAGCGCTGGTTCCGTATTTACCTACAAAAAAGGTATCCGCCATATTGTAGATACTGGTAATGAGCATACTGATCGTCGTTGGAATACCCAGCTTCAATATTAACGACGGAACAGGTGTCTGCGTCATTTTTACAAACTGCTTTTCCTGTCCCGAAAGATTTCTATTACTTTCTGACACTTTATTCCCTCTCAAAATCAAATCGTCTTATGGCATAAAGCTATGCCAAGTAATTATATTATAACCTTTTTCCAGATATTATGAACTCCATTCAGCAATTTATTTTCCCGATTTTACATTTGTTTCTCTATTCAGTTATTCATTTCCGAAATTGGTAAATATTATCTTAACTGGATTATTTATTTCTGAAACTAATAAGTGTTTCCTTAAATTTATATATAAAAGAATTGCGATGCAAAAATTCCTATGACAGCTGACAATGCAATCACGAAAATAGGATGTACCTTTTTCACGGTCAAATAATACATAACTGCCAGTACAGCCATTCGAATCCAAAAGCCGATGGTAAAGAACGGCTGCTCCGGTCCCCCGCCTTTTAAAAAAATCGTACGAAAGGTGGAGATTGCTACCGATGCGATTAGTCCAATCACCGCCGGAGTAAGTCCTGACATTAAACCTTTTACAAGTCTACTATTTTGATATTTCTGATACGCCTTTGCTACCATTAAAATGATTAAAAAGGAGGGAAGTACGATTCCGAGGGTTGCACACAAAGCACCCAAAATCCCTGCCGTAGTCATTCCGGAAAAAGTAGAAATATTAATCGCAAAAGGTCCCGGTGTACTCTCACTGATTGCCACCAAGTTCAAAATCTCTTCCTGACTGATCCAGCCGTTTTTTACGACCTCTTCCTGAATCAGTGCCAGCATGGCTAGTCCTCCGCCAAAAGTAAATGCTCCGACCTTGAAGAAGGTATAAAAAAGCTTAATGTAAATCATTACTTTCGCCCTCCTTCTCTTCGCTGTTTTGAATCTTTGCTTTTACCTGCGATTTTGATAATACAAAGGTATGAAAAAGGCCTGTCAGTGCGCATATTATGATTGTCAAAAGCACATGAACATGAAATACCGCTACCAGCACAAATGCCATTCCCATCACAAAATAAGACAATTTTCCCTTTGGACACTGCTTATACAATGACACCAATGATTTTGCAATCAACGCCAGTACCCCGATTCGAATCCCTTCAAAAGCTTTTTCCACCCAGATATTATTCTGAACACTTCGAAGCACTGTTGAAATCAGGGATATAATGAGAAAGGATGGTAGTACGACTCCGAGCGTTGAAAAGAACGCTCCCCAAAAACCGGCCACCTTGAATCCTACAAAGGTTGCCATGTTTACAACAATCGGCCCCGGTGTCGATTCCGATATTGCCGTCATATTTAAAATATCTTCCTGCGTAATCCATTCTTTTTCATCCGCAATCTCTCTTTGAATCAGCGGTAGCATGGCGTATCCGCCGCCAAAGGTAAATGCTCCAATCTTAAAAAAGATGGTAAACAGTTCTATGATTTTTTTCATTTTACACTCTACCTATCTATCCTTCATCATGTCTCAGTCCGTACAGTCATATGTCACATATTATCCTATACAATCTCAGCTTTCAATTTCATTATATATAGTTAGCTTTCTGTATTATACCACCACGGCATGATAACACAACATAAATCATTTATATTCTATTATTTCAAAGAATCATGCTATACAAATCCCTACTTGTGACTATTATACAAAGCGTGGTTATATTACTTTGTTTACTATACAAATAGATTTTCTTTTCATATATGATTACAATATTTTTATATTAGAAATATTAGGAGGTATCTATGAAATACTATGTAAATGGTAGCGCTGTATTAGAAGGCGATGGTACAAAAGAAAAGCCTTTTAAGCGCATTCAACAGGCTGCAAATATTGCAAAGCCGGG
>JAZUKG010000195.1:0-1714 GCA_045643145.1 Lachnospiraceae bacterium | reverse complement strand
TGTTTTCATCTTCTTTGCTATAAGTAGACAAATCTGAATAAAATCCTTTGTTTTCATTTACAGAAGTAGACAGTTTTTGCTGAACAAACTTGGGTGTATCGGTTAGGATTCTGTTTCTGAAGGTTTCCCTCTTTTCAAGTTCTCCATCCCTGTATTTTTGCTCGTAATGATTGGGTGTATCGTAGCCCAATGCATAACAAGGTCGCATTCCGTTATAAAATTTTATGTATCGGTCAATCAGGGCTGGCACATCCTTTGATTTTTCCAGATTAAAATCTGTGAAAAGCTCTTCTTTGATCCAACCGTTCAATGATTCGTTCACAGGATTGTCTGTCGGTTTTCCTGCTCGACTCATCGAACGATAAATATTTGGATCCTTAATCAGTTCATTGTAGGCAACTGAGGAATAAACAGATCCCTGATCTGTATGAATCACCGTAATATTCTCTTCTGAAGGAACACCTTCAAGAAGTTCCAGCAAGTCCTTTAGTCCGTTTATGTATGTTCTCCTGTCTCCGCGGTTATATGACAAGCTCCAGCTCAAAATCTGCTTGGTGAACACATCGAAATACATTGTCAGTTCCCAATACTGATAGCTTGCCCAGAATGCCGTCATATCGGAAACTATGACCTGTCTTGGCCTGTCCACCGTATCCCAAGTCGAAAATATCAGGTTTGGATACCTGTCCTTTACTTTCCTCGGTCTGTATTTTGTTCGATGCTTCGTTTCAGCCTTCAATCCGTAAATCCTGTATATTTTATACACGAAGTTGTCGCTTATCTTTTTTCTGCAGTTTATGCGGATATATGCAGCCGTCCATCGATATCCGTGTGACTTGTGCTCTGCATGGATCTTTGTTACAAGTTCAACTGCCTCGGCGCGTCTTATATCCTTCTTTGTTGCCTTTTTGTTCAGCCATTTATAATAACCGGCCCGACTGACCTCCATTACCTCGCAAAGTGTTTTTATCGAATACTCATGAGACAAGGTTTTTATGATTTCGAATTCTTCGGCCTTAAAGGTATAAATACAGTCTGTCCATCGTCGGTCTTCTGGACTGTATAGTTTTTTTTAAGGCGTTCATTTTCGATCCTCAGCTTCAGGATTTCCCGCTTGTAGTTTTCTTCCGTGCGGTCAACTCCTTCAGGCAGAATCTCATCCACTCCTGCAGTTTGCCTGGCAAGGGCATCAAGTCCACCTTCATCATAAAGATGCATCCATTTCTTCATTGATGTAACTGAAACATTGTTGATGTAACAGAAATCATTCAGCGGAATTTCTGTCTTTGCTCTGTAAGTTCTGATAAGAAATTCCTTTTCAAGCGGGTTCAACTGTTTACCCATGTAACACCTCCATGGCAGTTCTTCGTTAATTATATCTACTTTTAACGAAATTTTTCTGCCTGTTAGTGTCTACTTTTAGTGTAGCATCAAGTGTACCAACAAAAGTATTTCCAAACGTTCATCAGACTAAACAAAAAAAAAGCGGCTTAATGTCATAATTTTGACACATAAGCCGCCGTTTTATATTTAGAAAGTGTAAGTTTTATTCTGCATTTCGGACAACGCGAAAACCAACATGAGATAGATTTTGCAATTTAGTTTCTTGACTGGCTCCATTATAACTACTAACCAGGGATTTATTATCCATTGGCGCTGCTACAGATCCACCGCGCAAAGTACGGTAACCATAAATATGTGATTCTGCTCCATA
>JAZUKG010000194.1:0-9779 GCA_045643145.1 Lachnospiraceae bacterium | reverse complement strand
GCACAATTACTTCCTGTCAGTTTTATTCTCTCAGGATCAGTTGAAAATCTTTGATTATAACCGTGTTGTAAAAGATTTAAACGGATTGACCCGTGATAGCTTTATTGAGCAGATTGATAAATGCTTTACGGTTCAAAAGGTGTCTGAAAAAGGAAACTGCTACAGACCAAAAAAACAGGGTGAATTTGGAATGTATTTAGATTCCGAATGGTATTGCCTGACTATTAAAGAAGAATGCAAAAAAGGAGATGTCGTAGATGATTTGGATGTTTCCTTGTTACAGGATAATTTATTAAAACCTATTTTGGGAATTGAAGATCCAAAAACAGATAAGAGAATCGATTTTGTCGGTGGTATTCGCGGGCTCGGAGAATTGGAAAGAAGATGTGAAAATGATTGTGTAGTAGCATTCTCAATGTATCCGACCTCAATCGGGGAATTATTTGGTGTAGCAGATGAAAACAGATTAATGCCGCCTAAATCAACCTGGTTTGAACCAAAGCTCAGAAGCGGTTTGTTTATTCATGATTTAGCGTAATAATCGCTGATATTAAAGATATTTTAGAGAATTTTCTCATCAGAAAAAACATGGAAGTTATTTTGAGAAAGGAATGGGTATATGACAAAAAAACTTTACAATCTTATGAATTGGGCGGATATTGAGGCAATTGTATATTCAGAAGAAGACAATCCGCACAACTTACTTGGTATCAAAAAAGTTACCGGAGGGCAACTGGTTCAGTTCTTTTATCCGGGAGCACAAAAGGCAGTCGTAGTTTCCGGAAGCAATCGTTATGCGATGGAAATGGCTGATGAAGAAGGATTTTTTGCTGCGATTGTTCCAAAGCAGGTAAACCCGATGAAATATTTCGTTGAAGTTACTTTGGAAGGTGGTCAGATAAAGGAAGTTATTGATCCTTATATTTTTGAACCACAAATTTCTCAGGCAGATATTGATAAATTTCAAAACGGTATTCATACAGAGCTTTATAACATTCTCGGTTCACATCCTATGACCGTTGAAGGTATAAAGGGTGTATATTTTGCCTTTTGGGCAGGAGATGTTATGCGTGTCAGTGTTGTAGGCGATTTTAATCACTGGGACGGACGTTTTCATCAGATGCGTCGTATGGAAGGAACTGACATTTTTGAACTGTTTATTCCATGTGCGACTTTGGGTGATAATTATAAGTATGAAATCAAATTAAGAAACGGAGATACCTTCTTAAAGGCTGATCCGTATGCATTAGATTGTCAGCTTCGTCCGGAATCGGCTTCCATTGTCGCATCCAATGACAGCTTTAAATGGAGTGATACTACATATTTAAACAATCGTGTGAAAGCAAACCCTATATCACAAGCTATGAATGTATGTGAAATTCAGCTTGGCTGGTTTGTAAAAAAAGCTGCAGATGAAGAAAACGAATATACTACCTATTTGAATTATAAAGAAATTCTTCCAAAGGTAATTGAATATGTAAAGGCTATGAACTATACACATATTCAGTTAATGCCTATTTTAGAATATTCAGATGATGAAACAAAAGGGTATCAGACAACTAATTTCTTTTCACCAAGCAAACGCTTTGGAAGCAATGATGATTTTAAATTCTTTGTAAATGGTCTTCATAAGGAAAAAATCGGAGTTCTTATGGATCTTAACATTGCGACTTTTCCAAAGAATGAAGCAGGACTTATCAAGTTAAACGGAAAAGGCTTGTATGAAAGTGAAAATGAAATGATGAGCAAATTCCCGTTTGCAGATACCTGTCTGTTTGATTATTCCAAAAAACAGGTACAAAATTATATGCTTTCGGCAGTTCATCAGTTGGCAAAGGAATATCATTTAGACGGAATTCGTCTTACGGATATTGCACCGGTTCTGTATTTGGATTTTGGTAAACAAAATTATGTAGCAAATATGTACGGCGGAAATGAGAATCTGGAAGGTGTTGAGCTGTTAAAGTCCATGAATAAACTGCTTCATCAGGAATTTGAAGGCTTTATTACAATCTGTGAAGATTCTTCTGATTGGGCAATGGCTACCGAAACAACAGATGCAGACGGTTTAGGCTTTGATTTGAAATGGAATACCGAATTTAATCAGGCATTCTTTGATTATTTAAAGACCGATCCGTTATTCAGAAGCGGCTGTCATGACCTTCTGACAAAGAGCTTTTTATTTATTGAAAGCGAGAACTATCAGTTGCCGTTTTCACAGGATATTATCGCGGAAGGTATTTCTGAAATCGGCAATTTTGTATCAGAGGAAACAAAAGATGCTACCATAAGACTGGCACTTGCGCATCAAATGCTGCATCCGGGCAAAAAGCTTCAGACAGCAAAGAATCTGATTACTTTAGATTCGTATAAATCTGAACTTTGTACCTATATTTCTGAACTTAACAGCTTGTATTTAAAAGAAGGAATATTATCTGCAAATGAATTTGCAGCTGACGGCTTTGAGTGGATTTCATCTATCAAAGACTCTGATAATATCATTACCTATCTCAGAAAAGGCAGCAAAAAGAATGAGTTCTTGTATGTTATCTTTAACTTTGCAAATGCAGAGAAAGTGGACTACCAGATTGGTGTCCCAAGTCCGGGTAAGTATAAAGAAGTCTTTAACTCAAATGCAAAGAAATATGGAGGCAATGGTAAATTAAATACCAAGGCAATTTTCTCAGATGATGTAGAAGCTGACGGAAAAGAAAATTCCATTGTGGTTCAGATTGCTCCTCTGAGTATGCAGATTTACAGCTATACAGCTTTTACTGCAAAAGAGGTCGCTCAGATTAAAAAAGAAAAAGAAGAACGCAGAATTCGATTAGAAGAGCTTACAACCATCAGAGAAGCAATAGAAGCACAAAATCATGCCAAGATGATGGCTCAAGAAGCTAAAATCGAAGCCGGAAAGGCGCAGGAATCTGCCAAGGAAGCCTTGAAGCAGGCAATGACTGAAGCCAAGAAAGCAGAAGAACTCGAAAAACAGGCATTGATTTTGGAAAAAGAGGCGACTCGCAAGGCGGATGAGATTGAAACATTAAAGAGAAATGCAAAATTCGTTACTGCTGAAGATTTAGAAAAACTTTCATAAAGGACGGAAAAATAAATGATACTATTAACAGAAATGATTGAAAATGTAATCCCGGAAAATGTAATTCCTCAGGATGTGGCTCAGGACGTAGAAGAGAAAATCGGTGTGTTTCAGAAATACATGGAGACTTTACCTGAGAAAGCCTTAAGTCTCGGTATTCGAGTGGTTTTGGCTATTGTAGTATTTATTATTGGTTCCTGGATTATTAAATTGATTCGGACCATATTGAAAAAGTCACTGAAAAGAGCAAATGCGGAAGTTGGAGTGATTCAGTTTTTGGATTCTCTGTCCAAAGTGATTTTAAATATTATTCTGATCTTTATGATTGCTTCAGGACTCGGTCTTGATGCAACCAGTGTAGTTGCTGTTATCGGTTCTGCCGGAGTAGCAGTTGGTCTGGCTCTTCAGGGTAGCTTATCAAACTTTGCAGGCGGAGTGTTAATTCTTTTATTAAAACCATTCAAGGTTGGCGATTATATCAAAGAAGATAACAAGGGTAATGAAGGAACTGTCACAGATATTCAGCTTTTCTACACCAAGCTGATTACTCCGGATGATAAGGTGATTGTTTTACCAAACGGTAGTCTGGCAAATACTTCATTAATGAATTTTACACAGACAGAAATCAGACGTTTGGATATTACAGTAGGAATTGCTTATCATGCTGATTTGAGAAAAGCAAAAGAGGTTGCTTTGGAAGTAATCAAAAATGACAGTGCACCGATTTCAGAGCATTCCATCGAAGTGTTTGTATCTGACTTGGCTGCATCCTGTGTGGATTTGAATTTAAGATGCTTTGTAAAAAATGCAGATTACTGGGCAGCAAGAGCGAGAATTATGGAAAATGTAAAGCTTGCTTTTGATGATAATGATATTGAAATTCCTTATACCCAGATTGTGGTTCATCAGGCAAATGAAGACTAACAAAAAAGGACGCTAAAAGCGTCCTTTTTATTTGCGAAAGCTGAAAATGGGACTTGAACCCACGACCCCTTCATTACGAGTGAAGTGCTCTACCGACTGAGCTATTTCAGCTTGTAAGAGTATACTTACGAATTCATATTATAATGAATTCTATGCAATATTGCAAGTGGATTTGTGTTTTATAACTGTTTTTTTGTTCGCTCTGTTGCTTGAATATAAAGGTATTTTATGATAATATCAAATTTAGATTTAATTTGAGATAGTATGCCATTTTTTACGATTAGGAATTTGGCTGGAACGGAGGCTTATATGGCACAATTATGGGGTGGTCGCTTTACAAAAGATACTGACCAGCTTGTTTACCAGTTTAATGCATCCATTACCTTTGATCAGAGATTCTTTGAGCAGGACATCAGAGGCTCAATTGCACATGTTACCATGCTTACAAAACAGGGAATTTTGACAGAGGATGAAAAGAAGAGCATTATTGATGGTTTAAATCAGATAAAAGAAGATGTTCAAAACGGTAAATTAGTTATTACCGAAGAATATGAAGATGTACATAGCTTTGTTGAAGCAAATCTGATTGACAGAATCGGTGATCCGGGCAAGAAATTACATACCGGAAGAAGCCGTAATGACCAGGTGGCTCTGGATATGAGACTTTATATTCGAGATGAAGTAGATAATACCGATGCTTTATTAAAAGAATTGTTATCTACCATTCTCAAAATAATGAAGGAAAACTTAAATACCTATATGCCTGGATTTACACATCTTCAAAAGGCACAGCCGATAACACTGGCTCATCACATGGGAGCATATTTTGAAATGTTCAAACGTGACAGAGAAAGAATGGCTGATATCAGAGAGAGAATGAACTATTGTCCTTTAGGAAGCGGAGCCTTAGCAGGAACCACATATCCTTTAGACAGAGAATATACCGCTTCTTTACTGGATTTTGACGGACCGACCCTGAACAGTATGGACGGTGTATCAGATCGAGATTATTTAATCGAATATTTGGCTGCATTATCAACTATTATGATGCATTTAAGCCGCTTTAGTGAAGAAGTAATTATCTGGAATTCAAATGAATATCAGTTTGTTGAAATTGATGATGCATATTCAACCGGATCGAGTATCATGCCACAGAAGAAAAATCCTGATATTGCAGAGCTTGTAAGAGGTAAAACCGGCCGTGTATATGGCGCCTTAACATCACTTCTTACCACGATGAAAGGAATTCCTCTGGCGTATAACAAAGATATGCAGGAGGATAAGGAATTATCCTTTGATGCCATTGATACCGTAAAGGGATGTCTGGCATTATTTGAAGGTATGCTTTCTACTATGAAATTCCAAAAGGAAAACATGGAAAGAAGTGCTATGAACGGATTTACCAATGCGACAGATGCTGCTGACTATTTAGTAAATCACGGAGTGCCTTTCAGAGATGCACATGGAATTATCGGTCGTTTGGTACTTACCTGCATTGATAAAAACAAAGCCATTCATGAAATGTCTTTAGAGGAATTAAAGGAAATCAGTCCGGTCTTTGAAGAAGATATTTATGATGCAATCAGCCTTGAAACCTGTGTGGAAAAGAGATTAACCATCGGAGCACCGGGTTCAAAGGGTATGAAAGAAGTTATTTCAAAATGTGAAGATTATTTAGCTAAATAGTCTTTTCAAATATTATCAACAAATTATAGAAATGAGGAGAATTAGTATGAGTGAAAAATTAAAAGTTGGTATTTTAGGCGGAACAGGTATGGTAGGACAGCGTTTTATTTCGCTTCTTGAAAATCATCCATGGTTTGAGGTGACAACAATCGCAGCAAGCCCACGTTCAGCAGGAAAGACATATGAAGAAGCAGTTGGTGATCGTTGGAAAATGGATACTCCAATGCCGGAAGCTGTAAAGAAAATCGTAGTTATGAACGTAAATGAAGTAGAAAAGGTTGCTTCAGAAGTAGATTTCGTATTCTCAGCAGTAGATATGACAAAAGATGAAATCAAAGCAATTGAAGAAGCATATGCAAAGACAGAAACACCTGTTGTTTCAAATAACTCTGCACACAGATGGACACCGGATGTTCCTATGATTGTTCCGGAAATCAACGATGCACATACAGATGTAATTGCTTCACAGATGAAGCGTTTAGGTACAACCAGAGGATTTATCGCTGTTAAACCTAATTGTTCTATTCAGAGTTATGCTCCTGCATTATATGCTTGGAGAGAATTTGAACCATATGAAGTTGTTGCTACAACATATCAGGCTATTTCAGGTGCCGGTAAGACATTTAAGGATTGGCCTGAAATGGTAGGAAATATCATTCCTTACATTGGCGGAGAAGAAGAAAAGAGTGAACAGGAACCATTACGTGTATTCGGTAAGGTTGAAAACGGAGAAATCGTAAAGGCTGAATTACCAAAGATTACATGTCAGTGTATCCGTGTACCGGTTCTGAACGGACATACAGCAGCTGTATTTGTAAAATTCAAAAAGAAACCTACAAAAGAACAGTTAATTGAAAAGTTAGTTTCATACAGCGGTAAGCCACAGGAACTTGAACTTCCAAGTGCTCCAAAGCAGTTTATCCAGTATATGCAGGAAGACAATCGTCCTCAGGTAAATGAAGATGTTATGTTCGAAAACGGAATGGGTATTTCAATCGGACGTATTCGTGAAGACAGCATTTATGATTATAAATTTGTTGGTTTATCACATAATACAGTACGTGGTGCTGCAGGTGGAGCAGTTCTTTGTGCTGAACTTTTAAAAGCAAAAGGATTTATTAATAAAAAATAAAAGGTAACGACGACATCATGGATGAGATGAATTATCAGCTAGATCTTTTGACAGCAATGAATGAAAAATTATTAGGTAGTGACAAGATGTTCCGCATGATCTGCGGGACATCTTCGAATGCCTTTTTATACTATGATTATGCAGATGATCATTTCGAAATTCTGGGTGGATTTGACAGCCTTTTTCCATTTTCCATGCAGCGTCATTCTGATTTGCAGAAAATTATTGAAAGTGTTTTACCGCAATATCAGAGTGAACTTGAAGATGTCTTATACTGCGAAAGAACTCGCAAGGATTCTCAGGGGATGGAATGTGAATTAAATCAGGGAAAAAGATGGGTTGAATTTGAAGTTACCATTAGTTATAATCGCAATAATTTGCCTAGTGAAAAAATTATTTGCATCCGTGATATTACCAAATCCAAGGTGCAAACGGATGAATTAAAATATTTAGCATATTATGACACATTGACCGGTTTGTTCAATCGTAATTATTTTGTACAGTCTTTAAGTGACTGGGTACGCAGAGCAAAAGATGAAAATACCTGTGTTGATGTCCTTTATATTAAACTTAATAATTATCGTAAAGTGAATGATTCACTGGGACTTATCATGGGTGATGAGCTGTTACAGCTTTTTGGCCAGATGCTGAGTGATTTTCAGTCCGAAAATGTGATTGTTTCTCATTTTACAGATGATGTTTATTATATTGCTGTGTATGATTCCGATATGAAAATGAATGCAGATACCATTTATGATGAAATCATTCATAAATTGGTTCGACCTTTTTCATTATCCATCGATAATCGAATTATGGTTACGATTAACTGCGGTGTGGCACAATATCCGGAATCAGCTAGCAGTTCATTGGAACTGATCAATTTGGCTGAAATTGCCAGATCAAAGAAAAATCAGTCTTTCCAAAATACAATTCATTATTTTAATTCTCCTATGCTTTCGGATTATATGGAGAATATACAAATTGAGAATCAGTTAAAAGAGGCCATTGATGAAGGCGTATTTCAGCTTCATTATCAGCCTCAGTTTGATGCACTTACCAAACAGCTCCGAGGAGTAGAAGCTCTCATTCGCTGGAAAAACAGAAATGATCAATACATTAGCCCGGGAGTATTTATTCCTTTGGCAGAAAAAGACGGTCTTATTGTTGAAATTGGTGAATGGGTTATAGATGAGGCCTTGAAAACCTTATCAAAATGGAATACTTTATATAATTTTGAATTGGTTATGTCTATTAATATTTCTGCAATTCAGTTTAAACGACCTGATTTTGTCAGAAAATTATTGGAATATATTCAAAAATATGACGTCAATCCCGGCCAGATTGAACTTGAGATTACAGAAAGTATAGTAATTGATGATATCAATCCGGTAGTTGATAAATTAATTGAACTTAGAAATTTAGGGATAAAGATTTCTTTGGATGATTTCGGTACAGGATATTCTTCCCTGTCATATTTAAAGGGAATGCCGATTGATACCTTAAAGATTGATAAATCCTTTATCGATACAGTAATTCAGGATAATTCGACTAAAATTATTACAGAATCGATTATTCAGATGGTAAAAAAATTAGGCTGTGAAACCGTAGCAGAAGGTGTAGAAACGATGGAACAGCTAAAGTATTTAGAAGCAATAGAATGCGATAATATTCAGGGCTTTTTACTGGGCAAACCAATGCCTCAGGAAGAAATGGAATCTCTTTTCTTTCGTAAAAAGGCCAACGGGGGCTTATGATTTCAGGAAGAGTAAATGAACTGCAATATTTGAATACAGTTTATGCAAAAGAAGGCAGTCAGATTTTGGTTGTTTATGGTCAGAAAAACATAGGTAAAACTATGCTTCTTCGTGACTTTATGAGCGACAAGGATGCCTTTTATTATCATGCCAAAGAAGCCAGTGAGAGACAACAGCTTTATCTGTTGTCATCCTGTATTCGTGATTTAGGTTTTGATACTCCTGAATATCCAACCGAGTATTATCCGCTTTTATCCATGATGGTTTCAGCCAGTACCGATAAAAAGGTTTTTATTTTTGATGAATTTGAAGCAATTATCAAAAATGGTACCACCTTCATGGAAGATTTACTGAAATTAACTCAGACAAATAAACAAATATGTATTATCTTATGCAGTTCGTCCATTGCATTTATTGAAAACGGACTGGTTCCGAAAATCGGAAAGGCTGCATTATCTATTTCGGGATTCCTGAAAATGAAAGAGCTTAAGTTTACAGATCTTCGCAAGCGTTTTCCAAATTACAGTTTTGAAGATTCTGTTATTCTTTACAGCATTTTGGGCGGAATTCCGGGTCTATGGAACTATTTCGATCCCAAATTAACATTAAAAGAGAATATTTGTCGCAATATATTGAGACATGGTGCATATTTGCAGGAAGAAGGAGCCAGACAAGTCAAGGAACAGCTTCGTGAACCGGCAGTATATTCATCTATTTTAGCTGCGCTTGCTCAGGGAAAGAACAAGTTAAATGATTTGTACTTACATACAGAGTTTTCCCGTGCAAAAATCAGTGTTTATTTAAAGAATTTAATGGAACTGGAACTGGTAGAAAAGGTATTTTCATTTGATACTCCGGGTAAGGATAATCAGAAAAAGGGTATATATCGTATTTCCAATCATTTTGTACATTTTTGGTTTAAATATTTATATCCAAACTTTAGTAATTGCTACCGATTAAGCCCTGAAAAGTTTTATGATAAATATATTTTACCGACCTTGAAAGAGTATGGTGAAATCTACTATGCAAAGGTTTGCAGAGAATATATGCTTTTCTGGAATCAGACTAAACAACTGAATTTCCAGTTTGTTCGTTCCGGATATATTGAAGGTAAGACCGGAACAATTGACTTTGTAAGTCAAAATGAAGAAAACGACTTTGCTGTTGGATTTTGTGATTTCTCCAG
>JAZUKG010000193.1:0-2910 GCA_045643145.1 Lachnospiraceae bacterium | reverse complement strand
GACCGCTTGGCCTCCGACTTGACAGGGATACATGTATCGCATGTGGTAGATGTATCGATGTGTGCCCGAAGGGGGCAAGAGTATCCATGGTCCGTTATGCAGATGCAGAGGAACTGATCGCAGAAGTGGAAAAGCATAAACTGTTTTATTCCTACAGTGGTGGTGGGGTGACCTTCTCCGGGGGGGAGGCCACGACACAGCCTGCATTGCTTGACTATTTGACAGAGCAGTTGTATGACAGGGGGCTGAGTCTTGCCATTGAAACCTGTGGAACCTTCGATTTTGATCAGGTGAAGGATGCACTGATGCGCATGGATATGATTTTTATGGATATGAAACATATGGATCCTGAGGTACATAAAAAGTTCACAGGGGTTTCCAATGAGAAGATTCTTGCGAACATGAAGCGACTGGCCCAGCTTCCTGCCGAAATCGTGATCCGCATTCCCGTGATCAAAGGTGTGAACGCCACGGAAGAGAATATCCGACGATCCGCTGCTTTTGTCCATGAACACCTGCCCAGGGCAGAGATGGAATTACTTCCTTACCATCGCTTTGGCGCCATGAAATACGAAGCGCTGGGGATGGATTATGAACATCCGGAATTCTCCCGGCCAACGGATGAAGAGATGGAACAATTAAAAGAAATCGTTGGATCAGAAGGGGTAAACCTCGCCGATTTCCGATAAGATAAGGGGGGTGTCAGACACCCTGCAATTCAATACAATTTCGATAAATTATCTAAAAACAGTATGGATTGCGTGGTGTCTGACACCCCCCCTTAGTCCGTCCGAAAACCTCATCTTCATAAGCGTTTTCATGATTTAAAGTATATTTCCTATAGAACATTATCTATTTTTTGTTATACATTAAAAACTGAATAAAACATGCATATACAGGAGCCTATACTCCTGCCATCAATTCCATCATCTTATTAAATCCCAGCAGATTTTTGGCCCGTTCTAGATTATATCCCAGGCAAAAGAGCGCAAATTCCCCCTCCACCTTTTCCAATCCTTTTAACAGGAAGTGGGTGGAACCCATTGCTCTCTTTATTGTTCCAAATGGATGCTCTGATAAACACATCCGCTGAGACATTTTTTGTTTATCTGGTTTAAAGAAGAGTTTTACTATCTTCTTTAATTCATAATGACCCTTTCTGTTTTTCTTTTCTGCAGGGATTTCCTTTCCTTCGGCTTTGAGCCAATCTTTACAAGGCTTTTCTAGCTTATCTTTAGAAAATTCTATTTCTTTCCATTCGTTCTTGCCTTTATAACACTTATCTCTGTTTTTACAATGTCTGCAAGCGTTCTTATTGGCATATCTTATATAGCCGCTTTTCGTGATACATTTTTGTCTTAATACTTCTCCGTTAGGACAGTACACCAGATTTCTTTCAGGGTCTCTTACAAAATATCCTTCCTTTGCACGAGACATCATTTCCTCTTCAGTACCATAAACAGACTTCACTTCAGACTCTTCCTGTTTATCTTTTACAAAGCGTCTGACTTCTTTAACTTCAATTGTCTCAATGACTTCTTTGTAGGCTTCAGGGATTATTCCTGCATGAAGAGCCTTGCTTAATTCTTCTGGTTTTGTACTGGAAGCATCAGCTTCAGACTCTTTGTAATCTATTTCTAATTCATATCCATCCTTTCCATCATCCTGAATCACATGAGGTATGATCCCTTTTTCCAAACAAGAAATTATATCACTGGTATCTTCATAACCTTTATCTGCAACAGTTTCTATGATTTTATCCGGATCTTCATTTTTTATATTTTCTAAAGTAGGACACAGCAGACCATGATCAGTTACTCTGTTTGTCATGTTGAAATCATGTATAAGATGCGTATTGGAATCTACTGCAGTCTGAGGATTATATGCAACAGCAAAACCATTCTTATTCTTCATAAGCTTTGAATCAGCATCTGTCAATGACAGCTGAGAAACTCCTGTTTCTTCCATGAGTTTCTGATATCCTTCATATCTTTCAAGACGTTCTCTTATTTCTTTAAGTTTTGCTTCGATACTTTCTCTCGTAAGCTTATCTGTTTCTTCTTTTAAATTCTCCCGCTCATCCATGTCATTCAGGATTCTTAGATATTCATCAGTATGAGCATTAAGCCATTTAATTCTGTCATCTAACTTGTTTTTAGTAAAGTTGTTATCTTTTGAATTGCACGCCAAAAACTTACTTCCATCTATAGATGTAAATCCCCACTCAATGGCTCCTGAAATCCTGCGATTGAATTCATGAAATATCTTTTTAAGACTTGTGATATTGTCCTTTCGAAAATCGGAGATTGTTCTAAAATCAGGTTCAACACCACCAAGCATCCACTTAACCTCGATATTTACAACACAGCTTTCTGCCAGCTTTCTTGACGAACGGATACCTTTTCGATTTCCATAAATATACAGCTTATAAAGTCCTCTTGGATCATAGGATGGTCTGCCTTCTACAGCAGCTTCTTTCACACCAAAATCAGCAAGATCTAAGCTATTAACAAATGCATCTATGATTCTTGCTATACTTTGTTCATCTACAAACGAATCCCATGAACAGAACATCACCTGGTTTCTATCAAAAGTCTTTATATAAGGCATATTTACTCTCCTAAATACAGTGTTTTCTTACTTTTTATTATACTATATTTAGCATTATAAAACCTTATTTTATGTATATTTTTTTCAGTTTTCAATGTACAAAACCTATGATTGGTTTATTGCAGAATAACTTCTAATTACTGAATGCTAGCCCGCTAGTTTTCGGACAGTCTCCCCCTACGCCACTTAGTCCGACGAGCGAAACTTTCTTCAGCCATCATTCCTAGAATAGGCTTCCTTCCTGTATTTTTTTCATATGTTTTAAACGGCTTTTTCTTCATGACTTTACAACATGTATTC
>JAZUKG010000192.1:0-1656 GCA_045643145.1 Lachnospiraceae bacterium | reverse complement strand
GCTTGTCATCCCTATTCTAAAAGGTCTTTTAAAATTTGTTTTCTGTTATTTATGAACATGGCTGTCACCTGGTAAGAGACTTTTGGCAGAAAATAAAAAAATCCCACCAGAGTAATCGCTCTCGTGGGCAAAAAAGTGCCTGAAAATCAGCTGTTTTTTTTGAAATTTTTGAGATAAAAACGCGTTTTTCGAGTCAAGTCCAAAAAAGTGTGTAAATTTGCTTCAGGTATTAGTTTCAAGTCTATGCAGCCAACATATTCTTTTGCTCCCACGCAAGCCTGATCAGATTATTCGGGATATCGGATAGCAACAGCTCTTTGTAAGTTGCTTCTTTGAAGATTGCTTTCCCTGTCTGTAACTGCTCGTTTCGTTCCATCAAAACAGAACCCATCAGGCGGACCAGCGATGCATCATTAGGAAAGATGCCAATTACTTTCGAACGGCGTTTTAACTCCTTATTCAGCCGTTCAATCTGGTTGGAAGTACGAAAGTATTTTCTCATCCATTTTGGCAGTTGCATAACAGTCATAGCACTTTCAAACCCTTCGTCCAGACAGCGCATAGCATTTTCTGCAACATCAGAGTAGCTTTCCAGAATTTCATCTTTCTTTTTTCGTGCTTCTTCCATGGTATTGCTATTAAACATTTCCTGTAATTCAGCCCGGATACCGGCCTGGAATTTCTTTGGTGCTTTGTCGGAAATATTTCTGGAAAAATGGAATTGACATCTCTGCCATGGCACGGTTGGGAATACCTTACTGATGGCCTGTAACATGCCATCATGAGCGTCAGATGTAATCATCAATAGTCCATTTAAACCACGTTCTGCAAGACTGTTCAGAAATGCAGTCCAGGTTTCTTTGGATTCATTTGCATACACTCCAAATCCAATAATATCCCGATGTCCATCTGATGTAGTGCCGTATGCAATCATGAATGCTTTCGAAATAACACGATGGTTTTCCCGAACTTTGAAGTAGGTGGCATCCAATGTCAGAAAAGGATATTTGCTCTGTAAGGAACGCTCCTTGAACGCATTTACAGAATCATCGAGCTCTTTGCATATTTCAGATACCGTAGATTTGGATACGCTGGTCCCGCAGAGAGTTTCTACCACCTGACTTACTTTTCTGGTGGAAACACCGTTAACTACCATTTCACCCATAGCCGCAATTAAGGCAGCTTCACTGCGACTGTAGTTGTCGAATATCATGGTGTGAAAAGGTACATTTCTATGACGAGGAACCTGCAGTACGATACCGCCAATTCTGGTGTTTAAGGTCCTTTCCCGGCTACCATTTCTGCTGTCGGTACGTTCTTCTGTTCTCTGGTATGGAGATGCCTGCAGTTGTTCTGTGGATTCTGCTTTTAAAATGCTATTCAAGCTCTCCTGTAACAATAATCGGAATGCATCATCACGATTTCCGGAAAGTAATTGTAGAATTTCATCCTGATTCAGTGTAATATTGAGTTGAGCCATTTGGTTTATCCTCCTTGGTGTGGTATTGGTTGTGGTGACTTAAATTATACCTGAAGGATGAACCAAAGGCTCATTTTTTATTTATTTGAATTTACACCATTATATGGACTTAACCACGTTTACAGCGAAATCTCGGTGTGGTAACACCAATGGAAAAATACCAATCTTATTTAGCA
>JAZUKG010000191.1:0-19567 GCA_045643145.1 Lachnospiraceae bacterium | reverse complement strand
CACTTATTCATAATCCTAAGCTTCTTGTGCTTGATGAGCCTTTTGTAGGTCTTGACCCTAAGGCAGCTCATACATTGAAAGAAATAATGAAGGAACTTTGTGATAATGGCTCGGCGGTGTTTTTCTCAACTCATGTTCTTGATGTGGCAGAAAAACTTTGTAATAAAATTGCAATCATTAAGGGCGGAAAGATTATTGCCAGTGGAATAACAGAGGACCTTCTTGGAGACAAGTCTTTGGAGGATATTTTCTTGGAGGTGGTTGATGATGTCAAGTAGCACTATGTTACTGGTTAAAACATTTCTAAAGTCCACAAGTAACATTAATGTATTGAAATTTTCCAAGGACAAAGCGAAACGAAAATATGCGATAAACTCTCTTGTCAGTAATGGGGTTTTATCTGTGGTGCTCATGGTATATGCGACACTTCTAAGTGTAGGGCTTGCTAATTCCGGTCAGGCGAAAGAACTTCCGGCGTTATGTGCATTATGTCTCTTAGCTATGCCATTTCTTTTTACACTTCTTAAAGCAAATGGATATCTTTTTGGTTTTAAGGAATACGATATGATTATGGCGATGCCATTTGCCGTAAAAAGTATCATATCCGGTAAATTTTGGTATATGTATATCAAGAGCATTCCAATGAGTGCGCTAATATCGTTATCAATGCTGGTAGGTTATGGTGTTAGTGGATGTTTAACATTTTTGTCATGTGCATTGTGGATTGTGATGACATTTGCTCTCCCGATAATTCCTATGGTAGTTGCTACGGCACTGGGAGCAGTTACAGTAAAGATTGGAGCTAAATTCAAGTATAAAAATATTGCGCAGGCAGTGTTGATAGCTATGTTGATTCTTCCAATTTTTTTCAGCAGATTCTTTATTGAGAGTACAATACGTAATGATGAACTTGATGATGTGATGCAAACCATATCAGATGGCATTCATAGCACAACTGCTTATATGCCGTTTGTCAGATGGTTTTCTGAAGCAGTTAGTGAAAGTGTAATATCATCGTTTCTATTGGTGGTTGTATCTGCAATTATTGTTTACGAACTGTTCTTGGTTTTGATCAGTAAGTTCTATCGCAAGATGAACTCGGATCTTTCGGCAGGCACCGGTAGTAATAAGTTTGAGCTTACTACGCAGAAGCAGCAGAGTATGGTTAAGACGATTGCCCTTAAGGAATTTAAGCGCATGATGGGATCATCAACATATCTTCTAAATGCAGGACTTGGTCAGATTATGGTAACGTTTATGGGGATTGCGATGCTATTTGTAAAACCGGAAGTAATCATTCAGGCTATGATGCAGGGGGCGCCAATTGAGGCTTCGCTCATTTTTCCGGCAGTCCCCCTATTGTTTTATTTTTTCATTGGTATGGTACCAACTACAGCTTGTTCCCCATCTCTGGAGGGAAAGAACTATTGGATTATGCAGACCCTTCCGATCAGTCCTATGGACGACAACAAGGGAAAGATACTTTATAATTTGTGTATCAGTATTCCGTTTGCTGCATTCGCAACTATCGCGGCGAGCATTTGTTTCAGGTCCTCTGTTATGGATGCGATTATAAGTGTTATTGCCATAAGTAGTATGTGTATTTTCTCTACTATCAACGGACTACGAAGCGGACTCAAGCATAGAAGACTTGATTGGGAAAATGAGATTGAAGTCATTAAGCAGGGAATGGCGATATCTATGTATATCATTCCTCATATCATTTCCGGTATGCTGTTAATTCCTTTAGTCGTTGTAGTTAACAACTATATACACAATGTAGCAGTTATCATGTTATTCATAACAATAATTGCCTGGATTCTTGCCTTATTTGCGTGGCAAGGCGTGAAGAAATATACACCATAGTATTAAGAAAAGCATCGATTCATATAAATCTTTTCTAAAAAGGAATGGGAATAGAGATGGAGATTTGTACCAAAAATCATGATCCTTCATGGGATAGGACCTTATATTTATATACAGAAAAAAGAGACGGGATTTCGGAACTGATTCATGATAAGGACAGCTACAAGCTGCTGGTTTTGGACGAGGGATCACTGGCGATTTGTATGGGGCAGATTAAAAAGGTGGTAACCGCACCTGCTTTGATTCTGCTGACAGATGAAGAGGTGAGCTTTTCAAAACTTCAGAATGTAAAATCTACGACCGTGTACTTCAGACCGACAGAAATCAGGGAAGAATTTACTTTGGAACGAATTCAGTCCGGCGAGTTTGAAGAAAAATACGGTAGTACAGTTTATCAGGACTATTTGCTGGTGAAAACTTTTGAAAAGAAAAAAGATGGTACAAACCGAATTTATATGTTGAGTCTGGCTTCCTATTCCAAAATAGGAAAGACGATCGAGCATATGCAAAAGCAGCTTCAGGAGCAGTATGACGGATATTGGCCATGCAGATCCAGGTCTTATATGATGGAGCTTTTGTATTATATCAGCTATATTTGCGAGGAAAATCAGGAAGATATGAGAGTCGTTCAGGTAAGGGAAGAATCCGAGAGTGATTTCATCAGTGAAATCCTGCAGTATTTGAGTTTGCATATTTCGGAACGATTATCGTTAGAAGATATCATGAAAGAATTTTCAATAAATCGAAATAAATTAAATGCGATGTTTATCAAGGAAACCTCCATGACATGTATGAATTATCTGACTAAAATGAGAGTGAATCTGGCACAGATTATGCTGGCAGAAACAGAGCTCCAGATTGGCGAAATCGCAGACAGAGTCGGCTATCCGGATGCCAATTATTTTGTAAAGGTATTCACGAGACAAACCGGAGTCACTCCGTCAAAATACAGAAAGAGTTTTTCATAAAGTGCATTTTTTTCTATTATTTGTGCAGATGTTTCTCACGGCTGGCCGGAGCTTTGTGATACGCTTTTTGTGAAAAAAACAAAAAGGAGAAACAGATGAAAAACAAAAATAGAATCAAAGGGTTAGCAGTAGCTATCGCAGTAAGTATGGTACTTTCTGCCTGCGGATCGGGGCAGGATGTAAACAGTAGCGCACAGAGTCAGAAAGAAGTGACCGGGGCCGCTACAGAAAATGAGAACGTTCAGGCAGAGAAAGAGGCAGAAAAAAGGGCGCCGCAGGAAATAGCAGATGACTATGTAAAAAGTCTGATGGAAAGCAGCTTATATCCGAATTTTGAAATCGTAGCTCACAGTGTATCGGAGACAGACAGTCAAAGCTCTGAAAACGGTAAATACGATGCCTCTGATATCGTTGAAATCAAGATTCATGGCGTTGATTCACTGGGAGTTTTGGCACAAAGTCAAACCACTTTAGCTGAATTTAAAAGAGAAGCAGGAAGTGATAACTGGGAATTGTCATCAGAAACCTGCAAAAAGTGGGATGTGGATCATAAAAAGCTCGGAGGAACCGTTTGGAAAAAAACAATGGATGACGGCAGTGTACTATATTATCGTTTTAGAGATACCCTCGAGTTTTTTTACACGAAGCTGACACAGGATAAAAGCAGCGAGGTGGTCAATTTTGATACAACCATGCTGGGAGCCAGAGCCATCGAAAAAGACGGAGAAGTCAGTATAGAAAGAATCCATGTCATCACAGGTAGCGTGACCAGAGGCGGCGAAATCAGTCTTACCATGCAGGTCGGAACGGACTCAGAAAAAGAAACAGAAACTATCATACTGAATGAATTTGAAAAAATAGAAAAAACAGATGTACCGTTTACCGAGGAGGAATACAAAGAGGCGGCAGATCAAAGATAAAAAGAATCCTACTAAAAATTAACACAGAGTATTCTAGAAAAAAGGGTGCGGGCATGATAAAATATTATTATCATGTGTGTGCCCTTTTTTACATCTGGGGGGATGAGAAAACGGGCATAATTCAGACAAAATACCAATAATAACAGAAAAGAAAGGTATGAATTATGGGAAAGTGGAGCAGAGTACAGTATCAGCCAAATACAGGACTTGGCAAAGACGGAAGTAAAGTAACAGCAAGCAAAGAACATATTCTTCTCTCAAAGGAAGCTGCCAAAGAAGGTATGGTTTTGCTAAAAAATGAGCAGGAGGTTTTACCTCTGAAAAAGGGAAGCAGGATTGCATTATTTGGAAAAGGAACCTTTGACTATGTTAAGGGCGGCGGAGGAAGCGGTGATGTTACCGTTTCATATATTCACAATATCTATGACGGTTTCAAATCATTGGGCTCACAGGTATCGATTTGTGAAGAACTGGCTGATTTTTATCGAAAAGATGTAGAAAAGCAGTACGCACAGAAAGCAGAACCGGGGATGACAGTGGAGCCTGTGCTGCCGGAAGAATTATTAAAAAAAGCCAGAGCATTTTGTGATACAGCAGTTATCAGTATCAGCCGTTTTTCCGGAGAGGGATGGGACAGAAAGAGCAGTTTTGATAAAGAAGATTTAGGAGTTGACTGTGGTGACCTTGGTCCTTCCAATACAGGAGCTGACATTTTTGAAAAAGGTGATTTTTACCTTTCTAACGCGGAACAGAAAATGGTAGATATGGTTTCTGAATGCTTTGATAAGGTAATTGTCGTTTTGAATATCGGCGGTATGATGGATACCAAGTGGTTCAAGGATAATGATAAGATTCAGGGTGTGTTGCTGGCACTCCAGGGCGGCATGGAAGGCGGCACTGCAGCAGCAGAAATCCTGACCGGAAACGGATGCCCGAGCGGAAAAATCGTAGATACGTTTGCCACAGATTTGGAGGATTATCCTTCGACTGAGGAATTCCATGCTTCGACAGAGTATGTTGAATATACCGATGATATCTATGTTGGATATCGTTATTTTGAGACCATTCCGGGAGCAAAGGAAAAAGTAGTTTATCCGTTTGGATACGGACTCTCATATACCAGCTTTGAGTTAGCAGATGCTACCATTTGTGAAAAAGATGGTAATTTTACAGTGAGTGTTACGGTTTGCAATACCGGAAAAGTGGCAGGTAAAGAAGTAGTGCAGGTTTATGCGAAAGCTCCTCAGGGTAAGCTCGGAAAGAGTGAAAGAGTTTTGGTGGCGTTCCAAAAAACAGACGTTTTGATGCCGGGCGAATCGCGTAAGGTAACTATGGAATTTACTTCATATCAAATGGCCTCCTATGATGACCTTGGCAAGGTAGCAAAATCAGCCTATGTATTAGAAGCAGGAGATTACAGCTTTTATATCGGAAATAATGTAAGAGATGCAGTCGAAAATAACTTTGTATACAATGTTTCAGAGGATACCGTAATCGAGCAGCTTTCAGCCAAGATGGTACCGAGTCAACTGCCAAAGCGTATGCTGTCTGACGGCAGCTTTGAAAAGCTCCCTGTGGGAGAGGCCTTTGATACAGATGCCAATGTGCTGGAGCGTATGCCGGATGAATTGTCCGAGGGTATGATGCCGGTGGTAGAACCGCAAAAGGGCTGGCAGCAGTGGAATCCGAATCACAAAGTGATTTTATTAAGTCAGGTGGCAAACGGTGAATATACCATGAAAGAATTTATGGATCAGTTATCAGACAGACAGCTGATTCATATGCTTGGCGGACAGCCGAATACCGGTGTGGCAGACACCTTTGGATATGGTAATATTTTGGAATACGGTATTCCTTCGGTTATGACAGCAGACGGACCTGCGGGTCTTAGAATTCGTCCTGACAGAGAAGTATGTACGACCGCTTGGCCATGTGCGACATTACTGGCCAGCAGCTGGAATCCGGATATGGTGGAAAAGGTAGGACAGGCCGGAGGAGCAGAAGTAAAAGAAAACAATATCGGTTTTTGGCTAACTCCTGCGGTTAATATTCACAGAAGTCCTCTTTGCGGCAGAAACTTTGAATATTATTCAGAAGACCCGTTTTTAGCCGGAACGATGGGAACTGCTATGACAAACGGAATTCAGAGCAATCACATCGGAGTATCTGTAAAGCATTTTGCACTGAACAATAAAGAAACCAATCGAAAGAACAGTGATTCGAGAGCCTCGGAGCGTGCCATCCGTGAGATTTATTTAAAACCGTTTGAGATGATAGTAAAACAGGCAAAGCCTTGGACTTTGATGTCATCTTATAACAAAATCAACGGCCACAGAGCTTCGGAATATAAGGATTTACTGGAAGATATTTTAAGAGGAGAATGGGGCTTTGAAGGTTTTGTGACCACAGACTGGTGGACACTGGGTGAACACTATAAAGAACTTGGCGCCGGCAATGATATCAAGATGGGATGCGGATATCCTGATCGATTAGAGGAAGCCTTAAACAAGGGAGCAATTACCAGAAACGACCTCGAGCGCAGTGTAACCAGACTTTTAAATATTCTTTGTAAACTGGATTAATTTCTATTCAAATAAAAGAAAAGATGACGATCTGTATGGTAGTAAATTTGTAAAAATTTACTGCCGTTCAGGTCGTTTTTTCTGCATCTTACAAAGCAAAAATGCATCTTACCGATGAAAGTATTGCGTGTTTTTTTTAGGGTGATATAGTGTGCCTAACAGGACAGAAACAATAGAAAAATGAGTGATAGGAAAGGAAAGATTTGTATGAACAACTTATTATTTGTATTTATGATTCTTTGTGAAATCGTCTTAGCTACACTGACCATTGTAAAAAAAGCTGACCGAGTGAATTACAAGCTTTGCAGATTATTAACCAACATCGGAGAGGTTGTTGTCTTTCTCATCATGCTTTTATTACCGGGAATTGATTTAAGCATGCGTTTTAAGGGGTTCTTTCTTTTATTGTGGATGCGAGTTCTCTTTGCAGGACTTTCCTTTGGTATTGCAAAAGGAAAGGATATAAAGAAAGAAAAAAAGGTGCTGTTTATTATCACTGATATGCTGGGAAGCATTCTTTTATTCTTCTTATTTATGATTCCGGCATTTGTTATTTCTGATTACAAAGGACTGGAAACAACCGGCGCATATACAGTAGCGCAGGCAAAGGCTATTTTAGTGGATGACAGCAGAGTGGAAGCATTTGAACAGGACGGATCCAAGCGAGAAGTTCCGGTATATTTCTTTTATCCGAGCGACGCCGCAGAAGGGGATAAATTCCCGATTGTTTTTTTCTCACACGGAGCTTTCGGCTATTATGAAAGCAATGCCTCTACTTATTTAGAACTGGCCAGCAACGGATATATCGTAATCAGTATGGAGCATCCGTATCATTCTATCTTTACACATGACTCAGAAGGCAAATTAATCACAGCAGATCAAAGCTTTTTCCAGGCTGTTATGAAAGCAAATGAAAATGCAGAAGAGTCAACATCAAAAGAAACCAATTTAGCTTCCAAAGAATGGATAAAACTTAGATTAGAAGATGCTGATTTTGCCATCGATACTGTTAAAGAAAGCATCGAAACCGGCGAGGTATCAGACAAGTGGATCCTTTCTGAGAATCAAAAGGACGGTATCTCTCAGGCACTTCATTTTGCAGATAAAGATGTAATCGGATTTATGGGACATTCTCTGGGCGGTGCGACAGCAGTTACCATCGGAAGACAGAGAGAAGATATCAAAGCAGTCATTGATTTAGACGGCACAATGCTGGGAGAACGAATCGTGGATGAAGGCGGAAATCTGCTTGGCATCTGTGAAGAAGAATATAAAACTCCTTTACTTTCTTTTGACAACGAAGCGCATTTTCGTGATAGAATGGAATGTATAGAAAAGAATGAAGTATATGACAACAATGTTGTTTTGGCTCATGCAACCTGTGGATTCAGCACTTATATTGCAAAAACAGCGCATATGAACTATACGGACTTACCTCTTTTTTCTCCATTCTTTGCAAAAATGCTTGGTGTTGGAGAAGTGGATCCAAAGGCATGTACAGTCAAGGTGAATGAAATTGTTCTTTCATTTTTTAACAGTTATTTAAAGGGTGAAGGAAGCTTTGCAGTCGAGGAAGGATACCATTTATAATGGAGATTAAAGTAAAAAGGATTCCTAAAAATGAAAAAGAGCAAATAGAAATAAGCTGCCACGAAATGGATGATACAGTTAGGGAAATTGTTTCCTTTGTACAATCCAGACAGGGGCAGCTTAGCTGCAGTTTAGAAGGCAGGCAATACGAAATCTCGGTTACGGATGTTTTGTATATCGAATCGGTAGACAATAAAACCTTTGTGTATACGCGAGATCAGTCTTATGAAAGCAGACAGAAAATATATGAACTGGAAGAAATATTAAAAAGCAGCAGATTTTTGAGAGTGTCTAAATCTACCCTGCTCAATTTGATGAAAATAAAATCCATCAAACCGGCACTGAATGGCCGTTTCAGCGCAGTTCTCCATAACGGGGAGGAGATTGTCATATCGAGAAAATACGTAGCGGATTTAAAACAAACGCTGAAGGGAGGCGCAAAATAATGAGCAGAAAAGAAGTATTTCAAACGGTATTGAATAAGTTTTTTATTATCGTTACACTTATTAATGTAGCGACCTTTATCTTGGGAAGTATTTTCAAACCGAATGATACCTTTGGATATGGAGCATTTATCTATCCGGTTATCTATGGTATGATTTCGTCGGTACCGGTTTTGATTTTTTCGAAAGCCGGACGACAGCTTACGATAAAGCAGGCGATTTTGAGAGAACTGGGACTGCTTATTGTTTTGGAGTGTGTACTTATTTCCTTCAGTTACGGATTATCAGGGGTAGAAAGAAACCCGGTAGAGGTAGTCGCATTTGCTTTGTCGGTATTTGTGATTTATGTGTTGGTTTTTGTCATCAGCAGGTTGCTGGACTTGCGACAGGCGAAAATTTTGACAGATGATTTGCTGGTTTTTCAGGAGAGAGAACTGAAAAAAATGGAAGAAGAAAAATCGAGATAAGAGATAATGGAGAGTAGTTATGAGTCAGGCAGTTGCAGTACTTAAAAAAGGGGAAGGCCGTTTATTAAAGGCCGGAGGACAATGGATTTTTGATAATGAAATTGATACCATAAAGGGTGAATATGAAAACGGACAATTGATTCGAGTAGAGGATTTTGACGGTTATCCAATGGGAATCGGCTTTATCAATGAGGCTTCTAAAATTCGCGTTCGAATGATGACCAGAGAGGCCGACATTCAGGTAGATTCCGAATTTTTAAAAAAGAGGGTAAGAAATGCCTGGGAGTATCGTAAACAGGTTATGAGCTCTGTCAAAAAAGAAAATGTCGAGCCGGGCGTTTTGACAGGACTGGGCGGAGACAGCGATACAGGTGCGCTTCGCATCATTTTCGGTGAAGCAGACTTTTTACCGGGACTGGTTGTAGATAAATTTTCTGATGTATTGGTCGTAGAGTCTCTGGCTCTGGGAATTGATTTATTAAAGGAAACGATTATCAGTCATCTCATTGATGCGTTAAAAGAGGACGGAATTCAGATTCGTATGGTATATGAACGTTCGGATGCTCCGGTTCGTAAAAAAGAAGGAATGACTCCTTTTAAGGGAATCATATGGACCCGGGATAAAGGTTTTTGGACCAAGGAGGAAGCTCTTTCATTAGGAGAAGAAGTGAGTGAAATCACGAGTCCTAAAGTAGAGATTATCGAAAATGGTGTTCACTATATGGTGGATGTAGCAAACGGACAAAAGACAGGATTTTTCCTGGATCAAAAATACAACAGACTGGCCATGCAGCGTATTTGTAAAGGGGCAGACAGAGTACTTGACTGTTTTACTCATATGGGAACCTTTGCCTTGAATGCGGGAATTGCAGGAGCCAAGGATGTAACAGGTTTGGATATTTCGGATTTTGCCATAGCACAGGCCGGAGAAAATGCAAAAATGAATGGTCTGTCTGAAACGGTTCATTTCAAACAGGCAAACGTACTGGACGAGCTTCCGAAATTAGCAGCGGCTAATGAATTATATGATGTAGTTATTTTGGACCCACCGGCATTTACCAAATCCCGAGAAGCGACCAAGAATGCCATTAAAGGGTATCGTGAAATCAATATCAAGGGACTGAAACTGGTCAAGGATGGCGGTTATTTTGCGACCTGTTCCTGCTCACATTTTATGACACAGGAACTCTTTACGACAGTAATCGGACAGGCTGCAAAAAGTGCACATAAAAAGCTGCGTCAGATTGAATTTCGCACCCAGGCACCGGATCATCCGATTCTATGGGCAGCAGACGAAAGCTATTATTTGAAGTTCCTGATTTTCCAGGTTGTGGATGAGAAGTAGAGATATGTATATATTGTAAAAAAGGTTGATTAGTTAAGCTCAAAATAATAAGTGCAGAAAGTAAAGGAGATAAAAAATGTATTACGTACCGGATGGAACCCAGATGTGTGGTTATTATGAATGTAGTGATTGTGGGAGTAGATTTTTAGATTTGAAAATTGGTCCCAAAATTGTCTGCCCGTATTGCGGCGAAGAGCCAAATATGGAAATCGGACCGGACGAAGAAATGCCTGTTGCAGTGGAATCTGCAAAGCTCATCCAGATGGTAGAAGGTGAAGAAGAAGTCGAAAAGATGGATACCCTTTTATCGTTAGCTGTAACCGGCGGAGATTACAACTGGATTTAAGAAAGAAGGCACTGATAAGGAGAAATGATGGGACCGACGAAGTTAACAGATCAGAAGGATAGATTTGATGCTTTTCAAAATGGAGAAGTATTGGCAAATAAAAAGAAAAATCACTTACCGGCTATGGGCTGGAATAGCTGGAATGCCTTTGGCAGCAATAATACAGAAGAGCTTACCAAAATCATGGCTGATAAAATGATTGAGCTCGGACTGGATAAACTGGGATATGAATATGTAGTACTGGATGATGGATGCTATAAGCCGGAAAGAGTAGACGGAAGATTAGTTAGTAATCCGGAAAGATTCCCGAGCGGCTTTCCTGCTATTTCCGATTATATACACAGCAAAGGGCTGAAATTTGGTATGTACAATGATATCGGAGAAAAGCTTTGCAGTGGTGCCATGGTTGGAACCTGTGGCTTTGAACAGGTGGATACGCAGGATTATATCAATTGGAAAATTGATTTTATCAAAGTAGATAATTGCTACTATCTGTGGGATAATGCGACATTTTCCAACCCGGATAATGCCAGATATGTATTTGCTCCGAATATCAGAGCCATTCGCGTGGAAGGCAATGAAGTGCAAACGCAGCTTTCGGCGATAAGTGACGGAGTGATTACCGGAAGTGTAGCAAAATATGATACAGAGAAAAACTGTGTGACAGGAATCGGTACCTTTGACGGAACCGGCCCGGATCATTCACCACTGGAGGTTCGAAGCAGTGAACTTATTTTTCATATAAATGTTCCAAAAACAGGAACCTATCAGTTATCTGTTTGTTATGCAACAGACAAAGTGGAGGGAGTAGGAAGCTGGCTGCAGATTGCCACGTCATCAGAAGAGTTAGCATATGATGATTTTTTGCCGGATACAAAGAACCCGACCGATTTTGTCTGGTCTAAAAATATAGAAATCAAATTAATTGCCGGAGCCAATCAGATTCGACTCATGAATCACAGACGTCAGGAAAATACCCTTCAAAGCTACAAGGTATTTCTGCAGGGATTAAACGATGCAATGCCGAATCATGATATCCGTTTTTCTATTTGTGAATGGGGAAAGACACAACCTCAGAACTGGGGATACAAGGTAGGAGATTCCTGGAGAATCCTGAATGATATTACCTTTCAGGTAGGAGATGATGGTGACAATGGTCAGTGCAGATGGCTGGATGATTACACGACCAGTATTTGTGCACAGTACAACAAGGCAGTGGTGATGGATGAGTTTGCAGGTCTTGATAAGGGCTGGAATGATCCCGATATGCTGGTTATAGGTATGGACGGAGTGACAGAAACTATGGCCAGAACACACATGGCTTTGTGGTGTATGATGAATGCCCCTCTTATGCTGGGGATGGATCTGAGAAGAGTGAAAAAGGGTGATGAAATCTATCAAATTATCTCAAATGATAAACTGATAGCGATAAATCAGGATCCACTCGGCGTTCAGGCAAAACGTATTTATTGCAGTATAGAAAAGGAAAATCCGGATAAAGTATATATCAGAGATATCAATCGATTTGATATTTTGGCCAAGCCTCTTTCAGACGGAAGCGTAGCACTTTGCTTTGTGAATGTCAGTCAGGAAAAGGATAGTAACGAGTACAAAGTTACTGCAACGGAAATTGTCAAAGCAATCGGCCATAAAATGATAAATGCGGACCATTTTGCAGACGCCGATGTTTATGAGATTACAGATCTTTGGACAGGTGAAACCTTTGAAACTCAAAAGCAGGAATTTGCCATATCAGGGATGGAAGGCTGCGATCATGTAATCTGGAAAATGAAAGCAGTTAAGTAGTGGACAAAGATATGACCGGTATAGAATTCGTTAATAAATTAATTACTGCTACCGCTATCAGTGGAGATATAGTACCTGCCGGAAAACTTTTGGCAGACATTCCAAAGGAAAGTCATATTACCAGAAAGCAGACGGCAATTATCGTTCATGCATTTTTGAAAACAGTGCTAAAAGAAACGGACGAAAAGGATACAAAAAAAGCACAAAGATTAAAGGATTTATATGACTGCAGAATCTGTGTAAAACATATTGAACAGGTTTATATTAAGGGCATTATGATGCCTTTTATCAATGAAGAGATGGCAAAAGAAAATAGCCTTCCCATTCTTTTTGGCGGCAATGAACCTTTGACAGAAGACGAGGCAGAGCAGATTATAAATCGGACCATTCATAAACAAATGCGTATTTCCGTATCGTGAATGACCGATGTAGTTCATCAAGTATTCATAAAAAAGTCGAGATAAACAAAATATAAGTAATTGACAAATACCCCTGGTAGGTATATATTTGTATGCAAATAAGATACCCGCTGGGGGTATCTTTGTGTATAGAGAAAATCGGACAAGGAGATTGTTATGGAAGAGACAAATTGCTGCTGCAGTCAAAAACATAAAGAACGCTCAGATAAGGAATACAAGGACCTTATGAACCGCCTGAAAAGAATTGAAGGACAGGTTCGAGGTATTCAGGGAATGCTGGAAAAGGATGCGTACTGTATTGATATTTTAACGCAGGTTTCAGCAATCAATGCAGCTCTTAACAGTTTCAACAAGGTGCTTTTGGCAAAACATATAGAAAGCTGTGTTGCGGATAATATCAGACAGGGAAATGATGAAGTCATTGATGAACTGGTAAATGTGCTTCCAAAGCTGATGAAGTAACGAAGGGAGAAGCCATGAAACAGTTTAATGTAACAGGCATGAGCTGTGCGGCCTGCAGTGCTCGTGTGGAAAAAGCGGTAAATGCTGTGGAGGGTGTACAGAGCTGTTCTGTCAGCTTGTTGACAAATTCCATGGGCGTGGAAGGCGATGCTGCAGATGCAGATATTATTTCGGCAGTAGAAGCTGCCGGATACGGTGCTTCCATAAAGCAGTCAACCGCAAATGGAAAAGAAACCAATACACCTAATTATGATGATATGCTGGTTGATAAGGAAACTCCTAAAATGCAGCAAAGACTGATTGCTTCTGTGGTTTTCCTGCTTCCGCTCATGTATGTTTCCATGGGACATATGATGTGGAACTGGCCTTTGCCCAAATGGATAGAAGGCAATCATATGGCTATGGGACTGGTACAGCTGCTTTTAACCATAGCAATCATGGTGATTAACCAAAAGTTTTTTGTGAATGGATTTAAGGGGCTGATGCACAGAGCTCCGAATATGGATACCTTGATTGCACTGGGTTCTTTTGCATCGTTTGGATACAGTGTATACGCATTGTTTGCGATGACAGGGGCATATGTAGTTCAGGATATGGAGAAGGTCATGCAATATATGCATGAATTCTATTTTGAATCGGCTGCTATGATTCTGACACTGATTACTGTCGGAAAAACATTAGAAGCCAGATCAAAGGGAAAGACAACGGATGCTTTAAAGAGCCTGATGAAGCTCGCTCCTAAAACTGCTACCGTGATTCGAGACGGTCTGGAAACAGAGGTAGGTATTGAGCAGGTCAGAATCGGGGATATTTTTGCAGTCAGACCCGGAGAACATATTCCGGTAGACGGAGTTATCCTGGAGGGAAGCAGTGCAGTAAATGAATCAGCACTCACAGGTGAGAGTATTCCGGTAGATAAACAGGCTGGTGATGCAGTAAGCGCTGCGACTTTGAACCAGTCCGGATTTTTGAAATGTGAAGCCACCAGGGTAGGAGAAGATACAACTCTGTCTCAAATCATTCAGATGGTAAGCGATGCGGCCGCGACAAAGGCACCGATTGCAAAAATCGCAGACAGAGTATCCGGAGTATTTGTACCGGTGGTTATAGCTATTGCTGCGGTTACGATTCTCATTTGGCTGGTCGCAGGAGAGAGCATAGGATTTGCACTGGCCAGAGGTGTTTCTGTTTTGGTAATCAGCTGTCCGTGTGCGCTGGGGTTGGCCACACCGGTAGCTATCATGGTTGGTAACGGAATGGGTGCAAAGCATGCCATTATGTTTAAAACAGCGGTTTCATTGGAAGAAACCGGAAAGACACAGATCGTTGCTTTGGATAAGACCGGTACGATTACAAAGGGAGAACCGGTAGTTACAGATCTCATCGCAGCACCGGGGTATACACAGGATAAGCTGTTAGAGCTGGCTTTTCAGCTGGAAAGAAAAAGTGAACATCCGCTGGCCAAAGCTGTGCTGATGCTGGGACAGGAAAAAGGAATCAAAGAACAGGAAGTGCAGGATTTTTCCATTGCGCCGGGAAACGGATTATCGGCCAAACTTTTGGGAGAACCGATTTACGGAGGGAACCTGGGATTTATCAAAAAATACTGTCATATTGATGACAAGACCAGACAGAGTGCTCAAAAAATTTCAGAAGCCGGAAAGACGCCGTTATTCTTTTGTCAGAATGGCATATTTGCAGGACTCATCGCAGTCGCAGATGTCATCAAGGAAGACAGTGCGCAGGCAATTAAAGAATTGCAAAATATGGGCATTAAAGTCGTTATGCTAACCGGTGATAATGTGAAAACTGCAAATGCAATCGGACAACAGGCAGGAGTAGACCAGGTGATTGCCGGAGTGTTGCCGGAAGGAAAGGAAAGTGTAATTCGAACACTGAAGGAATACGGCAAAGTAGCCATGGTCGGGGATGGTATCAATGATGCACCGGCCCTCACGCGTGCGGATATCGGAATTGCCATCGGAGCTGGTACAGATATCGCAATTGATGCTGCGGATGTTGTACTGATGAAAAGCAGACTCAGTGATGCAGTGGCAGCAATTCGCTTGAGTCGACAGACTCTTAAAAATATTCGGGAGAATCTGTTTTGGGCATTCTTTTACAATGTAATCGGAATTCCGCTGGCAGCAGGTGTGTTTTATCCGCTTTTTGGATGGAAATTAAATCCTATGTTTGGTGCAGCGGCCATGAGTTTGTCCAGCTTTTGCGTAGTTAGTAATGCGCTCAGACTGAATCTGTTTTCTATGTATGATGCGCAAAAAGATAAAAGAACACAAAACAATATGGAACTTCCGGTATGGGAAGTAACAGAAGAAAAGGAGAATGAAGATATGGAAAAGACAATGGAAATCAAAGGTATGATGTGCGGTCACTGCTCAGGCAGAGTAAAAAAGGTATTGGAAGAATTGGAAGGTGTTACAGAAGCAATCGTTAGCCATGAAGACGGAACTGCGATTGTAAAGATGTCTGCAGAAGTAGCGGATGAAGTATTATCTGCTGCAGTAACAGAGCAGGGATATGAGGTAATCGGTGTAAAATAATCGGTCAAAGTATAGCAGGATGAATATAGGAAAAGAGTAAGAGTAGTCATTTGGACTGCTCTTTCTTTTTGTGTAGCTTTTTTGTATAATCAAATGGAACATTTTCATGGATGGTAAATATCAAATACGGACATGACGAAGGGAGCATTCATGAAAAAGTAATACCAGATTTTTCAAGATTTGAATTGAAAAAGTAGTATTTGTAAAGGGGATGTGGATGTAAAATGTGGTTGATACTTGCTTTATTATCAGCAGTTTTTGCTGCATTGACTTCAATATTAGCGAAAATAGGAATCGAAGGAGTGGATTCAAACCTGGCAACTGCTATCAGAACGGTTGTGGTTGTCATCATGGCCTGGGGCATGGTTTTTCTGACGCAGGCTCAAAGCGGAATCTCACAAATCAGTAAAAAGAGCTGGTTATTTTTGATACTGTCAGGACTGGCTACAGGTGCTTCCTGGTTATGCTATTACAAGGCACTTCAGACTGGTCAGGCATCTAAAGTGGTTCCGATTGATAAATTGTCAGTGGTGATTACATTAATCCTGGCATTTGTGTTTTTGCATGAGCAGTTTACAACAAAATCTTTGATAGGATGTGTTCTGATTGGAGCAGGGACACTGTTGATGGTGATGTAGGAGAAAGAATGAATTATTGGTCGATTTTGTTTGGCGTGTTAATGTTTTCTCTTTTGGTTCAGGAAATTCAAAATATGGAGGAGTCGCCAAGACATATTATAGAAGAAAGAAATAATACAAAAAGAATTCATGTAGCACTTGCCAGTATACAAAGAGAAGTATATGGCGAAACACCGCCATATGTTTTTACTTTCCGAAAAGGAAAGAAATTTCTGTTTTTTGAGATGGGGAAAATCATGAAAGTAGTAACTGCGATATTTGTAGTCGCAATGGGAATTCTTTATTATTTATATGATTTCAGTGATTTGTTAGACTATATTATATTTCCACTTGCCTTTTATTGTGTATATCTTGGGAAGATTATTAGTGCTTATGCACATATAAAATTAAACAAGTTGGATCAGGATTCAGATAACGAATGACTTCGATATTAAAATAACGACGAAATGGCCTTGATTGTAAACAATTGAGATAAAATATAAGGGAGAAATGAATGAAAACGAAACAATGGAGAGTATTTAGAAAAAAAGCATTAGCCTGTGCTGTGGCAATTACCCTTACTCTTTCGGGTATGACTTCAGGCACGGCTGTCAAGGCAGCGGAAAGTGATAGGAATTTGACATACGAGACTGCAAAGCAGACTGTGGCAGCGGAAAGCGGTAATGTGGATGTCAATTTCTCCGGTACAGAGGAATATACATCTGTCTCACAGCTGATTCGTGACGGATATCAGAAAATGGAAGTGACATATTCTGTTTCCGGTAAGGTAAGTCAGCCGTATCCGGGTGCGCAAACCTTTGTCAGCACTAGTTCAGATGGCGGATCATCCTGGGAATGGGCAGCACATGATTGGAACAACATTGGAGAAGGCGATTATGAAATAGGAACGACTATTTCAAAAACAGGAAAAGCTGAACTTAATTTTGCATCCCTCTCTGCTAGCACAGAAAAACTTGGAAACTTTGGTGTTCAGTTTGCAGGTTTTACAGGAGATGTTGCCTATCAGATTACAGGAGCGAAATTAATATATAGTAATGCATCCTTCGGATCTTCAGGTGGCTCAGGTTCTTCACAGCCTTCTTTAGAAGGAATCGGAGAAGATGTGATTACACTTGGCTTTACGAATCCAACAAAATCAGCAGATTGGATTGAGTATTCACTTACTGTAAAAAATACTTCATCTGAAGCAATAAATGGGGTGAATGTTTTGATTCCGACATCCGGTCCAATCACAGATGTCAAATGCTTTGGTAATTGGTCGGCTGCTTATGATGCCAGCCTTGGCGGAGTCGTAGCATATTTATCCCAAACTCTCCAACCAGGGCAGACTTTTGCGGGCCCGGCAGATGATAAATTTGGAATGAATATTTCCGGAATCAGAGTTTCCAATCCGTATGTAATTGAAATTAACTGCAAAATCCCGACACAGGGAGCAGATGGCAGTTCGTTAAATTACGAACTGACAGGGAAGACAATGGATATTCCGTTTGCTGAAACACCGGTTGGAAAACACGGAAAGCTCAGCGTAAAAACGGTAAGCGGTTATAAAACTCCGATTATTGTGGATGAAAACGGAAACCCATTCCAGCTTCGAGGCAGCAGTACTCACGGAATTCAATGGGATGTAGGATACAATTATATCAATGAGGGAGCATTCCAGTCGCTTCGCGATGAGTGGGGAGTAAATATGATTCGTTTGGCGTGTTATGTTACACAAAACGGATATACAGAAGGTGCCGGTGCTGCCATGGATACTCGAATTCAAAATGCAGTTTCCATTGCAGAAAAACTGGGTATGTATGTATTGATTGACTGGCATGTACATTCAACAGGAGGAAATGCTAATCCTCATGATACCAAGGATGAAGCAAAAAAATTCTTTGATACATATTCAAAAATGTATAAAGATAAAGCAAATGTATTGTTTGAAATTTGTAATGAGCCGGTTGGTATTGATTGGTATACCAATGGAACGACAGACTTATATGCATATTGCAATGATATTACTAAACTGATTCGAGCAAATGGAAGTGAAAATTTAGTTATTTGCGGTACCAACACATGGTCGCAAAGAGTAGATCAGGTGGTAGATAAGCCATTGACTTATGATAATGTGCTTTATACATTACATTTCTATGCATCTGAATACAGCCACAAGGAAAATTTGAGAAACACATTAAAAACAGCAATTCAGAACGGAACCCCTGTATTTGTAACAGAATTTGGTATCTGTTCAGCAGATGGAAACGGAACCTTTGATATTGACAGTGCAAATACATGGATACAGTTGTTGGATGAAAATAATATCAGTTATTGCTGTTGGCAGATTAGTAACAAAGCAGAAGCCTCCTCATATCTCAAACCTTCTTGCTCAAAAACAAACGGAGGATGGACTTCTGATGAATTGGCAACCACAGGTGTATGGTTGGTAAATACATACAGGGCTCATCAGGAGGCAGAGGACGGAGAAGTAAGTCCGAGTACAGCGCCAAGCGCAAGTACACAGCCAAGTGCGAGCGTAAAACCAAGCACAAGTCCAAGTACAGCACCAAGCGCAAGTGCGCAGCCTAGTGTAAGTGTAAGTACAAGCCCGAGCACAGAGGTAACACCGAGTGAAGCACCGAGCAAGGAACCGGAAACAAGTGAAACTCCAAGTACCAGCGCACAGCCGAGTACAGAGGTAAGTCCGAGTGCAAGTACACAGCCGAGTGAAAATACACAGCCAAGTGCAGAAGTGAGTCCGAGTGCAAGTACAGCACCTAGTGGAAATATATCACCAAGCCCGAGCACCGAGGTAACACCGAGTGAAGCACCGAGCAAGGAACCGGAAACAAGTGAAACTCCGAGTACCAGCGCACAGCCGAGTGCAGAAGTGAGTCCGAGTGCAAGTACAACCCCAAGCACCAGCGCACAACCAAGTACAGATTTCACCATCTCGGTTTCTGTAAAAGGAGCAGGCAAGCTTGAAGGAGCAGGTACTTATCAGCTGGCTACGAAAAAATCAATGACGATTCAGTCAGAACCTGCCTTAGATGATGCCACTACTGTGACTTATTCGAGCAGTAATCCGGAGATTGCAACGGTATCAGATACAGGCAAAATTACTGCAAAGAAAGCCGGAAAGGCAACGATTACCATAGCCACTGCAAACGGA
>JAZUKG010000190.1:0-17050 GCA_045643145.1 Lachnospiraceae bacterium | reverse complement strand
AATAGCGAGAGGGGGATTCGAACCCTCGACACTACGGGTATGAACCGTATGCTCTAGCCAACTGAGCTATCTCGCCAAGGTATATCTATGGGACCTACAGGGCTCGAACCTGTGACCCTCTGCTTGTAAGGCAGATGCTCTCCCAGCTGAGCTAAGATCCCATAGTCACACGGGTTGTTTTCTCAACCCGCTTTGCTAGTATACTATTATTAGTCGGTTCATGTCAAGCACTTTTTTTATTTTTTTACAAATATTGTTTCAGCCTACTTTGAACAATCTCCTGTGTCTGAAGTGCAGTGTGTTTTGCATAAGCTGAATCAATTCCTATCTGCTTGGCAACATCCATAATATTTTGCATAGTTGGATTTTTTCCTTCTCCATGCACCATGGTTGCATGTTCGCCTCCCAGAGAATTACTATAAGTCAAATCATATGCCGGTGACAATACCCATCTCTTTTCCTTTTCTAAATACTGATAAGTGAAATTTTTTGAATGATCATCTCTATTGTGTGCAAACACATTAAAACACATAATTTTAAAAAGCTTTTGACACTCCGACATGTCCTTTGTTAGTTGCAAGGTTAATTTCATTAAAATGTCATAGTCAAGATTCGGAATTCTATGAGAAGTCTCCAATAATCCGGATGCAGAAACCATATGAATTTTATTTTCACCATTTCGATCAAATCTTCTGGTTCCAAAATATCCATCACACAGTTTTGACGAAAACAATCTCACCTCTTCCATCTCTATTTGGCATTCTTTTGCACATAAAGCATAATCATATTCTTGTTTTCCGATATTTTTACTGTCACCGGATGAAGGGAATTTAACAATCCATTCTTCACCATCTACCGTTGTCAATATTTTAGGTCTCGCGCCACCTGAAGAGCCACCATTCTTAAACAGATAGTCTAATTGCTGACTCATTTCTTCATGCAATATCTTCTTACATTCCTTGGCTATTTCATCATAGGATAGCATGATGTCTTTGTTTTCTATATTCCATACCGGTTCGTATTCTAACGCTCCCATTCCGGACTGTCCGACAATAGCCAATCGATCCAAATTCCCCATCTGCATTGGATTGATTCCGTTTTGAGCCAATAATCTATCCACTACCAGTCTTCCCCATCCATCCGGAAGACTATCTGAAAACACACCATAAACACCGTCAAAAGGGTCTATCTTTGGGATAAAAACTCGATTATCTAATGGAAGTGAATATGGGCTAATCGAGAAACCATTCTCAATCCATTTCTTATCATAGGCAAACGCAGCCAATGTGTTTTTATGAAGTGCCAGCGTCCCTACATTTTCTCCATGATAATACACATTCAATTTACGAATCTTGGTCATTGATTAACTCCTCTATCGAACGATATACAACATCTGTAAACAATTGGTCCAGTTCATCTTCCAGTTCCAGCGCAATTGCCAACTTTGTAAACGAATGAAGTGATATTTCTCCTGTCTGCTCAAATCTTCGCAATGAGGCATAGCTGACATCTGCACGGATTGACAACTCCTTTTGTGATATTTTTCTTCTTTTTCTAATACCGGCCAGTCTTTGTGCAATTTCTCTATTTATTTGTGTGGATGTTTTTTGTGTTAAAGTTATCATGCTAATATATTAGCAGAAATACTGTATAAATGCAACAAATTGCTAATATATTAGCTATCCATGTATTTAAGATTGTGAATATGGTTTTGAATTTAGATAAAGGATAATAAAAAAACTACCCACATCCGAGAATCTCAGATGTAGGTAGTATTAGTCATAAATGAATTTACATTCTATCAGGTGCTTCAAAGCCGAGCACATCGATACAGGTTACCAGGATATCCTGAGTTAAGTTAAGAAGTGCGATATAGCCTGCTTTCTTGGCTGCGTCTTCTTCACTGAGGATTTTGGTTTCATGATAGAAATGGTTGAACGCATTTGCCATTTCATATACATAAGCACATACCTTGTGAGGAGCTAATTCTTCGTATGCATTTTTCATCATAGCTGCAAAACGAGAAATAACCATCATAAGCTGCTTTTCCGCTTCTGTACCAGGAACATTCAGTGCATTTTTATCTACTGTATTTCCCTCTGCCTCATATTTACCCAAAATCGATTTGATACGAACAATGGTGTAAAGGATATATGGACCGGTATCTCCTTCAAAGGAAGTGAAACGATCGATATCAAAGATATAATCCTTGCTGGCCTGATTTGAAAGATCACCGTATTTAATTGCTGCGAGTGCTACCTTCTTGGCTGTTTCCTTTGCTTCTGCTTCTTCTACCGAACGGTTTTCGGTAATCTTTTTGAACATCTGTTCATTGATCTGTTTGATGAGGTTTTCCAGACGCATAACACCGCCTTCACGAGTTTTGAATGCGTGTCCGTCTTTTCCGTTTACAGTACCAAAACCGAGGAAGTAAAGGTCTGTGTCATCCTTTACGATCTTGGTCTTGCGTGCGCAGCGGAATACCTGTTCAAAGTAAAGTCCCTGACGCTTATCTACGACATAGATCACCTGATCCGGATCATCTTCTTTGGTACGCATCATCAGTGTTGCCAGGTCAGTCGTATTATAAAGAGAAGCTCCGTCTGATTTTAAAATCATACAAGGCGGAATTTCCTTGGTATCTGTTTCTTCCTTGACATCTACGACGAGTGCCCCGTCTGATTCATGAGCATAGCCACCGTCTTTCATATACTGAACCATTCCCGGAATCAAATCATCTACTGTAGATTCTCCGTTCCAGTAATCAAAATCTACTAAAAGGTTATCATAGTTTTTCTTCAGGTCAGTTACGGATACCTGCATGATGTGATCCCACAGAGCACGATAGCCTCTCTTGCCCTGCTGTAAAAGCTTGGTTGCTTCCATGGCTTTTTCTTTATATGCAGGATCTTCTTTGGATTTACCACTGGCTGTCGGATAAATTTCCTCGAGCTCTGAAATCGTAAATGGTGCTTCCTGTGGATATTCACCTTCAAAGCTGTCATCAAAATAAACCAGCTCCGGCTTTCTTTCCTTGAGTTCTGTAATGATGAGACCCATCTGAAGTCCCCAGTCACCCATATGGATATCACCGATTGCCTGATGTCCCATATATTTCGCGATTCTCTTTACACTTTCACCGATGACTGCAGAACGAAGATGACCTACATGAAGTGGCTTTGCTACGTTTGGTCCGCCGTAGTCGATGATGACTTTTTTCGCTTTGCCTGTTTCCAAACCGAATTTTTCTGCTCCCTGCATTTCCATCAGATAGTCTTTTAAATATTCCGCAGATAAATCCAGATTCAAAAATCCCGGCATTACAGCTTCTACCTTGGAAAATACCTTGGTATCCTTTAGGGCATCCGCGATTTCGTTAGCAATCATAATCGGAGCTTTTTTGAACTGTTTTGCCAGTGCCATCGCACCGTTACACTGAAGTTCACAAAGGTCCGGTCTATTTGAAAGGTTTACTTTGCCGTATTCATCCGGATATCCGGCTTTCGCAAAGGCCTGTTTCATCTCTTCTGATACAAGTTGTAACATTTCTTTCATAATGCTCTTCCTCTTTTCTATACTTGCTGTCGTCTTAATACATTTCTCTATGTTATACGATTTTTACTGATTATTCAAGGTAACTCTTTCATCTCTTTCCATTTTTGAATAAATACAGCCGCAGTAATCCTGCCTGTACAGGTCGTATTCTTTGGAAAGTTGAATCGAAGTTAAGTACCCGTTCTTTTTCTTAAAGTCTGATTCGAGATACGCTACGCCGTATTCGGCTTCTAGCTTTTTCCCGATTTCATTGAGCCCGGCTGCGTTTTTCAAAGGGCTGATGGAAAGGGTCGTGGTAAAGAAATCATACCCGCCGTCTTTTGCCAGCTCTGCTGTCTTTCTCTGTCTCAGTTCATAGCAGCGAAAACATCTCTCTCCGCCTTCCTTTACCTTTTCATAGCCTCTGGCTATATCAAAAAAGGCCTGCGGCTGATAGTCGCCCTCAATCACCGAAATCGGATATTTTGTTTCCTTTTTCTGATTCAAAAGTCCAATCAGTCTTTTTTGTTCTTCTACTCTTTTTCTATATTCCTTTTCCTCGGAAATATTGGGATTGTAGTATAAAACTGTAATCTCAAAAAAAGCAGATAAATAAACGAGAACATAGCTGCTGCAAGGTGCACAGCAGCTATGTAATAATAGCTTTTTTCCAATATTTTCTTCTTTTTTCAGGACTTCATCCAAAATCCTTTGATAGTTTTTCTTATTCTCCATCTTTCTGATCCGATGCTTGTTTTGCTTCGGCCTTTTTCTTTTCTCTTTCTGCTGCCATCAAAAGTTTCTGTTCCTCTGTCGAAAGTTTTTTCTCCTGTTTATCAGATTCCTTATCGACCTGTTTTTTCGGAACATAAACCTTTTTAAATTTCTCTACGACACTGCTCGCAGACTGTTCCTGACGAATTCTCTCTTTTTCCTCTTCCAGCTTGGCTCTCTTTTCAAGCTCCTGATCGTAAAGACTTTCATAGTATTCTTTTCCGCCTTCTTTTTCATGGCTGTACTTTTCAACAAAGTCCTCAGCGCTGATTGGTTTAGAAAAGAAATAACCCTGTACAAACTGACAGCCCAGACTCTTTAATAAATCGACCTGTTCCTGATTTTCTACACCCTCGCAAAGTACTCGGATACCCAGGCCCTCTGCCATTTCGATAATCTTTCTCAAAATCAGGATAGAAGAATCACTCGTCGTAGATTCACTAAAGAATTCTCTGTCAATTTTGATAACGTCAAACGGGATATCTTTTAACATATTCAGGGATGAATAACCGCTGCCGAAATCGTCCATACTGATTTGTACGTCCATTTCCTTTAACTTGTTCATCGTCTGAATCATATGATTTCGTTCATCGAGGAATACGGTTTCTGTTACCTCGAGTTCTATGTATTTACTCGGAACGCGGTATCTTCTCAAAATCTTGGATACCTGTGTGATATATTCCGGATTGTGAAGCAGGATTCGGCTCTGATTTACAGATACCGGAAAGATTTCTCTGCCCGCATCAATGAGCTCTCTCATCTTGGCACAAACCTGCTCGAGCATGTACAAGTCGAGTTTTTCAATGAATCCATTCTTTTCAAATACCGGAATAAATTCATCCGGATAGACCATACTGCCATCATTTTTAATCCATCGAACGAGAGCTTCACCACCATAAATCCGGTCATTGGTGATATCCCATTTCGGCTGAACAAATACCTTGAACTCATGATTGTTCATGGCAGATTCCATCTCGGATTCAATCTGATCGGTCTTATACATCTGTTTGGTGATTTTATCACTGTATAATACCGTTAATACCTTTTCGTTACCAATCAGGGATTTACGAGCTGCATTGGCTCTGTCTATCATCAGGTCAATGCTGTAGTCTTCTTTTCTGACTACATACAGACCCATTTTCAATCGAATCGGGAATTTGATTCCGATATCTCTGGCTCTGTCATTCAAAACTACAGTTAAGGCTTCGCATTTATCATCAAATTCACTGTCATTTTTCGCGAGCAGTACAAACTGGTCTGAGTTCATACGACAGCAGATTTCTTTTTTATTTTCGTGGAACAGTTTCATCGCCTCTTCTACCACGAGTTTTAACAGTTCATCCGCTCTGGCATGTCCGTAGGCTTCGTTGATATAACGGAAGTTAACCACGTCAAATCTGGCAATGACATACGGAATATTGTCATTGGACCAAATGATTTTTGAAGCAGCCACTCTAAAGTAGTTGTCGTTTTTTCCTCCGGTTACGATATCATCATAAGCGAGACTGGCAATCGTATCATTTGCTCTCTTTGAAGTAGCCCAAATATATACCATCATGCCGATGGTCAGGAGCATGATACAAATACATGCCACCAGAGATTTGGTGATAACCGGACGAATCATATCCGTATAATTGGTCTCCGGATAAAAATAAACCAGGAACAAATCTTCAAAGGTCGGAATTTCCATGAATTCTACATAATCACGTACGCCCTTTTTATCCACAAATGCGATTTTGTAATAATCCTGTCTGCTCAGCACATATTTAATGGCTGTAATCGTACTTTTATCTTTACTGTCTGCAGAATATCCCGTGAGCTGAATGTAAATATTGTCAAAGATTTCAATCATATTTTTTGAAAAGCTTTGAAGTATGGTGGATTTCTCACTAAAGATATCTCCGGACTGGTTAATCAGGAAAGTATCTCCCTTTTCCGACATCTTTTGATACACTTCACTATCCAAAAAGACCTGTGTATCCAAAATCGCAATTAAGCTTCCGATATTTTGATCCTCTATAATGATTGGTGCCATAAAACAGATAGCACCGTGTTTTTCCTCTTCTTTATTGAAGCTGTTTACCATTCTCGCACGAATGACAAACTTTTCCACATATCCCTGTCTTTCGTACTCATCTACATCCGTCTGTATATGAAGGTTTCCATCACCGAAAAGCTCACCATTGTTTTTATAAAAATATAAATGATCGAACTTTTCCATTTTACAGTAGCGATCCAGCGCTAACAGTATATCCTCTTCCTGAAAATCCGGAAGCGATTCCTCCCAAATCTCGGCTGCCTGAGATACTACCTTGGCGATTTCTGCGGACTGTTCTTCAATCAATGTAACAGCATTTTGCATATTGGAGGTGGTCGCCTCCATCATCTGCTTTTCAAAGGTACGTCTGACCTGCCAAACGTGCATCAAAAATACACCCGTACTGGCAACCAGCACAAGCAAGCCTAACAGTAATATGGATACGATGGATGTTGAAGAATTTTTTCTTCCCTTAACTAGTTTCATACTACTCCCTCGAAATGCACCTAAATGATTGTCAAAAAGACCGTTGTTCGTGTATAGTAATAGTATATAAAAGTATAACATATATTTTGAATTTGATAAAGGAAAATACCAAAAAAGGAGAGAAAAACGTGAACGAAAAATTAGAAACCGTCAAACAGGAAATCACCAAGGTTTTACGCGGAAAAGAAGACTGTATTGATCTCATTTTGTGTGCCCTTTTGGCAAAGGGACATATTCTGTTAGAGGACATCCCGGGAGTTGGAAAAACCACTCTTGCGGTAGCACTTTCCAAGGCCGTATCCATGTCCTACAAGAGAATGCAGTTTACACCGGATGTTCTGCCTAGTGATATTTTAGGTTTTTCCCTTTTGGATCAAAAATCCGGCGATTTTATCTATCGTCCGGGCGCTATTTTTACCAATCTGTTTTTAGCAGATGAAATTAACAGAACCTCTCCCAAGACACAATCAGCCCTACTCGAAGTAATGGAGGAAAAAAGTGTAACCGTAGACGGTATTACCCGCGAAATGGACAAGCCGTTTTTTGTTATCGCTACGCAGAACCCAATCGGTGCTTCCGGTACGCAAAAGCTGCCGGATTCTCAGCTGGACCGTTTTATTTTGCGTCTGTCACTCGGTTATCCGGATCACTCATCTGCACTGGAGATCTTAAAGGGGCATTCATTTTCCAATATTGACGAAGTAAACCAGGTGCTCACCAAAGAAGAACTGTTAACCATGCAGGAAGAAGCTGCCAATGTCTTTGTACATGATGAGCTTTTGAGCTACATGATTGATCTCGTAGAAAAGACCAGAGGATATGAATATCTCCTTCAGGGAATCAGCCCGAGAGGAAGCCTGGCGCTTTTAAACCTGGCCAAGGCATATGCATATTACAAAAACAGAAACTTTGTCACTGCAGATGATATTCATGCCGTATTTGCACCGAGCTGTGCTCACCGCGTAATTTTAAATACCAAAGCCAAGGCTGCCGGTCTTTCTGACGCGGATGTTTTAGAGCAGATTTTGCAGCTCGTTCCGATTCCTCGAATCACACACTAATATTCTTTTGTGAGGATACTATGATAAAGAAATTTGCAAACTGGATTACGTATCTGCTTTTGTATCTCTTATTGATATTTGCAGCACTTTTTTACAGACAAACTTTATTTTTGTTTCTTTTGATGCTTTTGGCTTTTCTGCCGGTAGCATCTTTCTTTGCATGTAAATATGCATTCCAAAAATTAAGTGTAAGCTGCCAAAGTGAAAAGGTATTTGGAAATGCCAAGGATTCGTTTTCCGTTTCTGTCAAAGTAAATAATCCTACCTTTTTCCCGCTGGTTCATATTCAGACAGACTATCAGATTTCATCGCCTTTCTATCCTTCTGACAGGGAGCGAGTATTAATCTGTCCTGCCTTTAGCAAAAATACATTTTCATTTGACCTACCGCTGACCTTTTACCGCTCCGGAGCGTATCAGCTGACAGCCACCAAAATTTCCTGCAATGACTATTTGCATTTATTTACATTTAAAAGAGATATTTTTGCCAAAGCTGAAGTGATGATTTACCCATCCTACCACGAGATGGAATCTTTAGAAGAAGCTTCCTTAAAAGAAGGCTTTGATGAGTTTGAAGAATCTGAAAAGAAGGGCACGGTTTCTTCCAATGTCACCGATGTCAGAGAATACATTCCGGGAGACAGGTTGCAAAAGATTCACTGGAAACTGAGTGCCAAAATTGACAAGCTGATGGTAAAGGAAAATGAACAAACCTCTACCAACCAGTTTTCTCTGCTTTTGGAACTTTTCCAGCCTGCTCCGGATAGCGACTGTCTGGAAAAAAGTCTCGAAAATCTGTTTAGCGCCGCTACTACATTTCTAAAAAAAGGACAAAGTTTCTTTTTTATCTACTTCAATGAACAGATTCACGATTTTGTAAAAACATATATTCAAAACGAAGCCGAATTTTATGCTTGTGTACAGGCCTGTTATTATCAGAAAACTTATGCTACCCCGGACCTTGCACTGATTACGTATCAAAATGCCACCTATCAGAGCGGCATTTTATTCCATGTAAGCCACAAAGGAGTTACCGATGTTTTCGCTTAGAAAAAAGAAAGAAGAGCCAATCGATTTATCATATGGTTTTGTTGCCGACAATCAGCCTACCTCTGTCCTGTTATCCAGAGGTCTGGTTTGTGCGCTCAAAGGTCTGATTATCTATGCCGCTGTTGTCGGCAGTATCGGTGGTGTAATTTCCAGCTTTAGTCTGCCCTGCCATCCGTTGGTGATTTTTTCTGTGCTGTTTATCATGGCTATGGGACTGGCTTTCATGCATTATAACCATTTATTATTCAACCTCTGTTATCCGGTTTTATTCTTTGCTTTTACCTATTGTATCTTTTCATTCCGATATCAGGTAAACAGTGGTTTCCAGGCCTTTATCAATATTTTGCAAAATGCCTACAGTAAGTTTTTTAACTTATCTATCCTGCGTGAAGGTACCGAGTCCATTGCAGACCGTTCACTTACCATTACCTTTGCAGCGATTTTTATCGGGTTCTTTTTACTGATTTTATTAAACATTGCCGTATCGGAATATATGTCGCTACTGGCTGTTATTCTCCTAACCTTCCCGATTTTTCAGCTCGGAATCTACATCCGCTATATGCCGGATTTTCAATACTTTATTTTGTTACTCTTTGCTTACTTTATGGTAGGCATCTTAAAGCGAAGCAATCATTTCCAGCTCCCCTACAAGGATAAAAAGAAGACGGAATTTTTACTAAAAAACAAAAAGAATGTCATCACACATTCTTATCATGCCAGCGGCAAAATCATGCTCGAATTAACAGCACTGTTTATGGCGCTTTCTGTTGTACTCGGAGTTTTGTGTCTGCCTCTATTATCAGATCACTCTTCCTATGCTCCGTCCCCGATTCGAAAAAAAGCGGATGAATATATGCAGATTTTCGTACAAAGCGGTCTTTCCGGTTTCTTTAACCGTTATCCTGCAAAAGGCGGCTTGGGTGAAGGTAACCTCGGCGGTGTATCAAGCATCAGACCGGATTACCAGACAGATTTGACTCTGACCTTTGTACCGGTTTCCACTCAGATGATTTACTTAAAAGCATATGTCGGCAGCAATTATACCGGAAGTTCCTGGGAAGCTCCTGACTATGACCTTTCCAATTTACAGGAAACCTTTTCTTATGATTTTGACAAATTCGAAGCATCAAATGCCTTTTTGGAAAGTAACCGCCTGAAATATTATATGGATAACACACCAAATAAAGGTATGTATGCCAAGATGAAAATCGAAAATGTAGATGCCAGCTCCTATCTGTATCTTCCGTATTATACAGACCAGGATATTTCTACAGAATATAACATCGACCATTTTAATATTTATGGTCCTAACCCGCCGGGCGAAACAGTAACCCTGTCTTATTATCCGCTGATTAAAAAGTATTGGGAAATACCGGTTTCTCCGGATCAGATGCTGGCTCACTATCCAAAGAACTCGAGAGAGTACAATTATATTCAGTATTACAACATTTATAATATGACTCATTATAATGATATCCCGTCTTCGCTTTTGAGCTATTTAGATACCATCAAGCCTGAAATCGGATACGGCGCAGATATCGATGAGCAGATATTCCTCATTCAGAAATATTTCAGAGAGAATTTCACCTACAGTATGTCACCGGGAAGCACACCGTACAAAGAGGATTATATTCAGTACTTTTTGGAAAAACAAAAGAGAGGCTTCTGTGCTCACTTTGCTTCTGCTGCTACTATGCTGCTCAGAAGCTATGGCATTCCGGCCAGATATGTAGAAGGCTATGCTGTATCTTCTTCGGATGTAGCAGAAGGTGAAGTACTGGATGAACCGATTGAAGAATGGTTTACCGGTGAAAATCCGCTGGGACAGTCCGCTGTAGTAAAAGTCAATGTACTCGATGCAAATGCGCACGCATGGGTTGAAGTATATAAAAATGGATTTGGATGGGTTCCTTATGAATTCACTCCTCCGTCAGATGATGAAGAAGAAACTGCATATTCTGATTTTTGGTCTATCTTTAGCCGTCTCTTCCCTTCGTCTGTCAATTCAAATCAGAATAATGACAGCTCTCAGGAAGAATACGAAGCGCCTCAGCCAAAGAAGCTGAACCAGATTATCGGCAGATCCTTCTTTAAACCATTGTTCTTTTTCCTGTTACTTTTGATTACGGTATTGATTTGTATGCATGCGTTTAAGGAATTGTATAAACGATATGTGATGAATCAGAAATATAAGAACGGAAATTATTCGGATTTATTAGCCTTTTATTATCAGAAGGCTGCTCAAGCTATTGTCAGAAAAGGATATTGTAACGAAGTGCCGCTCCTGTGGGATATCGTACCTCTCACGCAGGATGTCATCCTCGCAGAAAGTAAGCCAAAGGTAACGGTTGATGAATTATCAGATATGCTGGATATGTATCAGAGGGCCTGCTTTAGTCAGGAAGGTGTATCGAAAGCCGAGGCTGATCAGCTGCTTCGTTTCCTGAAGGGTCTGGGTAGGAAGCTTCCTGTGAAGAAAGTGCCTAGAAGTAATAGAAAATAGAACAGAATATAATATAAAACGAAAACATCCCTGTGTACGTTAATCTTCAACCGACGCTCTCGCTCCATAAAAAAAGAAGCTACACTTAACGTGTAGCTTTTATTGCCTCAAAGCCGGCAGGCTGTCTCGACAAAGTCGAGACAAGACGTAGCGGTGCTAAACTCGAAAATACCTCGTTAAGCACCGACGAATCTCAAGGCGGTTGAATCTTAAGTACCAAGGGATGTTTTATATTTACGTCTTGATTAGTTTATTTAATCTAGACCTTTATTCTTGATTTAATTCTTCGCTTATTTGTTGTACTTCATCGAGAACTTCCTGAACTTCTTCAATTGTTTCAGGCATCTCTATTTCTTCCTCGCTTACTTCGGCCACTGTCTCTTCGACTTCCTCAGTATCTTCAATAGTATCTTCTACAGCTTCCGGTTCTTCCGTCATCTCTTCAGCTACATTCTCCGCTACTTCCTCGATGACTTCATCCACTGTCTCTTCGACTTCCTCAGTATCTTCAATAGTATCTTCTACTGTTTCCGCAGCTTCTGCTATGTCTTCAAAAGCTTCTTCACTTACAGTTTCTGCAGTTTCCTCACTTACAGCTTCTGCAGCTTCCTCTACTGCTTCTTCAATCAGGCTTTCTTCATAAGCTTCTTCGATTTCTTCTGCAGTTTCCTCCATCGGAATGGTTTCGATTTGGAGCGGAACAGTCCAAAATTCAATGATTTCTTTGGCCTTTTTTACTGCTCTGTAAAAAATCTGGTATTCTACACCTTGTGTCCACAGAGTAGCCTTGGTCAGGCCTCCCAGCATATATTTTGACAGAATTCCCTGTAATATATCCATACTCATGATATCAGCCTTATCAATCATGTTCCATTCATCCTCATAGTCATGCATGTGATATTTGGTATAGGTATATCTATAATTTTGATTCATAAATACTGTCTGACTTAAGTCATTTAAAAAGCTAAGTAAAACAGAATCATATACCGGAAATGCCAGAGTCTGACTTTGTCCCTCTGCATGGTAATTGCTGGTAACGTCCTTCCCTGTTCTGTTTTCAAACCACGGCAGATAATATGACAACTGCTCTACAGCAGGATAATACATTTCGAGTATTTCTTCTCTTCCCATCTTTTCCATAGTGATACCTCTATTCCTTCCTTGTGACTATTGCACCACTTATTACCTGAAACTATATCATATTTTGGCATATTATACAATAGTTAGCCTGAAGAACCTTGTATTTTCCGATATTCTCATGCATAATGAAAATAGACGTATTTTATTTTTCAGAGAAGGGAAATGCCTATGTCAGAAATCAGAATTCTAAAGGATCAAATCATATATTCAAAATCAGCCAAGCAGAATAATATCGGTATTATTTTAGACGGAACCGTAGAAATATCTATGCCGGGCGGTAATATCACATTGTCTCCGGGCAATATTATCGGTCTATTGGATCTAAAGAACTTTATTCATGGTTTTGATTATCGCGCTGTCACAGATGTGATTATCGATTTTATTCCGGTAAAGGACATCTATGCCTTTTATGATCAGCTCCTGGATTCTCCTTCCCTTTGCTACGGCGCAGTCAATGCCTTGATTCGCAGTCTATTTGATTTGACCGAGCAGTACAAGCTTCAGCTCGGTCAGTGCAATGATTTATATACCACTCTGATTGAATATGAAAAGGAATATCATAAGTTATGTAAACTATATGATTATCCGATTACGCAGCTGCCTGAAATGGATCATCTCATTCCGTTTGCCGCCGGTATCAATCCGGAAGATGACATTCTGCCGTATTACAACGATCTGCAATCCCTGTTAAAGGATTCGGATTGTGTTTTATATCAAAAATCCGGCTTTATCAAAGGCTTTGTACAGCACATCCTGTCAGACAGTGAAAAGATTCTGAAAGGCTATCAGGAAACAGAGGATTATGAGGCCCAGCTGAGTCCTCTCGTATTAAATGACAGTTCTTTGGACTTTTTACAGCTCTTTGAACAGCTCCATGCCTATGTCATTGACCAGCGAGAAGATACGGTTCCCGTTGCTTTTATTACCGGCAAGCTTTTGTTCTTTGCCAAGAGCTATCGTTTCATCGACAATACGCTTTACAAAAATCGTCAAAAACAATATAAATCACATATTCAGCAGCTCGAAAATGCCGCAATGGACAACCGAAATCTGCAAAAAGAGGTTTATCAGTCTATCCTGGAAAAACTGAAGGGTTCTGCCAAAACGATTCTCGATTTTGCAAATATGGATCAGGACTTTCAGACTGAATTTACGACCAAGTTATCAGAATATCAAAACATGGATGGTTCTGTATCTGTCTCTGACAAAAAAGAGCTTTCCAAATGGTTTGTAAACGCCTTTGCCACTATATATGAAGCCTGCTTTTTCGAAAGCTTGAAGTGCGAGGTGCTGCCGGCTCCGGTTTCTATGTTTTTATACTTTGGATATATTGATGAAAAACTGTGCCATATCAAAAATGCCATTTCTGTTTTTGAAATGACTGCAGTCCTGGATAAGCGTGCGCAAAGTAATCAGTACTACTTTTATGAATACCTTTTAAAGATATATCAGGGGCAAAGACTGCCTCATATCGATACCTTTGACAGAGACTATGGGTCTGCATTAAAGGTCATGAAAAAGGACGGTGCTATTACCGAGGCCCGGTATGAAGAAATGCTGGATGATCCGAAAGAAATGGTGCATTTTGAAATCCAGAATATTTTGACAAGCGCTATGCCGATTACCAATGGTAAGAATGGCATCTTTTTCCCATTTTTATCTCAGCAAAATCTCGTAAAAAAGCCTGACGACTGTATCGTTTCCAAGAGCAAGATGAAATCTGTCTTTTCAGATATTGTTAAAATTGACTTTTCTGCCTTTTACAGAGAGTACCTGTTTTCCGATCCTTCTATCGGCATAAAGCAGGAATTCTTGCAAAAAGAAGTAATTCCTGATATGATTATGCTTCCATGTGTTGGTATCAGAGGCATTCTGTGGCAGGAAATGGAGGGCTATGATAAATCGAGCCCGGGTACCATGTTCCTTCCTGCTTTCTGCTTATCTGACCTGAATTTAGTGGCTCTGCGTCTGACCGGAGAGTTTCGCTGGGAAATGTGTAAAAAGCTCCAGGGAAGCAGATGGGGAGATATTACCTACCCTTCTCTGACCAGTTATTATACTGATTATCTGCAGTTTTATAAAAAGAATCAGGATTTATCATCCGATGCAAAAGAGAAATGCCAAAATCAGCTAATCAAGGTCGGCAATCGTTACAAGGAAGTCTTTGTGCTCGATTATGTATCCTGGATTTTATACGAATCCAAAGGCAATGCCAGACTCAACAAGGTAGCCAGAAAGATTCTGTCCACCTACTGCCCATTTGCCAGAGAGATTCGTGATGAGGTATATAAAAATCCTCTCTTTAGTCAGAATATTGACCGCTACGAGACCCATAAAAAGAAAGAGCTGACTCGTATCAATAGTGTGATTTTTAAAATAAATCGCAACAAAAAAAATAACGTTCCAGAGGAACTTACTGACTATGCACTCTTTTTGGAACGTTAATCTTGAAAGGATTTATGTTTCATGAAGTTTTTTAAATACTTATGGCTTTTTATCAAAACGCTACTTCGTATGGTACTAAAGCCATTATCGTTTATCCCTGCCATCGTAATGATGTATGTTATCTTTTCCTTTTCCGGACAAAACGGAACGACTTCTGCCCAGCTTAGCTACAAGGTCACTCATGTGGCTGTAGAAATCGTAAACGAAGTGGCAGATCTGGATTTGTCAGAAGCACAGATTCAGCATTACGTGGAAAAATATCATTATCCGGTGCGTAAGCTGGCTCACTTTTCCGAATATTTCTTATTGGCTGTATCCGTTGCATTTCCTTTATATGTTTACGGTCTTCGCGGAATATGGCTGGTACTATTTGCAGGTGCCTTTTGTGTCGGTTTTGCATGCCTCGATGAATATCATCAATCCTTTGTCGGCGGCAGAACTCCAGCAAAAAAAGACGTCTGCATCGATAGCGCAGGCGCCTTTTTAGGAATCTTTGTTACACGTATTATCGGCTTTATCGGTCGCAAAACGATTTTTGCTCCGCTATCTAAAAGCCGTAAAAAACGCAGACGTTAACTATTTCACCAGTAACATCATAATGTCATTGCTTCTGGCAATGAATTTAGCCATTGCATCGCTGGAAAGCGGTGCATTTTGTATGCTGGCCAGGTCATAAAGCTGTTCGCAGATCATATCTACGTTTTCACCATCTTCATGTTCCATGACATACTGTACCAGTGGATGATTTGCATTGAGTACGAGTGTGCTGCCTTCGTCGCCGCCAAACATGCTCATATCCATCATACCGCCGCCGTACATCTTCATCATATCCTGCATTCTTCTGCTTTCTTCTGAAATAGTCAGCATAGATGCAATCTTCTTATTTTTCAGCTTGTCAAGTTTTACAGAAAGCTTATCTTTTTTCAGAGCCTTCTTCATAGAAGAAGCGATTCTTTCTGCGATTTCATCAAGTTCCTTTTGTGCTTTCTTGGAAGTTTTAGACTTAAAGCTGTCAGTAAGGTCCGCATCGATTCTCTTGAACTTCACATTTTCATTCTTGCTTTCAAGCTGTGAAACGAATGGCTGGTCAATGCTGTGAGTTAATACTACGGCATCCATTTTAGCCTGACGGAACATAGCAATATACTGACTCTGCTGCTGTTCGTCTGTTACATAGTAAATCACTTTTTCTTTGCTTTCTTCAGTCGTTTCTTCCTCTTCGACTACTTCAGCTACTACTTCATTACCATTTTCATCAACAGCTTTTTCTTCTTCTGTATCAATTGGTTTGGTTTCGAGGCATTCAGGAAGTGTCATATAAATTCCGTCGATGTTCTTGAAGAGAATGTAATCATTCATCTTTTCACAGAATTTATCATCCTTTAAGCAACCAAACTTGATGAATGGGCTGATATCATCCCAATATTTTTCGTAATCTTCTTTTTCTGTTTTGCACATTCCGGCGAGCTTGTCAGCCACCTTTTTCGAAATGTATTCAGAAATTTTCTTTACAAATCCATCGTTCTGAAGTGCACTTCTCGAAACATTCAGAGGAAGGTCCGGACAATCGATAACACCCTTGAGAAGCATTAAGTATTCCGGAATTACTTCTTTGATATTATCTGCGATAAATACCTGGTTGTTGTAAAGCTTGATGGTACCTTCGATGGATTCAAACTCCATATTAATCTTTGGGAAGTACAAGATACCCTTTAAGTTAAATGGGTAATCCATATTTAAATGAATCCAGAATAAAGGCTCCTTGTAATCCATAAATACCTTGCGATAGAAATCGAGATAATCTTCCTTGGTGCATTCATTCGGATGCTTGGTCCAAAGCGGATTGGTATCGTTCATCAGTTCAGGTTCAGCTTCATCGGCATCTTTGCTGACATAGATTTCTGTCGGCATGAAAGAACAGTATTTCTTGATGACTTCTTTTGCCTTGTATTCATTGCAAAATTCCAGGCATTCTTCATTCAGGAATAAAGTAATGGTAGTTCCAACTTCTGTCTTGTCG
>JAZUKG010000189.1:0-29675 GCA_045643145.1 Lachnospiraceae bacterium | reverse complement strand
CTTCACTGTGAGATATGAAGTGAAAGCAGGTGAGGGATCACTGTATATCAGAATTCCGGGTTGGAGTAAAAAGACGCTTCTTTCAAAAAATGATAAATCAGTATCTGTGGATAGCGAGAATGGATATGTAGAGATTCCGGTAACGCAAGGAGATATGGTTGAACTGGTTATGGATGAGGCTCCTTATTTCATGTATCCTTCTGCCAAGATTCCTGCCACATCCGGAATGAGAGCATTGGCGAGAGGACCACTGGTATATTGCTTTGAGGGAGTCGATAACAATGGTGATGTTCTTGAACTGGTACTTAACAGTGATTTTATTCATGTATGCGATGAAAAAATAAATAATGTAACCGCTTTAAAAACCTCTGCAGTCAGATATAAATGTGAAGATAATCTTTACAGCATGACAAAACCGCAGGAAGAGGCGACAGAAGCTGTCGCAGTGCCGTATTACACCTGGGGAAATCGCGGCGAAAATCAGATGAGGGTATTCATGCCATATAAGTAATTGCAACTTTTTTAAAATTATATATTAATATTGACGATTTCTTGACGATTTGTTGTCCGGCTTGTTGACATTTACAGTACATAATACAGGTATAGAAACGAAAACAAATAAATGTTACATAAAAGGAGAACAAAAAATGAAAAACACAGTATCAAGAGTATTATTAACAGTAGCAATGGTAGCAGCAATCGTAGGACTGGTATGTATCGTAGTATCCATGATGAATCTCGGAACTAATTGGGTATTAATTGCAGGTCAGATTTGTGTCGCAATCGGATTGTTTTTGACTACTTTCACTTCATATCAGAAGAAAGCAAAAAAGAACTAAGTTTGACGGATGAAAAGGAGTATGGTTATGAAGAAAGTATTGAAGAAATATAATTTATTCTATTTTGCCGCAGCTTGTTATTATCTAGCGGTAATCATTCATTTTATCGGGACCAAAGAGTTTGATACTCTTTCTTTCAGTCTGGCAAGTGTGATGCTTTGCCTGGGCTGTGATAAAGCGAAGAGGAATAAAGTGAAAAAGAGTTAAAGGTATAGAAAAAGTCATTCGATATAAGCGAATGACTTTTTTGTTACTTTGAATATGCTAAAATGATTTATAGGAGTATAATAATATAATGGAGAGGGAATGAAAATGAAGAAAAGATTTCAAGTTATTATTTTTTTGATTGTGGTCCTTTTGCTGGGATCGTTTGCATGTAAGCAGACATATGCACAATCCGGGAAAAGAGTTAATAGTGTTACAATCACAGTAAACGATGAAAAAGTTAATTCAAAAACTATTTCGCTGGAGAATAAGAAAAGCATTACATTAAAGGTTAGTTGTCTTCCGGCAAAGGCCAAAAAGTCGGTGACTTTTAAGAGCAGCAAAAAGGACGTTGCTTCTGTTAATTCCAAGGGAAAAGTGGTTGCAAAAAAGGCTGGTAAGGCAAAGATTACAGTGACCGTAACCGGAAAAGATAAAAAGAAAAAGGTGGCTTGGGTTAAGATTGCGGTTAAGGATGATCAGCCCAAAAATGTTTTCATTGCAAACAGAAATAGCGGAAAGCTTCACTATTATACCTGTACGCAGCTTCCTTTGGAACATAATCGTATTTATTTTGATACCAAGGAAGACGCATATGCAGCCGGATATACAGATGAACACAAGGAATGCATGGAAAACAGATAATTATTTCGGATAATTCAATGTATTTGAATCAAGGAGACAATAGAGAATGACAATAAGTAATACGACAGATCAGTCCTTGGTAAAACGATTTGGTATCACCTCGGCGCTTTTGCACATCATGGCAATGGCTCTTATGTTGTGTGATCATCTTTGGGGGACTATTTTAGGTCAGTATATTATTTTGAATGATATTGGAAGAATCGCTTATCCGATTTTTGCATTTATGCTGGTAGAGGGATTTTTCCATACACACGATTTGAAAAAGTATTTATTAAGGCTTTTGATATTTGCCCTGATTTCAGAAATCCCGTTTGATTTGATGGCAAACGGAGTCGTGTTTTATCCGTTTCATCAAAATGTCATGTGGACATTTATGATAGGGCTTTTATTAATGGCCTGGATAGAAAATACCAAGAAAAAAGGTAAGCTTCGGCTTACTATTGTAGTGAGTGCGTTGGCGGTCGCAGCTGGATTTATCGGAGGCATTATCACATTTGCAGACTATTACGGTTTTGGTGTGTTAGTAGTACTGGTGTTTTATTTCTTTCGAGGTAAAAAGTGGTGGTGCTATTTAGGACAGGTGGTTTTTTTGTACTACATCTTGGTAGAGGGACTTGGCGGATATTGTCACGTAGTAACGATATTCGGTCATACCTTTGAGGTGGTACAGGAGGGATTTGCATTATTTGCACTCATTCCGATTTGGCTGTATAACGGTCAAAAGGGATATCACAAAAAATGGTTTCAGTATTTTTGTTACGCCTTTTATCCGGCACATATTCTGATTTTATATTTGCTTCGATATGTAATAAGTTTATAAAGATTTCACTTATTTCTTAATCGCATATTATTGCAATAAATGAGACATTTTTTTATGATATAACCAAGAATACTCGTCACTTTAGTGATGAGTAGTTCACGTATTACGCAAAACCAAGACTGGATAAGGAACGAATGACATGAAAAAAAACGAGGCAAGAAAAATTAAACGACTGAAAAAAATACATGTTTTTCCACATCTGTTTATATTACTGATTTTTTTGATTTTTATAACCATTGCAATATCAGGCAGTGTAGAAGTGTTTTTTTCTCAGATGATGGAAAGTCATCTGAGAGGAGCAAAAGAAAACGCTCAATTGTTTGCAGACTATTTGAATGAGCATGTGGATGAAGAGTATATAGCCGAATTTGATGCGACTGCTTTGAATTCGGTATACGCACCAAAGGATTTTGGTATTTATGACAATTCTAAATCGGAATTTGTGGTCGCACCAAAGGCAGGCAGTGAATTGTCTGAATTACTGTATTATGAATTTGGTGATATGAGGGTTTTATTTGACCGCGGTGAATATTTAGAATCTGAATTTGAAGTAAATACACTTCAGTTCACAGTTGGTACTCTGCTGAAACTCGGTTTCAGACAGCTTGATGTAGCTGCTGCGTTTGATATGGGAGACATGAATGACAAGCTTTGTTCGCTTCATGGATGGATTGTACAACCGCTTGATAATGACGAGTATAGCCTATATTATGATACGGATGTAGTTTTGCTGCAAAGCGATCTGGTGCATATCGTTACCTTTGTGATAACGATTATTCTTTCTGTTTCGATTCCGATTATCTTTTATCTTATTTTGCTGATTATGAGTGTGGTCGGACAGAAAAGAACTGCCAGACTTTTGTATTTTGATATGGTGACAGGAGGCAGAAACTGGACCTATTTCAGAGAGCGAGCAGAACGATTGATGAAAAGAAACTGGCGCGGCATACAATATGTCATGGTTAGTCTTCGTATGGACCGCTATCAGGGTTTTTGCGCCTGTTATGGGCCTGTAGAGGGAGAAGAAGCGATTGCTCGTATGTATCAGGTGCTGAATAAATCGGTAAAGAGACGAAGAGAAGCATTGGCCAGATATTCCGAAGCAGAATTTTGTATGCTTTTACAAATGGAAAATTCAGCTCAGATTACGCAGCGAATGGAAACTATACGTGAACGCCTGGTAAAGGTTATGGAGCCGCATAAAATTGATTTTACAATCGGACTTTGTGAGGTAACACCAAAGACATCGACGGATTTGTTGTATAGCAATGCCGGTATTGCCAGAAAGTCGATTCCGCAGAATGCATCGGAAAAGCATTACTGGTTTAATGAAAAGTTAAAAGAAGATCAGTTATGGGAACGTTTTGTTGAAGAAAATATGGAAACGGCCCTAAAGGAGGGGCAGCTTCACGTATATTTGCAACCGAAATATAATGCCAAAACCAAGAGACTTGGCGGAGCAGAAGCATTGATTCGCTGGATTAGTCCGACAGAGGGCTTTATCGGACCGGGTAAATTTATTCCTATTTTTGAAGAGAACGGTTTTATTACGAAAATTGATGATTTCATGATAAGCAGTGTAGCCAAACTTCAGGCAAAATGGGTAGCAGAAGGGAAAAATGTAGTCCCGATTTCGGTTAATGTTTCGAGAGCGCATTTTACGCAGCCGGATTTGGCTGAACACATTTGCAGCCTGGTTGAGTCAGCAGGTGCACCAAAGGAACTGATTGAACTGGAACTGACAGAAAGTGCATTTTTTGAAGATAAGGATATGCTGATTTGTACAGTGGAAAAATTAAAGTCCATGGGCTTTTCTGTTTCCATGGACGATTTCGGAGCGGGCTATTCTTCCTTGAATTCTTTAAAGGATTTACAGCTTGATGTACTCAAGATTGATGCAGACTTTTTCCGTGGCAGAGAAGAGAACGAAGAAAGAGGTTCGCTTATCGTATCAGAAACGATTCAGCTGGCAAAGAATTTGGGAATGACAACTGTGGCAGAAGGAATTGAGAGCGCCGATCAGGTAGACTTTTTAGCAACGCATGGTTGTGATTTGATTCAGGGATTTTATTTTGCAAAGCCGATGCCGGTTACAGAATATGAAGAAAGAATGGAATCAGACAGGAATGCGTCATAAAGGTTTTTTGGTTTGATGTATACGGAGCATATACTTGTTTGGTATTTGCTCCGTTTTTATTATTACCGCGGCCTTGCCGGCAGTATATTCAAAAGGGTTAAAAAGTAAGTACGAAGTGTTAAGAAAGGGAAAAATAGTATGAAACTTACAAACGAAGAATTAAAATCATTTTATTACGGAGCTTATAGCTTTAGCGAAACAAAGGACGGCTATCTGATGGCACATCAGTTTACCACCGAGCAGGAGAAATATTTTGAACAGACATCAGAGTTTTTCTTTGAAAGATGCAATGCTTCCAATGCAAAAACATTGGAGTTTATCACGACGGCTACTCAGCTTTCCTTTGATTATCAGATTCTTTGGACAGGATCTGAGGATTCTTTTGAAATCTGTATAGATGGGTTAATCACAGAGATTCAGTACCTTAAGGACATGAAAAAAGAAGGCAGGGTTTCATTTGAAATGCCGGAAGGCGAAAAAAGCGTGATTGTATATCTTCCTGCAGATGCACTGGCAGTGATTCGTGATTTTGAAATTAATGCACCGATGCAGCCGGTACAGAAAAAGGAAAAGGTTCTCTGGCTCGGAGATTCCATTACTCAGGGATACGGTCCTTTGAGATCTTCTCAGACTTATGTCAGTGTGGCAAACAGAATACTCAATTATGACATTATCAATCAGGGTGTCGGCGGATATGTTTATGATCCGAGAGTGTTAACGGAAATGGAAGGCTACAAGCCGGATAAAATCATTGTGGCGCTTGGAACCAATCAGTATGGAACAGAAACCATGACTGATATAGAGCAGTATTATGAAGTTATCACAAAGCTGTATAAAGATATTCCGATTTTAGCGATTACTCCTTTGTGGCGTGGAGATAATATGGAGGGAGTACCGACCCTTATCAAATTCTGTGAAAAATTAAAAGCGATTATGAATAAATATGATGTAGTTACCATGGTAGACGGTTGGAAGCTGGTTCCTCATCTTCCGGAGTACTTTTTGGATAATCTGCATCCGAATCAGCTCGGTACAGAGGTGTATGCGAGAAATCTGGTAAGAGAGATTGAGCGTTTGCAGTTCTGATACGTTGATAGCTAATCTTTTCTTTGCCTGAAAATGTATATTTCCCAAAAATCAATGGATACTAAGGAGCGTAAATATATATGTTTTTAGGAGGAGAAAATGAGCTGTTTGAAAATTGAAAAGGTCTGCGGACGGGAAATCATGGATTCAAGAGGCAATCCAACGGTAGAGGCAGAGGTACATTTAACTGACAAAGCGATAGGAATCGGTCAGGTGCCAAGCGGAGCATCCACCGGAAAATTTGAAGCAAAAGAACTGCGAGACGGAGAACAGCGATACATGGGTAAGGGTGTTTTACGTGCAGTCAAAAATATCAATACAATCATCAATGATGTATTATGTGGTATGGATGCTTCGGATCTTTATGCGGTGGACAGAGCTATGATGGAGGCAGACGGGACAATAGATAAATCGAAACTCGGAGCCAATGCGATACTGGCAGTTTCGATTGCCTGTGCCAAAGCGGCAGCAGCATCTTTGCAGATTCCTTTGTATCGTTTTCTGGGAGGAATAGGCGCAAATACACTCCCGGTTCCAATGATGAATATTTTAAACGGCGGAGCACATGCCGGTAATACGGTAGATACGCAGGAATTTATGATTGTGCCAGTCGGTGCTTCTTCCTTTCAGGAGGCCTTGCAGTGGTGTTCACAGGTATATCATGCATTGGCTGCTATATTAAAAAACAAAGGTCTTTCCACCGGCGTAGGAGATGAGGGAGGCTTTGCCCCGAATTTATCCTCGGATGAGGAGACCATCGAATATATAATAGAGGCTGTCAGAAAAGCCGGATTTGAACCCGGTCAGGATTTTCAAATCGCTCTGGACGCGGCAGCCTCTGAATGGAAAAGTGAGCGAGGAAAAGGACATTATAAATTACCGAAATCCGGAAAAGAGTATTCCTCAAAGGAATTGATTTGTCACTGGGCAGAACTGGCTCAAAAGTATCCGATTATTTCGATTGAGGATGCTTTGGATGAGGAAGACTGGGAAGGCTGGCAGGAGCTTACGAAAAGGCTCGGCAGAAAACTTCAGCTCGTTGGAGATGATTTATTTGTTACAAATACAGAAAGACTTGCTACGGGAATCAGCCTAAAGGCTGGAAATTCCATTCTGATAAAGCTCAATCAAATCGGAAGTGTATCAGAAACAATCGAAGCAATCAAAACTGCGCATTCGGCAGGTTACAGTGCGATTTCTTCGCACCGGTCAGGGGAGACAGAAGATACTACTATCGCGGATTTAGCGGTGGCACTCGGAACAGGCCAGATCAAGACAGGAGCTCCTTGCAGATCGGAGCGTGTAGCAAAATACAATCGGCTTCTCAGAATCGAAGAGGAGCTGGGCAAAAAAAGTATATATCCCGGAATGAAGGCATTCCCTGTTTCGGACAGATATGAAAAGGAGGATACCCATGCTTGAGTTTATCAAAAGCAGAAGAAGTACCAGAAGATTTAAAAGTGATATGCCAAAGAGAGAGGAAATAGAGCAGGTAATTGAAGCCGGCAGATTTGCTCCCAGCGGCGGAAACAGTCAGACAACACATTTTATTGTGGTAACTGATAAAGTGGTTTTAGACAAGCTGGCAGAGCTTGCGCAGCAGGAGTTTGCCAAAATGGAGGTCGATGAAAATACGTATCCGTCCATTGTAAATTCGGTGAACGCTTCCAAAAGAGGCGGATACGTGTTCCATTATCAGACACCGGTTTTGATTATCACTGCCAATAAAAAGACGTATGGAAATAATATCGCAGATTGCAGCTGTGCACTGGAGAATATGATGCTTATGGCAAATGCACTGGATTTGGGAAGCTGCTGGATTAATCAGCTGAAATGGCTGAATGAAAATCCGGTTCTTTTGGACTATTTGCAGACAATCGGACTAAAAGAGGATGAAAGAGTGTACGGAGCTCTGGCTGTAGGCTATCCTGAGACAAAAGACGGACTGCCTGTCAGAACACCTCTTATCAGAACCGGCAATCCGGTTACCTGGGTGGAATAGTCAGTATGGAAAAGGGAAGAATGAAAAAATTAATCGGACCGATGATTTTAGAACAGCTCTTTGCTGTCAGCGTCGGTGCGGTAGATACCTTTATGGTTGCAAGGGTCGGAGAAGCTGCGGTTTCCGGCGTAGCACTGGTAGACAGCATCAACCTGTTGGTGATACAGGTGATGGCGGCCTTTGCAGCAGGCGGTATTGTTGTAATCAGTCAGTACCGAGGTACAAAAAATCAGGAAATGATTGAAAAATCCTGTTCACATTTGGAGATGATTTTAGGTGCTTTTTCTGTTTTTATCATGCTGATTTATTTATTGAGAGGAAAAGCGCTGCTACAGGCTCTGTTTGGTGCGGTCAAACCGGATGTTATGCAGGCAGCGGTTACATATTTGACATTAACAGGTATTTCACTGGTGTTTTGGAGCCTGTATAGTGCCGGATCTGCTATTTTACGATGTCAGGAAAATACCAAGACTTCTATGAAGGTCAGCCTGTTTATGAACCTTTTAAATGTGGTTTTAAATGCGACCTTTGTATTTGGTTTTCAGATGGGTGTTCTGGGGGTTGCACTGGCAACTCTTATCAGCAGATTTTGCGCCGGAATTTATATGAAACTAGTGACGCTCTCGAGTAAAAATGAGTTTCGAATCCGTTCGCTTAAAATGTATCAGCCATCCTTTGCCATGGCGAAAAATATTCTGGCAATGGGTGTTCCGAGCGGAATTGAGAACGGAATGTTCCATGTGGGAAAGATTGCAGTTGCCCGTATGATAGCAACGCTGGGAACCAGTGCCATTGCGGCCAATGCGATTTCATATCAGATTATTGAATTTCCGAATATTCCGGGTGGTACCTTTGGACTGGCTCTCGTAGTTATTATCGGTGCAGATATCGGAGCCGGTAAAAAAGAACAGGCGGTAAAGGATACCAAACAGGTTATTAAATATGCTTATATCGGAGACTGGATTTGTAAGATTTTGCTTTTCATTTTAGCTCCGTTTGTCGTAAAAGCATTTTCGTTATCAGCCGAAGCGACTGCAATGGCAGTTCTGGTGCTTCGTTGTTTTTCTATTGTATCTTTGCCGGTGTGGCCGCTCAGTTTTACACTGCCGAGTGCATTGAGAGGAGCCGGAGATGTCAAATATTCGATGGTGGTAAGTATTATCGCTATGTGGCTGGGACGAGTGGTTCTGACTTATATTCTGGTTATGCACTTTAATTTAAGCATATTGGGTGTATGGATCGGAATGTTCGCAGACTGGTTTATCAGGGGAAGTTTGTATGTGCTTCGCTTTAAGTCCGGTCGCTGGCTTGAAAAGAAAATAGTTTAAGATAAAAAGAGGAAAGAAAAATGTATGAACTGATCAAAGGCAGACCTTTGGATGTAAGCAATCGTTTGGAAAAAGAAATCAGAAGCTATGATTTTTTGGACAAGTTAGGGATTGAGTATTTCAGAATAGATCATGAAGAAGGCAATACCATGGAGGCTTGTGAGCAAATCGGTCTCACTTTGGGAGCGACGATTTGTAAAAATCTGTTCCTTTGCAACAGACAGGAAACAGACTTTTATCTGCTTATGATGCCGGGAGATAAAAAGTTCAAAACCAAGGATTTATCCAAGGCTCTGGGAGTATCCAGATTGTCCTTTGCAAAGGAAGAGTATATGTTAGAGTTTCTGGATATCACTCCGGGTTCTGTCAGTGTACTCGGGCTGATGAATGACCGGGAAAAGAGAGTCAGACTCGTAATAGATGAGGATGTTTTAAAGGGAACGGAAATCGGTTGTCATCCGTGTATCAACACTTCAAGTCTTAAATTTGCGACAGAGGATTTGACCTCAAAGGTGATTCCGGCCATGGAGCATGAGTATACGGTAGTCACGCTTCCCAGATATGAGGAAGAGTAAATACATAGCGGATGGTAATATGCGACATTTCCTTGAGTTTCTGCGTGATAATGCCCCGAAAAACTATTGAAAAAATTCCCCTTTTGTAAGATACTATAATTAACTATGAACAGTCGCAGGGAAGCGGTCAATATCAAAGGAGTGATGAAATGGGAATAAGAATTAATCAAAGAACCGATTATTCAACGCTCTTTTCCGGTATGCAGGTAAACAACCAAAACGCATCTTCTTTTGCATTATCTGATTATGCCAGCATCAAAAACGGAAGCTATTTCAAACTGATGAAAGCATACTATTCGGCAGATAGTGACAAGAGCAGTATCAAAGATAAGTTTACAAATGCCAAAGGAGCAAGCGTGGATTCCACGGCAGTGAATTCTTCGCTGCAAAGCAGTGCCAAGAATTTGATTGCAAAAGCGGAAGACTTACTCAAAGGTGGTAAGGACAGCGTATTTAACAAAACCGAAATCACTACCAAGGATGAGTTTGGCAATGAGACCAAAACACAGGACTACGATAAAGATAAAATCTTTAAAGCGGTTTCTGCTTTTACTGACAGCTACAACAGTATGTTAAATGCAGCAAAGAAGTCAAACAATGAGAGTGTGGTTAAGTCAGCATCCGATATGGTAATGAACAGTCTTCGAAATGAAAACCTGTTAAATAAGGTGGGAATTACGATCGAAGACGACAACAAGCTTTCAATCAATGAAAGTAAATTTAAAAATGCAGATGTTGCAACAATGAAAACTTTGTTCCAGGGGGCAGGCTCTATGGCATATTCGGTAGAGTCAAAAGCATCTTATATGCAGATGTATGCAAAAGAAGATGCGGCTAAGGCGAGCGGAACGTATTCAAAGGGCGGTATTTATTCACCGAATTTAGATACAGGAAGCATTTACAATGGTTTCATGTAAAAGGGTCAATTTATCCGGGCTTTTTAAAGCCCGGATTTTTAAATTATCGCGGCCTTGTATCGGTGAGGAGAATTCTTTCTTAAATTACCACGGACTAATGTCTTGACAGATGGATAAAAACAAGTTAGAATATCATTTGCGCGCAGGAGTGGCGGAATTGGCAGACGCGCAGGCTTCAGGTGCCTGTGGTAGCAATATCGTGTGGGTTCAAGTCCCATCTCCTGCATGTTTTACCTCGAGATTTATCTCGAGGTCTTTTTTTTCGAGATTTATCTCGTTGAAAAATATTCTATTTTTGTGTAAAATTATAATAGTTTACAATCTGTCAATGACAACACAAAAAAGGAGACTAATCAGTATGAGCAAAGAAATACCTTATAAGATTTATCTGGAAGAAAATGAAATGCCAAAGCAGTGGTATAACGTAAGAGCGGATATGAAAAATAAGCCGGCTCCTATTTTAAATCCTGCGACCCTTCAGCCGGTTGGAGTAGAGGATTTATCGCCAATCTTTTGTGAGGAGTTAGCAAAGCAGGAGCTTGATAATACGACTCCGTATTTTGATATTCCGGAGGAAATCAGAAATTTCTACAGAATGTACAGACCATCACCGTTAGTACGAGCTTATTGTTTGGAGAAAAAGCTCGGTACACCGGCTCATATTTATTATAAATTTGAAGGAAACAACACTTCAGGAAGTCACAAGCTTAATTCAGCGATTGCACAGGCCTATTATGCAAAGAAACAGGGACTGAAAGGTGTTACAACCGAAACCGGTGCAGGCCAGTGGGGAACCGCACTTTCGATGGCTTGTTCTTATTTTGATTTAGATTGTCAGGTATATATGGTTAAGGTATCTTATGAGCAGAAGCCTTTCCGCAGAGAAGTAATGAGAACCTATGGAGCGAATGTAACTCCTTCCCCATCTATGTTGACGAATGTCGGCAGAAAGATTAACGAAGAATTCCCGGGAACAACAGGAAGTCTGGGCTGTGCGATTTCAGAAGCAGTAGAAGCAGCTGTATCGCAGGAAGGATATCGTTATGTTCTCGGATCCGTATTATCGCAGGTATTATTACACCAGACAGTGATTGGTTTGGAAACCAAGGCTGCGCTTGATAAATACGGAATCAAAGCAGATACGATTATCGGATGTGCCGGCGGCGGTTCTAACCTGGGTGGTCTTATTTCACCATTTGCAGGAGAAATGCTGCGAGGAGAAGCAGATTATGAAATTATTGCAGTAGAACCGGCTTCTTGTCCGAGTCTTACCAGAGGTAAATATGCATATGATTTCTGTGATACCGGAAAGATTTGTCCGTTGGCCAAGATGTACACACTGGGAAGCGGATTTATTCCTTCACCAAACCATGCCGGCGGTCTGCGTTATCATGGAATGAGCTCTATTGTATCTCAGCTTTATGATGACGGAATTATCAAGGCAGTGAGTGCAGAACAGACTGAGGTATTCAAGGCTGCACAGACCTTTGCCAGAGTAGAAGGTATTTTACCGGCTCCTGAAAGCAGTCATGCAATTAAAGTTGCAATTGATGAAGCGCTCAAGTGCAAAGAAACCGGAGAAGAAAAGAATATCGTATTTGGTTTAACAGGAACCGGATATTTCGATATGGTTGCTTATGGAAAGTTTAATGACGGAGAAATGAGCGATTATATTCCGACTGATGAAGATATTGCCAAGAGTCTGGCAACTCTTCCAAAAGTAGATTAATCAGAACCTATTTTAGGGCGTATGCGATGCATACGCCCTTTTTTAATTTAACGCGGCCTTGTGTCGCGACCATTATAAAAAATTATGAAAAATAAAAAAGGAAAATGGGGAAGTATGCAGAAAATATAAATTAGCGGGTTTTTTTAGGAAAACATGAACTGTTTATTGTGAAATGGAGAAAAGATGCCATGACAATCAGAGAAATGTTAGAAGAAATGGAGTGTACGGACTTAAGTCCTTATGCAACACTCAGTAAAAATTCAAAGGGAAGAGAAAAGGATGAAGAAAGCTGTGATCTTCGCCCCGTATTTCAAAGGGACAGAGATCGTATCTTACATAGTAAGTCTTTTAGAAGACTCAAGGATAAAACACAGGTTTTCCTGACTCCGGATGGTGACCACTATCGTACGAGACTTACGCATACTTTGGAAGTATCTCAAAATGCCAGAACGATAGCAAAAGCCTTGAGACTGAATGAGGATTTGGTTGAAGCAATTGCCCTGGGTCATGATTTGGGGCATACTCCTTTTGGACATGCCGGAGAAAGAGCGCTAAATGAAATATGTCCTTATGGCTTTGTTCACAGCGAGCAAAGTGTCAGAACCGTTGAAGTATTGGAGAAAAACGGTCAGGGACTGAACTTAACCGTAGAAGTCAGAGACGGAATTCGAAACCATCAGACAAGCCTTTCGCCTTCTACCCTGGAGGGGAAAATTGTCAGACTGTCTGATAAGATTGCATATATTCATCATGATATGGATGACGCGATTCGAGCCGGAATCCTAAAAGATAGCGATGTGCCCAAGGAAATCGGGGATGTCATCGGCTATACTTTGGGTGAAAGACTGGATCATTTTATTCATGATATTATTATGACCAGCCTTGATCAGGACGATATAAAAATGTCAGCACCTGTAGAAGAGGCAATGAAAAAACTCAGAGCATTTATGTTTGAAAATGTATATCAGAACCCGAAAGCAAAGGGGGAAGAAAAGAAAGCAGAATCTCTGATGAAAACTTTGTATGAATATTATTATCAGCATATTGATTATCTCCCGCGAGATTTATTAATGCTCATGGACAGAGACGGAACTCCGAGAGAACAGATCGTATGTGATTATGTCGGTGCCATGACAGACCGCTTTGCGATTTCAAAGTATGAGGAGATTTATATACCGAATACCTGGCATGGTTAATGGAGGAAGAAATGTACTATCCGGAGGAACTGGTAGAGGAAATCAGACAAAAGAATGATGTAGTGGATATTATTTCCGGATATGTAAGCCTAAAGAAAAAGGGCGGAAGCTATTTTGGATTGTGTCCTTTTCACAATGAGAAAACCGGATCGTTTTCGGTCAGCAGAAACAAGCAAATGTATTACTGTTTCGGATGCGGTGCCGGAGGTAATGTTTTTTCCTTTTTGATGAATTATGAAAATTATACTTTCAGCGAGGCAGTAAAGGTACTGGCTGAAAGGGCAGGGGTTTCTCTTCCGGAAGCGGAGGATACCCAGGAAAACAGAGAAAGAGAAAACAAAAGAAAGATTCTTTTGGAAATCAATAAAGAGGCTGCGAAATATTTTTATTATCAGCTTCGAATGCCGCAGGGCAAAATTGGTCTGGAGTATTTTGAAAACCGAAAATTATCTCAGGAAACCATGAAACAATTTGGCCTGGGATTTAGTAACAAGACCAGTAACGATCTGGTTCGGTATCTGAAAAGTAAGGGATATACGGATCAGCAGTTAGTAGAATCCGGAGTTGCTGTATTTCATGAGAAATACGGTATGAATGATAAATTTTGGAATCGAGTGATGTTTCCGATTCAGGACAGCAATCACAGGGTTATAGGTTTTGGCGGCCGTGTTCTAGGAGACGGAGAACCGAAATATTTGAACTCTCCGGAAACACCGGTATTTGACAAAAGCCGTAATCTGTACGGACTGAATTTTGCCAGAACGAGTCGAAAGGACAACTTCATTTTATGTGAAGGATATATGGATGTAATCGCCATGCATCAGGCCGGTTTTAATCAGGCCGTGGCATCGCTGGGAACGGCCTTTACATCAGGACAGGCCAATCTCTTGAAACGATATACGGAAAACGTATTATTGTCATACGATAGTGACGGAGCCGGAACCAAGGCTGCGCTCAGAGCGATCGGAATTTTGAGAGAAGCAGGACTTAGCGGTAAGGTAATTAACTTATCACCGTACAAAGATCCGGATGAATTTATAAATAATCTCGGTAAAGAAGCCTTTCAGGAACGTATTGATAATGCTGAGAACAGCTTTATGTTTGAAATACGAATGCTTCAAAAGGATTATGATTTAAATGATCCGGATTCAAAAACCAGGTTTTATACGCAGATAGCAAAAAAACTTTGTGTTTTCTCAGAAGATTTAGAAAGAGAAAATTACATTGAGGCAGTAGTTGCCAAATATAATATGGGTGTAGACAATTTGAGGAAAATGGTAGTCGGATATGCGGCCAAGCAGGAAATGACTCCTATCAGGGAAAAACCGAAGGAACCGATTTCTTCAAAAAACAGTCAGGCAGAAAAAGAGGGAAAGGTACAAAGGCTCCTGATTACCTGGCTCATCGAACAACCAAATCTATACCCCAAAATTAAAGAATTCATTTCCCCACGGGATTTTACAAATGAATTATACAGAGAAGTAGCAACTCTATTATTTGCCGATTTTGAAAAGGGAAATCCAAATCCTGCTTTCATTATCAGTAAATTTGAAGATCCGGACGATCAAAAGGAGATTGCAAAGCTCTTTAATACCAAGCTGGATTTTATCGATAATGAAGAGGATTCAGACAGCTTAAAGAGCGGAAAGCAGGAAAGAGAAAAGGCCTTTCATGACATTGTCGTCAAGGTCAAAAAGCAGTCCTGTGAATGGGATTTGCAAAATTCTGCGAGCGATATCGGAGCACTTCAACGAGTTATTACCGGACGCAAGGAATTAGAGGAGCTGGAAAAAAAGCATATTTCTCTGGATTGAGGAAAAAATATATCAGAATAGAAGGATGGAAAAATGGACGAAAATACACAGGTAAAATTTGATGAAAAACTGAAAGACGTATTAGCTAGTGCTAAGAAAAAGAAAAATGTTTTGGAATACCAGGAGGTCATTGACAACTTCGCTGAGTTGAATCTCGAAGAGGATCAAATGGACAAGGTATTGGAATATTTGGAAAGAAACGGAGTCGACATACTTCGTATTACAGAAACTGATGAGCCGGATGAAGAAATTATCCTGACAGAAGAGGATGAAGTCGATGTAGAAAATATTGACCTTTCTGTTCCGGACGGAATCAGTATCGAGGATCCTGTCAGAATGTACTTAAAGGAAATCGGTAAGGTTCCGCTGCTCAGTGCAGACGAAGAAATTGAACTCGCCAAGAGAATGGAACAGGGCGATGAAGAAGCGAAAAAGAAATTAGCAGAAGCTAACCTTCGATTGGTAGTCAGTATCGCAAAAAGATATGTCGGACGTGGTATGCTTTTCCTTGACCTGATTCAGGAAGGTAACCTGGGTCTGATCAAGGCAGTAGAAAAGTTTGATTACCAGAAGGGTTACAAGTTCTCTACCTATGCAACATGGTGGATTCGCCAGGCAATTACCAGAGCGATTGCCGATCAGGCTCGTACTATTCGTATTCCGGTTCATATGGTAGAAACTATTAATAAATTAATTCGTGTTTCCAGACAGCTTTTACAGGAACTCGGAAGAGAACCGTCTCCGGAAGAAATCGCAGAGGAAATGAAGATGCCGGTTGACCGTGTTCGTGAAATTTTAAAAATTTCTCAGGAACCGGTTTCACTTGAAACCCCTATCGGTGAAGAAGAAGATTCTCATTTAGGAGACTTTATTCAGGATGATAATGTACCGGTACCTGCTGATGCAGCAGCCTTTACTTTGCTTCGTGAACAGCTCAATGAAGTACTGGATACATTAACAGAAAGAGAACAGAAGGTTCTTAAGCTTCGTTTTGGTTTAGATGATGGCCGTGCCAGAACTTTGGAGGAAGTAGGTCGTGAGTTTAAGGTAACTCGTGAACGTATTCGTCAGATTGAAGCAAAGGCACTCAGAAAGCTTCGTCATCCAAGCAGAAGTCGCAAGCTTAGAGATTTCTTAGAGTAGAATGAAAATGGTTGAGTTATCAAAACGTTTGGGCTGTGTAGTCGGAATGGTAGAAAAGGGAGCAGTCGTTGCGGACATTGGTTGTGATCACGGCTTTGTATCCATTTATCTGATTCAGGCAGGTCTGGCGGACAAGGTTTTTGCTTTGGATGTCAGAATGGGGCCTCTTTCAAGAGCCATTGAACATATTCAAAGATATGGTCTTAGTGATCAGATTGAAACCAGATTGTCTGACGGTATGCAGGCCTTGAATGTAGAGGATGGAGTAGATACCATTATCTTGGCCGGTATGGGCGGTCGACTGATGCAGGATATTTTAGAGGCCGGTTTTATGAGAAATCTTAAACCGGAGCATCTGATTTTGCAGCCGCAGTCACATCAGCAAAATTTAAGAGCCTTTTTGAGAAATGAGGGCTATGAGATTAAAAAAGAGGATATGATATTAGAGGACGGAAAGTTTTATCCGGTGATATCCGCTTTTTTGACAGGAAATAAAGCAGATACAGACAATCAGGAAATAAAAGATATTTTTGGACCGCTGCTATTAAAGGATAAACATCCGGTTCTTTTCCAGTATTTAAAAAAGGAAGAACTCAAGTTTGATCAGATTATTCAGCGTATGACGACCTTGAGTAGTGAGGATCAGGAGGTCCTGAAAAAGCAGCAGGAAGTAAAAGCTGCACTGAAGATATATTTTTAGGTGTTTGCAAGAGGGAGGGTACTATGCGCTGTGAAGATGTCATTGCCAAGTTCGAAGAACTGGCACCCGGAATGTTTGCTGAAAGCTGGGATAACCCGGGACTTTTGGCTGGCCGCAAAAACAAGGATATTCAGTCTGTTTATATTGCACTGGATGCAACCTCCAAGGTGATAGAGGATGCGGTAGCTTTAAAGGCAGATTTCCTTTTGACACACCATCCTTTAATTTTTAAAGGGATTAAAAAAGTGAATACCGATGACTTTATCGGTCGCAGAATTTTTCGACTGATTCAAAGTGATATATGCTATTATGCCATGCATACCAATTTTGATGTGATGGGTATGGCAGATGCAGCAGCAGATGAATTAAAGCTTCGAAAACGAGAAGTTTTGGAAGTGACCTATGAAGATGAGATAGCTACCGAGGGCTTTGGCAGAATCGGAAAGCTTCCTCAGATTATGACACTAAAGCAGTGCGCTCAGTTTGTAAAGGATCAGTTCGGAATCGAATGGGTAAAGGTTTTCGGAGATCTGGATATGGAAGTGGAAACCGTAGCTATTTCGCCGGGAAGCGGAAAATCCATGATAGATGCAGCGATTTCAAAAGGTGCGGATGTACTGATTACCGGAGATATTGATCACCATGCAGGACTGGATGCTGTCGAGCAGAAAATGGCAGTGATTGATGCCGGACATTATGGACTGGAGCAAATATTCATCCATTATATGGAGGAATATATCAAACGAAATCTCCCGGGTATAACGGTATATACTGCAAAACCGGAAAGCCCGTTTCAAATTATGTAGTGTAGAGTAAGGTAAGCAATCGAGACAATGGAAAGGGGATACGCTATGAAGGTAAAAATTTCAAATGCAGAATATGAGTATGCAAAGGGAACCAGCTATGAAGAAATTGCCAAGGACTTTGCCAAGGACAATGAAACCATTGCGCTGGTAGTAGCAAATAACAAGATTAAAGAGCTGAAAAAGACACTTGAGGAAGACGTAGAACTTTCTTTCCTGACTTATTCTTCCTCTGCAGGACACAAGGCTTATGTAAGAACTGCAACACTGGTGCTTATGAAAGCAATTCATGATGTGTTTGCCCAAAAACAGCCGGAAAAGGTAAAGGTAGAGTTTGCAATCGCTACCGGTTATTATGTCAGTGTCAAGGGAGCTGTCATTGATGACGCAACTGCAAAAAAGATTTCTGACAGAATGAAAGAGCTGATTGATGCAAAAACAGAAATTGTGAAAAAGGCATATTCAAAGACAGAAGCAATTGCGTTGTTTGAAAAATTGAATATGACCGATAAAGTGAACCTGTTTAAATTTAGAAGAGGTTCTATGGTCAATGTGTATTCTATTGAAGATTATAATGATTACTTTTACGGATATATGCTTCCAAATGCCGGATATGTACCGTATTTTGAAGTATTACCATATAAAAACGGACTTATTTTGAATCTTCCGGATGCAATCAGTCCTACCACAGTGAAAACATTTGAGCCGAGAGAGAAACTGTTTGAAACTCTCGAACAGGCAACAGACTGGGGTAACAAAATGGATATTGATACCGTCGGAGATTTAAATAATCAGATTTGTGATAATAAAATCAGTGATCTGATTTTAGTTCAGGAGGCACTTCAGGAAAGACGAATCGGTGAAATTGCCAAGGAAATCGCAGACCGAAAGGGTGTAAAATTTGTTATGATCGCAGGACCTTCATCCAGCGGAAAGACTACCTTCTCACACAGATTATCCATTCAGCTGCGTACCTATGGTTTGGTGCCGCATCCGATAGCACTAGATGATTACTTTGTAAATCGAGAGGATACTCCAAAGGACGAAAACGGAGATTACAACTTTGAATGTCTGGAAGCCTTGGATGTTGAACTCTTTAATCAAAATATGAGTGATTTACTGGCAGGAAAAGAAGTGGAGCTACCAACCTTTAACTTCAAGACCGGAACCAGAGAATATAAAGGAAATTTTAAAAAATTGGGAACGGATGATATTCTGGTTATTGAAGGTATCCACGGACTGAATGACAAGATGTCATATTCTCTGCCGATTGACAGTAAATTCAAGATTTATATCAGTGCTTTAACCAGCTTAAACATTGATGAACATAACCGTATTCCTACCACAGACGGTCGTCTCATCAGACGTATGGTCAGAGATGCCAGAACCAGAGGGGCATCTGCAAAAAGAACCATTCAGATGTGGCCTTCTGTACGAAAAGGTGAGGAAGAAAATATTTTCCCATTCCAGGAAAAGGCAGATGCATTCTTTAACAGCGCTCTCATTTATGAACTGGCTGTATTAAAGCAGTTTGCAGAGCCGTTATTATTCAGCATCGGTGAGGATGAACCGGAATATCATGAAGCCAAGAGACTTCTGAAATTCCTGGAGTATTTCCTGGGAATCAGTAGTGAACACCTTCCGAATAACTCTATTGTCAGAGAGTTTGCAGGCGGAAGCTGTTTCCCTGTATAATACATATGTTTAAAAATAAGTAAAACAAATGATCGCGGCTGTCAGGAATCCATTTTGGATACACGAAACGAAAGGTGACAGGTGAGGAAAGTCCGGGCTTCATAGGGCAGGATGCCGGATAACGTCCGGTGGAGGTGACTCCAAGGCCAGTGCAACAGAAATATACCGCTCCCTTTGGGAGTAAGGGTGGAAGGGCAGTGTAAGAGACTACCGCCTGGCTGGTAACAGACAGGGCACATGTAAACCCCATTCGAAGCAAGACCGAGTAGAAGACTATGTGGCTGCCCGTCACGTCTTCAGGTGGGTCGCTAAAGCCTTGTGGCAACACAAGGATTAGATAGATGATCATTCAACGACATAACCCGGCTTATCGTTTTGCTTATTTTTTATAAACTCATGCCACTTACTCTGTCAGGGTAGGTGGCATAATAGTAAGGAGGAGACAAATGCTTTTTAATTCATTGGCATTTGCCGTTTTTTTGCCCATTGTTTTTTTTATGTATTGGGCTCTTCCAACTAAATATCGCAGCATTTTACTGCTAATCGCAAGCTACTATTTTTACATGAGTTGGAATGTAAAATATGTAGTTTTAATTTTGTTTACAACTATTGTGTCTTATTTATGCGGTCTGGGGCTTGAAAAATACCCGAAATACAAAAAGGCCATGATATGGATTGCCAGTATTTCCTGTTTGTCGGTGTTGTTTTTATTCAAGTATTTCAATTTCTTTTTTGATACGCTTTCCCGTGTATGTGCCAAGGTATCGATTCCGTTTTCGCCGATTACGCTAAAGCTTATGCTTCCGGTGGGGATTTCCTTTTATACCTTCCAGACACTCAGTTATGTATATGATGTTTATAAAAATGAGGTAAAAGCAGAAAAGAATTTCTTTATGTATGCTGCTTTTATTTCCTTTTTTCCACAGCTGGTGGCAGGACCGATTGAACGAACCGGCAATTTACTGCCTCAGATGAAGGCTGAGCATACTTTTCACAAAGAAGAAGCCGTATGGGGATTAAAGCTGATGGCCTGGGGCTTTTTTAAAAAGCTGGTTATTGCGGACAATCTGGCCGTATATGTGGATCAGATTTTTGATGATGTGAGATACTATCAGGGATTTGCACTGATACTGGCAGCCGTCTTTTTTACGCTCCAGATTTATTGCGATTTTTCCGGATATTCAGATATTGCAATCGGAACCGCCAGATTGTTTGATATTAAACTTATGAAAAACTTTGACAGTCCTTATTTTTCAGCTTCTGTCAGAGAGTTTTGGCAAAGATGGCATATTTCTCTGTCCGGATGGTTTCGGGATTATGTGTATATTCCGATGGGCGGTTCGAGAAAAGGTAAATTCAGAAAGTTCATGAACCAGTTTGTGACTATGCTGGTGAGCGGACTGTGGCACGGAGCAGCCTTTACGTATATTGCCTGGGGAGCGCTTCATGGAGTGTATCAGATTCTGGAGGGGCTTTGGCCGGGAAAGAAAAAGAATTCGGATTCGGAAAAAGGAGCAGTTATCTGGATAAAACGGATACTCGTTTTCATTCTGGCAATGCTGGCCTGGGTATTATTCAGAGCACAGAGCCTTTCAGATGCTGTTTATGTATATTTGCATATGCTTTCCGGAGTATCGGCAGTAAAGACATATTTCGCAGAAGGCATTCGTATACTGGGACTTTGGGATATATCAGGTATATTAACACTGGTGATTCCGCTTATCCTTTTATGGATTTATGATTATGTGGCGCTTACCCGTGATCCGATTCAGTGTATCAGTCGTATCAAACCGGTTTACCGATGGATTATCTATTATGCGTTTTTATTTTTAGTGCTGATGCTGGCAAGCTTTAATGCACAGGAGTTTGTATATTTCCAGTTTTAGTATAGTTAGTGATTGGGCAGAAAAAGGAGCCGAATATGTGGAAGGACATCAGGCAGGTTTGTTTTAAACTTTTGCTTTTAATCGTACCTTTCTTTGTACTGCTTCCGTTGTACTGTAAATTTTTCCCGGATAATTATCTGGATGAGGAATATGCGATGTACAGGCAGCAGTCGGATTTGGTACTGGGAAAACTGAATATAGAAAAAGAACCTTCTGTACTCGTATTGGGTGATTCCAGAACCAAGGCAGCCTTTTTACCGGCAGAATTATCAGAAGGGACCTACAATCTGGCACTCGGAGGAACGACTCCGATCGAAGGCTATTACACATTAAAGAATTATTTAAAGCATCATGAAAAGCCGCAAAAGGTTGTGATGGCATATGCACCGATGCATTTTACGGACGTGGATACGCTTTGGACCAGATGTATATATTTTCATACGATGTCTTATGCAGACTTTAAAGATTTGATGACCAGAGCAGGAGAGTATGAAAAGATTGAGAACATCCGAATTGAGGATTATCAGCTTCAGTATCTGATGCATGCGTTGTATCTGCCGAATAAATATGCAACTGCTTTGAAAAAATCGGCATTTGTACTCAGAAGAAGAAAAACAAAAGAAAAGTATGCCTCTATGGTAGAGTTTAAGGGACAGAGCTTTTATGGACTGGATGATTACAGCGATGGTGTAAACGGAGAAGCAAAGGTATCAGATTTTCTGGCGTCGGATATTATTACGGCCTATGCCCGGGATATCATACAGCTTTGCAGGGATGAGGGCATTGAGCTGATTTGGGAACAGACTCCGATGAATGAAACCTCGTATGGCATTTTGACACCGGAGTTTAAAACACACTTTAGAGAATATATGGCACAGATGAGTCAGGAAAACCCGGACATTTGTATTTACCCGGATTTTTACTGTTATCCAAATGACTGTTTTGGAGATGCGGATCATCTGAATCCGAGCGGTGTAAAAGTCTTTGATACACAAATGAAGGAAAAGTACAGTTGGTAAATTTATACTTGCACTTTTTCACGCCTTGTGTTACCATTTACTCACGTGCTTTAAAGCGTTAAAGTGAAAGAAACAAGAAAGGAAGTAAAAAAACATGGCACAAAAGGGAAATCTGATGACAGTAAGATCAGACATCAGAGTATTGGATGCAACGATTCGAGACGGAGGTTTAGTAAATAACTTTGAATTTACAGATGAGTTTGTAAGAGAACTTTATCGTGCAAATGTCAGAGCCGGAGTAGACGTTATGGAATTCGGATATAAGGCATCAAAGGAACTTTTTGATGTCAATAAATTTGGCAAATGGAAATTTTGTAATGAAGAAGATATTCGTGCTATCGTAGGCGATAACAATTCTGATATGAAGATTTCAGTTATGGCTGACGTAGGAAGATGTGATTACAAGACAGATATTATTGATAAAAAAGACAGCGTGATTGATATGATTCGTGTAGCTACTTATATCAACACTATGCCTGCAGCAATTGAAATGATTGAGGATGCAAAGGCAAAGGGATATGAAGTTACCTGTAATATCATGGCTATTTCTCACGCAAAGGAATCAGACCTTGATATGGCTCTTGAGATGCTGGCAGAGTCAAGTGTTGACGGTGTTTATTTAGTAGACAGCTACGGATCATTATATCCGGAACAGATCAGAGAGTTATCCGACAAATATGTTGAGGCTATGGAAAAAGCCGGCAAGTATGTTGGTATTCATGCACACAACAATCAGCAGCTTGCTTTTGCAAATACGATTGAAGCAGTAGCCAGAGGCGTTAGCCTTTTGGATGCAACTATGAGCTGTATGGGACGTGGCGCAGGAAATGCGGCTATGGAACTTTTATTAGGTTTCTTAAAGAATCCGAAATACAATGTATTCCCTGTTCTTCAGTTCGTAGAAAAATATATGGAACCATTAAAACAGTCCGGAGTAGTTTGGGGATATGATATTCCTTACTTCTTAACAGGAAGATTAAACCTTCATCCATCCAGTGCTATTGATGCAGTAAAGGCAGGACGTAAGGATTATACAGAATTCTATACAGAATTATTAGATCGTGCTTAATATAAAAGCAGGGATATATCGGTATAGATTTGATTGGAAAAAAGAATGACAAAAGTTTTATTAGTAGGCGTAAATACACAGTCAGATGACAACTATCAGATTTCTATGGAAGAGCTAAAGGGACTTGCCGAGGCTTGTGATATGGAATCTGTGGGAATGGTTGTTCAGAATATGCCGATGATTCATAAATCTCTTTACATCGGAACCGGTAAGGTCGCCGAGGTGAGAGAACTGGCAGATGAGCTGGGGGCAGAACTGGTTTTGTTCAATGATTCACTGACACCGTCTCAGCTGAAAAATCTGCAGGATGAAACCGGGGTATCTGTTATGGACAGAACCACCCTGATTTTGGAAATATTTGCTCAGAGAGCAAAGTCAAGGGAAGCAATTTTGCAGGTTGAAGTAGCCAGACTTCAATATCTGATGCCACGATTAATCGGGCTTCATGATGCACTTACGAGACAGGGAGGAACGAGTGGTTCCATGTCTTCAAGAGGTGCCGGTGAAAAGAAACTCGAGCTGGACAGAAGACGAATTGCCCATCATTTGACTGAACTGAAAAAAGAATTAAAAGAAGTAGAACAGCAAAGAAGCGTTCAGCAAAAAAAGAGAGAAAAATCTCAGCTCAGACGTGTGGCATTGGTGGGATATACCAATGCAGGCAAGTCGACCATTATGAATGCTCTTTTGGATATGTATAGTAGGGACGAAGAAACAGAAGATAAGAAAGTTTTTGCCAAGGATATGCTGTTTGCGACCTTGGATACTACGGTTCGAAAGATTACAACAGAGTCGCAAAAAAGCTTTCTGTTATCGGATACAGTCGGATTTATTGACAGACTTCCTCATGGATTGGTGGAAGCATTTCATTCCACACTTTCAGAGGCAGCTGCATCTGATTTGATTCTTCATGTGATTGATTTTTCGGATCCGAATTACAAGGATCATATCAGAGTGACCAAGGAGACCTTGAAGGAGATTGGTGCTTCCGATGTTCCGGTGCTGTATGTATATAACAAAGCGGATATGGCTACGGACGAGGAAATGACGCTTCCAAAGATTACACCTGAGTCTATTTATCTTTCTGCTAAAAATCAGCAGGGATTAAAGGAACTAACGGATGAAATCTGTAAAAGAGTGTATTCCGACCAAAAGAAATGTGAGCTTTTAATTCCGTATGCAAAAGGAGATTTATTCTCCTATCTAAAAGAAAATACCAGTGTGTATTCTTTTGAATATGAAGCAGATGGCACCAAGGTGGTGGCCGATTTATCTGCAGCTGATTACGGAAGAATGCAGGAATATATTATAAGTGAGTAAAATAAAGGCCTCGGTACTTCAAAATAGAAGTATCGGGGCTTTTTATGTAAAATAACGCAAGGCTGATTATTCATAAAAACTGTCGTAATCCATATTTTGATAAATGCTCGTTATATCCTCAAGATAAGCTTCATAATTATCCAAAGTTAGTTCATATTGTCCTTCCTTCATATAGTGAAGCATATCCACACAAACCTCTCTGCTATAATGTACGGTATCGCGATAGTAATCCAAATTGCAGGTAATATCCGTGTTTTGCGCAAAGGAATACAGATGTACATTTGGATAGGATAGCAGGGTTTCAATCACTTCCTTTTCCATATCCATGTGATAGTTTAGTTTTCCCAGTCTAAACTGTTTATCCCAATACAATACGCTGTAAGGAGAGAAACACAAATAAAACTGTGTTTCCGGATGGTTTTCAAGGACTGAGGTAATATTTTGATTGATATTTGCCATAATCTTTTGGCTTTCCTCAGTGGTATATTTCTTTTGTTTCTTTTTAATCTTTTCCGGTCTGTCACTAAAGCTTAGTGCATATTCCTTTCCAAACGGATCGGTTGGCTGAGCATATTCGTCAAAGCTCGTGGTAAGGGCTCCACTTTTTGTATAGTCTAATACATTGAGCGTTTCTTTGATAAAGACCTCTTTATTCAAAATATAATTGACATCATCAAACGGATTTTGGTTGTACAGATAAGTCGGTATGCTGTGGTAGGGCATTAAATCTTTGTCATATTCCAATGCATACAGGTCTAATGGCCAGACGATCATTTTGATATCCGGATTGTAGCGATAAGCTGCTTCTATATAGTCTTTTACTTCGCAAAAGGTACCGGCCATATAACATACTTTGATGGAATGGGTACCGAACAGCTCATCCAAAGTAGAGGTCTGCATTGGCTCTGCCATACTCGAACCGGTAATCATGGCATCGTATTCAAAGTGTCTGGTAATACCATCGTTTTGATAGCGCCCTTTATTGAGAGGGTACTGCAGGCCGTTTATCGGTTTGTGATAGTGAAAGAACGGGTCAATGATAACCGTTGACAAGGCCACAATCAGACAAAGCGCAAATAATATCACAAAATATAGGATCAAAAACTGTTTTTGATTTTCTCTATTATCTTTCATGAGACCTCCTTTCTCCAGTCTGAAGCTTTTGCAGTGCATCCTTAAAAGTTAAAATATAAAAATGTGGTAAGTCCGGTCAGTGAAATAATCGCCCAAAACAGACAAATCGAAGCTTTTACGGCTTTCATAGCAGAAGCGTGAAAGTCGGGCTTAGCGTCGCTATTTAGGAAACATTCCTTTTGGACACAGGTGCCGGTCAGTGTAATAATAAAACCTGCCAGCAGAAATGCCCACTGATAAAAGCCCGGAATCATAGAGGTTATCCTGCCGATAAAGGGTAATTTGTTTTCAATATAGCTAAATTCAATTAATCGAAAACTTTCCAAAATCGGAATGTTTTTCATCGTCAGATCAACCGGTTTTAATATCTTTCGGATCATAATATAGGCATTGGTCAATGTATCGGCTTTAAAGATTACCCAGGTGATATTAACAAAGGCAAAGGTGATGAGGTATCCGATTACTTTTCCCAATTTGTCCCAATATTTTTTAATCATTCGGGTAAAGCACTGAAAGAATCCGTGAAGAAGTCCCCAGATGATAAAGGTATATCCGCTGCCGTGCCAAATACCGCTGACTAAAAATACAATCAGAATATTTACATAGGTGCGAAGCGTTCCTTTTTTGCTTCCGCCCAGTGGGAAATAAATATATTTTCGTAAAAAGCGGGTCAGAGTCATATGCCATCCGGACCAGAAATCCAGGATGGAAGTGGCCCGGTAAGGTGAATTAAAATTCATCGGAAGATAAATATTAAACATAGAAGCCAGCCCCATAGCCATATCGGAGTAGCCGGAAAAATCAAAATAAATCTGGAAGGTATAGGCTAAGGATACGACAATGGCCTCCAGACTGGTTAGTGTTTCCAAAGCATCCCATCCGAATCCGACAGCGACTCCAAAGGTATCTGCCAGAATGACCTTTTTACAAAGGCCGACAGAGAATAAATAAAGTCCTCTGTTAAAATTGGTCATATTCCATTTGCTTTTCTCGGGATCTGCAAACTGCGGAATCATTTCCTCATGAAGTACAATAGGACCTGCTACCAGCTGCGGGAAAAAGGTGACAAACAGACTATAATCCCAAAAGGTATAATCTGCAGTTTCTTGGCGATAAGAATCAATAATAAATGAAATCTGCTGGAAGGTAAAAAAACTGATACCCAGAGGCAGGAGTACATGAGTCAGAGGAATATCTTTTTTAAACAGGGAGTTGATTGTGGACAGAAAAAAATCACAGTACTTGAAATAAAAAATAAGTGCGAGATTGCAAAGTACTGCAAAGACAGCCAGTCCCTTTTTTACTTTACCCGGCGTGTGTTTCAGAATCAGACGCGAGAAAAGATAGTTAAAGAGGATACTAAACAAAATGATAAAAAGGTACCATGGATTAAAATATCCATAGAACCATAAAGACATGAGAATCAAATATATTTTAGCGATTTTTTTGTTATTCAGTTTACCGAGCAGAAAATATCCTAAAACACAAAGCGGTAAAAAGAGAAAAATAAAAAAATAAGAATTAAATGACATAGTAAAAATCCTCGAAAATACACGAATTCTTAATAATTTTTCATAAATATTTTAACTGATATAAGGTTTTTTTTCAATGATGACTGTGCTATACTAGACAACGGATGTATGATAAAAGGGCAAGTATGCCCATTGTGAGATAAGAAAGTTTATATCAAGTCGGAAAGGAAGTTTGTATGACTAAAATTGATATTATTTCCGGATTTTTAGGAGCCGGAAAAACAACCTTAATCAAGAAATTATTAAAAGAAGCATTTGCCGGTGAACAGGTAGTTTTAATTGAAAATGAATTTGGTGAAATCGGTATTGACGGAGGCTTTTTAAAGGAAGCCGGTATTAATATTACAGAAATGAGTCAGGGATGTATCTGCTGTTCTTTAGTTGGAGATTTTGGCAGTGCATTAAAAGAGGTTTTGGACCAGTATCATCCTGACAGAATTTTAATCGAGCCTTCCGGAGTAGGTAAGCTTTCAGATGTTATGAAGGCAGTAGAGGGAGCAACTGCTTCTGAGGATGTTCTTCTTAACAGTGCGGTTGCAGTTGTAGATGCAAAGAAATGTAAAACCTATCTGAAGAACTTTGGTGAATTCTTTGCAAATCAGATTGAACATGCAGGCACAATCATTTTAAGCAGAACTGGTGATATCAAAGAAGATAAATTAAATCAGTGTATGGAACTGATTCGTGAGCATAATGACAAGGCTTCTGTGGTAACCACTCCTTGGGATAGCCTGACAGGTGCTAAAATTTTGGAAACAATCGAAAATGCCAAGGATTTAGAGGCTGAACTTATGAAGGAAATCATGGAAAGTCATGATCACCATCACGAACATGGTGAAGACTGTACATGCGGTTGTCATGACCATGACCATCATCATGACCATCATCATGACCATGATCATGATCACGAACACCATCACGATCATGAACATCATCATGAACATGGTGAGGACTGTACATGCGGTTGTCACGACCATGATCACCATCATGGACATCATCATGCAGATGAAGTATTTACCAGTGTTGGAATGGAAACAACACTTAAGTATACAAAAGACGAAATCAAAGCAATGCTGGATCAGTTAGAGGATCAGGATAAATACGGATATATTCTTCGTGCAAAAGGTATGGTACCTTCTGATACAGAAGAGTTTATTCATTTTGATTATGTTCCGGGAGAAGCTGAGGTTCGCTCAGGCAGCGCAGAACCTACAGGAAAGCTTTGTGTTATCGGATCTGAAATCAAGGAAGATGCATTAAAGGCACTATTTCTCAAAGCTTAAGGCATAAGAATTTATAGTTCGTACGATAGAAAGGATTTGTTATGATACCGGTTTATTTAATCAATGGTTTCTTGGATAGCGGAAAAACAGAATTTATTCAGTATACCTTATCTCAGCCATATTTTCAGAGTAAGGAAACAACACTCCTTATTTGTTGTGAGGAGGGTGAAATCGAATATGATGAGCAGCTTTTAAAACAGACCAGAACTGTTTTGGAAGTGGTAGAGGATGAGGACGATTTTACATCTCAGACCCTCATTGGTATGGAAAAGAAATGTAAGCCAGGCAGAATTATCATCGAGTACAATGGTATGTGGGATATGAAAAAAATGAAATTCCCATGGCATTGGAAAGTGGAACAGCAGATTACCTGCGTGGATGGTTCTACCTTTATGACTTATTTTTCAAATATGAAATCTATCTTTGCAGAGATGATTCGTAAGTCAGAGCTTATCATTGTAAATCGCTGCGATCAGGCTATGGAAAATCTGCCTACCTACAAGAGAAATATCATGGCAATCAATCAGAAGGCAGAAATTATCTTTGAAGATAAAAACGGCGAAGTAAATGCTACATTGGAAGAGGAACTTCCATATGATGTCAATGCACCAATTATTGAATTAAACGATGAAGGATATGGTATCTGGTATATTGATGCACTCGATAATATGAGCCGTTATCAGGGAAAGACGGTTTCTTTCGTAGCAACAGTTATGAAGCCTGACAAGATGGCAAAGGGATATTTTATTCCGGGACGTATGGCAATGACCTGCTGTGCAGATGATATGGCATTTTTAGG
>JAZUKG010000188.1:0-22669 GCA_045643145.1 Lachnospiraceae bacterium | reverse complement strand
GATTTATTGTAACAGGAACAGGACCTGAGCAAGAGGTTTTGTATGTTCTTCTAGAAAATATTCTCACATCAAAAACAGGAAGAGCTCTCTAAAATTTTGGATAAAGTCATTTTTGAAAGATGCAAGGTGGCAGGTAATATTTCCTTTGGTTATGTCGAGGCAGTGACAGGGAAATTCAAGGCGGAAGATGATGCCAGGATGGAGATGAAAATGAATGAGATCCTAAAGCGTAACGGCATGATCAGAGGGCCTGTGTCAAGTGATGAAGAATACGTAAGCTATGATGACAAGGGTGCGGATCTTTTGGGCATCGATGCAGTAGATGAAGCTGTGAAAAAGGAAGAAAAGCCTCAGCCAAAGAAAGAAGACAAACCGTTTGCCAAGCCATCATCTTCTGAAAAGAAAACCTTTGAAAAGAAAAGTTATGGCGGCGAAAAGAGTTTTTCCAGAAAGAAAAAGCGATCAGACAATCCGGATGTTTATTATGGAATGGATGTCGAAGGAAACGTCATCAAGGTTGATCAGATTTTAGACGAAATGGGAATGGTTACCATTCGTGGTCAGCTTCTGGATATGGAAGAGCGTGTATTAAAGAACGGAAAATCTCTGTTTAGCCTTTTTGTATCTGATTTTACAGATACGATTAAGTGTAAGCTGTTTTTAGAGGAAGAGGAAGTCGAAGACTTCAAGAAGAATGTGAAAAAGGGCAGCTTTTATCTGGTCATGGGACAGACCAGTTTTGATACCTTTGACAAGGACTTGGTCATTATGGCACGTGGTATTCAAAAGTCATCTGATTTTAGAGTAAAGCGTATGGATACTGCGGTGAAAAAACGTGTGGAACTGCATTGCCATACCAAAATGAGCGATATGGACGGTGTTTCGGATGTAGCGGATATTGTAAAAAGAGCATATCAGTGGGGACATCCGGGTATAGCCATTACAGACCATGGCGTGGTGCAGGCACTGGCTGATGTGTTCCATGCCTGGCAGGATTTATATTCTGCAGCAAAAAAAGCAGCCAAAGAAGAAGGAAAGAAGCTCGACAGACAGGATTTCTTTAAGGTTATTTTCGGTAGCGAGATTTATTTAGTAGATGACCTAAAGCAGATTGTTACCAGATCAAGGAATCAGTCATTATTGGATAGCTTTGTAGTCTTTGATATAGAAACCACCGGATTTTCATGCGAGAATAATCAGATCATAGAAATCGGTGCAGTTAAGGTGGAAAGCGGTCGTATTACAGATACCTTTTCGACCTTTGTAAATCCGCATGAGCCAATTCCGTTCAAGATTGAAAAACTGACGGGCATTACAGATGAACATGTAAAAGATGCACCGGATATTACTGAGGTGTTACCACAGTTTTTAGAATTTAGTAAAGATTGTGTACTGGTAGCGCACAATGCAAACTTTGATATCAGTTTCATTGAAACGCAGGCCAGAAGACAGGGCTTTGATTTTGATGCAACGGTTGTGGATACTTTGCCGCTGGCCAGAGTGTTATTAGAAGGACATGCCAAGTTTACACTGGATGCTGTTTGTAAAATCTACAACATATCTCTGGAGAATCATCACAGAGCAGTAGATGATGCCATGGCAACTGCAAAAATATTTGAAAAGTTTGTTGAAAAGTTAGTTGGCGACAACATTCTGTCACTGGATGAAGTAAATGAACTGAGCAAGGACAATCCGGAAGCTGTTCGAAAATTACCATACTATCACTGTATCGTAATTGCGAAAAATGAAATCGGAAGAAACAATCTGTACAGACTGGTTTCAGAATCACATATTAAGTATTTTAACAGACGACCAAAGGTTCCAAAGAGTCTTTTAATGGAATGCAGAGAGGGTCTGATTGTAGGAAGCGCCTGTGAAGCCGGTGAACTTTACAGAGCTCTTTTAGAGCAAAAGAGTGAACAGGAAATTGCGCAGATTGTATCCTTTTATGATTATTTGGAGATTCAGCCGCTTGGCAACAATGCGTTCATGGTGGATTCCGAGAGAGTGGAAGCAGTCAGTTCCATGGATGATATCATAGAATTTAATAAAAAAATTGTAGAACTCGGAGAGTTGTATAACAAACCGGTTTGTGCGACCTGTGATGTGCATTTTCTCGATCCGGAGGATGAGATATACCGCCGAATTATTATGGCAGGAAAGGGATTCAAGGACGCAGACTCACAGGCACCGCTTTATCTTCGTACTACAGAAGAAATGCTCGAAGAGTTCCGGTATCTGGGCAGCGATAAAGCCAGAGAAATCGTAATTGATAATACCAATCTGATAGCTGATATGTGTGACAGCATTGATCCTGTCAGACCGGATAAGTGTGCACCTGTCATTGAAAACAGTGATCAGACTCTGACGGATATCTGTTATCGAAAAGCTCATGAAATATATGGAGAAAACTTGCCGGATATTGTAGAGGCCAGACTGGAAAAGGAACTGAATTCGATTATTTCCAACGGATTTGCCGTAATGTATATTATCGCGCAAAAATTGGTTTGGAAATCGGTAGAGGATGGTTACCTGGTAGGTAGTCGAGGCTCGGTAGGTTCCTCCTTTGTCGCATACTGTGCAGGTATCACAGAGGTTAACTCGTTAAGTCCTCATTATTATTGTCCGCAGTGTCATTATTATGATTTTGACTCCGAAGAAGTAAAAGCATATGCCGGCGGCGCCGGTTGCGATATGCCGGATAAGGATTGTCCGGTTTGCGGACATAAACTGAATAAAGATGGTTTTGATATTCCGTTTGAAACCTTCCTGGGATTTAAGGGAGACAAGGAACCGGATATCGACCTTAACTTTTCGGGAGAATATCAGAGTAAGGCTCATAAATATACAGAAGTTATTTTCGGCTACGGACAAACCTTCAGAGCCGGTACGGTAGGAACACTGGCGGATAAAACGGCTTATGGTTATGTAAAGAAATATTTGGAAGAGCGAAATATCAGTAAACGAAGCAATGAGATTGAACGTATTGCTGTCGGTTGTACCGGAGTTAAACGTTCTACCGGACAGCATCCGGGAGGTATCGTAGTACTTCCGGTGGGAGAGAATATTTATTCCTTTACACCGGTTCAAAGACCGGCGAACGATATGACAACCGATACGGTTACTACACATTTTGATTATCATAAAATTGACCACAACCTGTTAAAGCTTGATATTCTCGGACACGATGATCCGACCATGATTCGAATGCTTCAGGACCTTACTGGTATTGATCCGACTACGATTCCGCTGGATGATCCAAAGGTTATGAGTCTTTTCCAGGATACCTCTGCACTCGGTATTACACCGGAGGATATCGGAGGCTGTAAACTCGGAGCCCTCGGAATTCCGGAATTTGGTACAGACTTTGCGATGGGAATGTTAATTGATACGCAGCCGAAGGCTTTTTCGGATTTGGTTCGTATCGCAGGTCTTTCTCATGGTACCGATGTATGGCTGGGAAATGCCAAGGATTTGATTATGGCAGGTACGGCTACGATTTCAACCGCTATTTGTACACGTGATGATATCATGACGTATCTGATCGGCATGGGCGTTGAGCCGGAAACCAGTTTCAAAATTATGGAGGACGTACGTAAAGGAAAGGTAGCCAAGAAAAAGAGTGCGAAATGGGATGAATGGAAGGCTGACCTTATTGCACATAATGTGCCTGACTGGTATATCTGGTCCTGTGAAAAGATTCAGTATATGTTCCCCAAGGCGCATGCGGCAGCTTACGTTATGATGGCGTGGCGAATCGCATATTGCAAGGTATATCATCCATTGGCATATTATTCGGCATTCTTTAGTATCAGAGCATCTGCGTTTTCATATGAAACCATGTGTCTGGGACAAAAGCAGTTAGAGGCCAATCTGGATGCATTATATAAGAAGAAAAAGGAATGTGCGCAGACAAAAGAAAAGTTCCCGCCAAAGGATGAGGATACGATTCATGATATGCGTATTGTTCAGGAGATGTATGCGAGAGGATATGAGTTTGCTCCGATTGACATCTTTAAAGCACATGCGAAAAACTTCCAGATTGTAGACGGAAAAATCATGCCGTCTCTGAGCAGTATAGAAGGTATGGGAGATAAGGCAGCGCAGCAGCTTATGGAAGCAGCCAAGGACGGACCGTTCCTTTCCAAGGACGACTTAAAGTCCAGAAGTAAGGTTCCGTCAGCGGTTATCGCCAAAATGTCAGATTTAGGTCTGTTAGGAGATATTCCGGAAACCAATCAGATCAGTTTATTTGATTTGTTTTAAGAAAAGGCTTGATTTTCTATCTGAATTATAATAAGATAGTCAAGGACGTTTTTGAAAAACATCCTTGTGGCTAGTTGGTCAAGGGGTCAAGACGTCGCCCTCTCACGGCGAAAACACGGGTTCGATTCCCGTACTAGCTGCTCTAAACAAATAGTGAGATAAAAAAGAATTGCATTTGCAATTCTTTTTTTATGCATATATGTTTACCTTTTTACTAAAAAATGGTAGAATATCTTGTAACAATGGGGGCGAAAGCCGGGAAGGTTAAGGATAACAAAATGAAAAAAGAGGTATTCAATCAGATTATTCAGGACAATATTAATTCAAAACTGATCAGTGTTACATTGACAGGTGGTATGAAATTGGGAGAAGCCTTGGAAATCGAAGGGAATCGAACCATGAGAACCAGTGTATCATTTATTAAATTAGAGGAGAACTATGTAGCAGTTCGTAAGCATACAGATGTTTCCTATGATTACAGTGGTCAGACCAGAACAGGTGATGCAAGAAATGCAGATTTCTATTTAGGATATGAGGAAATCATTGCTTTAGAGTTCTTTGATTTATTCTTTGATGAAATGGAAAAAGAGCAGAAAAAGAATGCTGCAAAACAGAAAGAAAAAGAATATCAGGCTCATAAAAAGCAGATTGAAAAAGAACGTAAGAGAAAAGAAAAAGAAGAAAAACTTTTCATCGAGACAGCAGGGGATATCTAAAAGCTTATATTTACTAAAAGACAACGCCGGAAACATGATTTTAGATTATGTTTTTGGCGTTTTTTGTGTGCTTTTACATATTGTACAATGAATATGTGTGATTCTTTGCGATATATGTGAAAAAATATAGACTCGCTCATTCGGTATATAAAATAAATATAAATTATTTAATTGTATACTATTATTTCTAAATAAAAGATGATATGATGTACTTTGTTTTATTAAGAGAAAATTAAGATTTTCGTGATATACGAAATATAATATAAAAAGCTAAAATCCGGGTTGCAGACAACCGGGATAAAAGGAGAACGATTATGACAAAGTTAAGTGTCAAAAAGCCATATACAGTACTGGTAGCAGTGGTTATGCTGATTGTATTGGGTATTGTCAGCTTTACAAAAATGACAACAGATTTACTTCCAACCATCAGTCTTCCGTATGTTATGGTAATTACTACATATCCGGGAGCTTCACCGGAAAAAGTAGAAGAGGAAGTAACAAAAGTTTTGGAAGCTTCCCTGGGACGTGTAAACGGCGTGGAAAGTGTACGAAGTACCTCTTCGGAAAACTACAGTATGGTAATGCTGGAGTTCGTAGAAGAAACCAATATGGATTCTGCCATGGTTAAGTTATCAACTGCAATTGACCAGCTGGAATTTCCGGATATGGTGGGTACTCCTTCTTTAATAGAAATTTCTCCTGACCTTATGGCGACTATGTATGTAGCGATGGACTATGAGGGAGCAGATATTTTTGAACTGACAGATTTTGCCAAGGATAAAATTATTCCTTATATGGAAAGACAGGACGGTGTTGCCAGTGTTGATCCGACCGGTTTGGTTGAAAAATCATTGGAAATCCGTTTAGATCAGGCAAAGATTGATGAAGTGAATGCCAAGGTTTTAGCTCTGGCAAATGAAAAAATCGATGATGCACAGGCTGAACTCGATGATGCGAAAAAAGAGTTAAATGATGCCAAGAAAGACCTGGAAAGCGGAAAGAAAAAACTCGAAGAGGAACAGTCAAAGGCAACAGAAGAGCTCGCTGATACCAGCAAAATGTTAGATGAAGCCATGGCGACAAAGGCTGCATATGAAGCACAGAAAAATGGCCTTCTTGCCAGCCAGAAAGCTCTTTTGGCAGAAAAAGAAGCTTATGAAAAAAATAAAGTAGTTGAAAATTACAACAAGATTAATGAAGGCTTTACTACAGCCAGAGAAGCTTTGACTTCTGAAGATACCTACAAGAAGATTTATGATGCGATTTATCAGGCTGCACTCATTCAGGCTGTTCAGCAGGCACTGGCTTCTATGGGCATGACAGATGTTGTGGTTGACGCTACCAATGTGGAGACCTATCTGGCTATGATGGGGGACAACAGAGCTTTATTAGAGGCTGCGTGTGCACAGTCAGCAGAGCAGATTGCCAAGGAACAGGTGGCAAAACAGCTTGAAAATATCCCTACCGATATCAAGGATGCTTTGGATAACCCTGCAAAGCTTAAAGCTATGCAGAAGATGATGAAGGAGCAGGGACAGGAAGAAGCTGCCAAGAATCTGACCAAGAAAAATCTTCAGCAGATTTATGATATTGTGAATGTTCGTATGCCGCAGATGGAAACTGAGCTTGCAAACCTGGATATTGAAATCAAGGTGGCAGAGGCTGTGAATGATGAAGTAGGTAAAAATATCAAAGAGGCTGAGGATGCATATACACAGGTAGAAGCAGGAAAAATCACTGCAGCCGCTTCCTTTGGTGCGTATGGTGCGCAGATGGATATGGGTCTTTCTCAGATTGACAGTGGAAAAGATCAGCTGAAAAGTGCGCAGGAGCAGATCGATGAAAGCCGTGAAAACATCAAAAAGAGTGCAAATCTCGATCAGCTTTTAAATAAAGAAACTTTATCACAGCTTTTAACTGCACAAAACTTTGATATGCCGGCAGGTTATATCGTAAATGATGATGATTCCCAGATTTTGGTTAAAATTGGCGAGGAATTTGATCAGGTTCAGCAGATTGAAGATATGCTTTTAGTACATCTCGATGATATCGGAGATGTCAGAATCAGCGATGTGGCATATGTCACTCCGTTAGATACTTCACTGGATTCACATGCGATGATTAACGGTAACAAGGCGATTATCCTGTCTATCTCCAAGGCAAGTACAGCCGGAACCAGTAATGTATCCAAGGCATGTAACAAGGCATTAAAGGAACTGGAAGATATGTATCCGGGTCTTCATATGACTCCGATTATGGACCAGGGTGATTATATCAAGATGATCGTAAATTCTGTACTTTCCAACCTGATTTGGGGTGCACTTTTAGCAATCATAGTTTTGGCACTGTTCTTAAAAGACTTTAAGCCAACAGTGGTAGTTGCCTTCAGTATTCCGATGAGTGTATTGTTTGCAGTTGTACTTATGTATTTTTCAAATATTACTCTGAATATCATTTCCCTGTCCGGTTTGGCACTGGGTATCGGTATGCTGGTAGATAACTCAATCGTAGTAATCGAAAATATTTACAGACTCCGAAATAAGGGGATTCAGTCAGCCAGAGCAGCCGTAATGGGAGCAAAACAGGTAGCAGGAGCAATCGCTGCATCGACTCTTACTACAATCTGCGTATTCCTTCCGATTGTATTTACATCAGGTCTTGCCAGACAGCTCTTTACCGATATGGCACTGACTATCGCATACAGCTTGATTGCCAGCTTGATTGTTGCGCTTACCTTTGTACCGTGTATGAGTGCTACTGTACTGAAAAATACACAGGAAAAAGACCATAGATTGTTTGATAAAATGGTAGCCGGCTATGAAAAAGTATTAGCTTTCTGCTTGAGAGTAAAAATCGTGCCGATAGCCATTTCCGTTCTGCTTTTAGTATTCTGTGTCATCAAGGTAATGAGCACAGGTATGATTATGCTTCCTTCTATGGGAGGTAATCAGATGAGTATGTCCCTCACTATTCCTGAGGAAATGCGCGTGGAAGAGGGCTATGAAGTAGCAGATGAACTCATGGCTAAAATCCAAAAAATCGAAGGTGTTGATACAGTAGGTGTTATGTCCGGCGGTGGCGGCGGTAACATTGTGATCAGTCAGGGTAGTAACAAGAGTATTTCTTATATGATTTTGTTGGAGGATGAAGCCGGCAAAGATAATACAATCATTGCAGAAAAATTAGATGCCATGATGCTGGATACATATCCGGATATGGAATATTCGGTTTCAACATCCAATATGGATATGTCTGAACTGATGGGTAGCGGACTTAGCATTAAGATTCGCGGTGAAGAATTAGATACACTTCTTTCTATCAGTAAGGATATGATGGACTTACTTTCAGAAGTAGATGGCTTTGAGGAAATCAGTAACGGTCAGGAAGATGCAGATCCGCAGATTGTTTTGACAATTGATAAAGACAAAGCAATGAAAAATGGTTTGACGGTTGCACAGATTTTTGCTGAAATCAGCGGAAAACTGACAACTGAAAAAGATTCGACCATCCTGAGTGCTTCAGATGGTGAATATCAGATTACTTTGGTGGATGAAACTAAAAAGATTACCAAGGATAATCTGATGTCTTATGAATTTACTACCAAGTCAACCGACGATGACGGAAAAGAAGTAGAAGAACAGCATGCTCTCAGCGAATTTGCAAAATTAACAGAGGGCGAAAGTGTAGAAAGCATTTCCCGTGATAATCAGGCCAGAACCATGACAGTTTCTGCTGTTACCAAGGAAGGCTATAATACCACACTGTTGTCCAGAGAAGTAGAAGATAAATTGGCCAAGTACAAAGCACCGGAAGGCTATGATGTAGAAATTGCCGGTGAAAGTACACAGGTTAATGATATGATGAGGGATATGCTTTTGATGATTACACTTGCGATTATCTTTATCTATCTGATTATGGTGGCTCAGTTCCAGAGTTTGTTATCACCATTTATCGTAGTATTTACGCTTCCTTTGGCATTTACAGGAGGTTTCCTCGGATTGATGTTCTCTCGTCAGGAGCTTTCTATGATAGCGATGATGGGATTCCTGATTTTGGCTGGTGTCGTAGTTAATAACGGTATCGTATTCGTCGACTATGCAAACCAGTTAAGACTGGAAGGTATGGAAAAGGTAGAAGCTTTGATTGAAACAGGAAAGGCTCGTATGAGACCGATTCTTATGACTGCTATGACTACCATTTTGGCGATGATGACTCTGGCTTTTTCTAAAGATGCATCCGCTGTTATGAGTAAGGGTATGGTAGTTGTTACCATCGGCGGTCTTGCTTATGCAACACTTATGACACTTTTCATTGTACCGGTTATGTATGATATTCTTTACAGACGTGAAGTAGTCAGCATTGATATCGGTGATGAAGACAATTTAGAAGAAGTATAAGCTTCATATATAGTTTGACTATCAAGAACTCGTAAGGTTTTTCTTTGCGAGTTCTTTTGCGTATTTGAGACAAAATATGCTATAATAGCTGAGATATAGAAAGGGGCCAGAACTGATTTTTTTGAAATGAGGAAGGCTCCGGACGCAGAGTAGTAGAGTAAGGATTTAATGTATGAAAATCAAGGAATATTGGGATACCTCCTATAAAGAACTGCTTAGACATCAGACCGAGTATCTTCCTGCTATGTCAAATGAAAAAGTGGCAAAATATGATGCAGACCATGTGACAATCGTTACGGCAATAATTTTTGCTGTTTTACCTCTGTGGGGAGCAACCTGGTTTTTTAAATGGGAAAATCCTTATATCAAACTGGGATGGCTGATTTATGTTCTTTTATTTCTTTATGAGGCTGTTTTTTTGACTGTATATTACAGAGTCAGAATGCAAACCAGCTATCGAATTGAAAGCGGCGGACTTCGTACGGTGATGGAAAATGGAAGCGAAGGAGAGTTTTATGACTACGAGCTGTTAAGAGAAGCAGTCCTGAAAGGAAAGTATAAATATAAAAAGGATGAGCTGGCTATTTATAACGGAAAGTTTCAAATTTGCTTTCCGTATGAACGAGGTGACAGTAAAGCTTTTGAAAAGGTGTTGACCAGATATCATGCCATTCGAAGATTGTCAGGAGCAGATCTGCCGATTCTTGATAAGGAGATGATTCGCTTTATGGATCGAAAGTATTATCACAGAAATATGATAAATACATTACTCCTTACCTGGCTGGTATTAGAGATATGTGCTGTCTTGATGAGCTTTGCGGCATTTTCCCAAATGGTGATACTGTATTTTTCAGTTGCTTTGGTTTTTTATTTAGGATCTTTTGGAGTTCTCTGGGAACTTTTGCAAAGTATGATGCATATTCGCATTGTCAATAAAGAAATGATATTAAAATACGGAGATAAAACAAAAGATGGATTTATAAATAGGCATATCACAGTAGTTACTGTGTTTCGCTGCATTATCATGATGGGAATCGGGTTTGGCTGTGTTTTGCTGCTCAGTCGAATATTGTAGTGTTTATAAAGAGGTTTGTATGTTAAAAGAAAAATTATATGAAAAGAAAAATTGGAAAGGGGTTCTTCATACTACCTGGAATCCGAAGGGGCCGGGAGTGATTCGAATCCATATGATTCCACCCAAATTTAAGTGGTTTGGTTTGGAACCTGCGGTGGTAATTCTGAATGGTCAGGATGTTTTACCGATCGGTCACTCATGGGCAGTACTGTTAACAGAGTTTATCAATGAAGTAAATGCTCACGGACCGGGAGAAATGACAGAAGAAGAATTTACCAATGTTTTAGATGGTGTGTTTGACAATGTTCAAAAGGTCTATCCGAATGTATCCACTGACAGAATGGCGGATGATTTGGCACAGATTATCGGTATTTTTGAGGCTGTAGTAAAAGGAGATATTCCAAAGAATGAAATTGGAGTGCTAAGTCTGAGCGAGTATGCACCGAATATGACAGCTCCTCACAGAATGGATTTGATGGTGTCCGCGATGGAAAAAGACGGAAAATGGCACTGCAATCAGAAATGCCTTCATTGCTATGCGGCAGGACAGCCATTATCAAATGTAAAGGAATTGTCTACCGGGGAATGGCTCTCTATTATTGAAAAATGTAAAAAGGCAAAAATTCCGCAGCTTACCTTTACAGGCGGTGAACCAACTCTGAGAGACGATCTGTTTGAACTGATTGAAGCAGCCAAATGGTTTGTGACCAGACTGAATACCAATGGATTATTACTTACCCGGGAGTACTGCCAAAAACTGATGGATGCTGATCTCGATAGTGTGCAGATTACCTTTTATTCTCATAAAAAGGAAATACATAATAAGCTGGTCGGAGGCGAGGATTCCCATTATGACAGAACTCTGGCAGGTATCAAAAATGCATTGGCCGCAGGGCTTAATATGAGTATCAATACACCGCTTTGTACTTTGAATTCGGATTATGTAGAATTCCTGAAATTCCTGCACGAATTAGGGGTGGAATATGTGACATGTTCCGGACTTATCGTTACAGGAAACGCAAAAAATGAGGAATCTCAAAATACACAGCTGGGTAGGGAAGAAATCTATCAAATATTAAAGGATGCCGCCGAGTATTGTTATTCTAACGGAATGGAAATTAGTTTTACATCTCCCGGCTGGGTAGATGAAGCGAGATTGAAAGAAATTGGTCTGGATGTTCCTTCCTGCGGAGCTTGTCTTTCTAATATGGCAATTACTCCGGACGGAAAAGTAGTACCTTGCCAAAGTTATTTATCAGAGGATGCACTGGGAGATATGCTGACAGATGACTTTGCTAAAATATGGAATGGTAAAAACTGTAAAAAGCATAGAGATTTTTCTGCAAAGATGACTTTAACCTGTCCGCTTCGAACAGAGGCAAACTAAAGGGAAAATGAACTATGTAACGGGAGAATAAACTATGGCAACGAAAAAAAGAAGAAAAAGAAAAAAGAATAAGACTCAAAAGTTACAAACAGCGAATATTCTTTTACTGGTTTTGATCGTGATTATAGGAGTGAGTATTTACTACCACGCACAAAAAGGAAAACAAAAAGAAGATGCCTTTTATGCAAGTGAAGATATGCAGGCAGAGGATATGACGGCGCTAGATACAGAAGCGGCAGAGACTGAGTATGTAGACGACAGTACACCGGCAGATGAAGATAAAGACAAAAACGACACCGAAACTGAGACAGAGAGTACTACAAAACAAGAAGATACCAATTTAGCAGATTTGAAACAGAAGGAAACGTCAAAAGATGATCAGGTGGATGATTCTGCTGCGAACCAGACAGAAGAACCTGAAATAGAAGAAGTGAAACCTTCTCAGGAACCTGAGAAAGCAGAAACAGATTCTGACAAGCAGCCGGATGCAGATGCGGATAAAGCTTTGGAAAATATCGGTACGAGCAATTCTGTTATAGAACTGAGTGGTCTGTCTACCGAGAGTCTTAGCTGGGGACAGGGACTCAATTTTGATGAGTATAACAGACCTGCAGGGTGTCTTAACTACCAAAACAAATATGGACAGTATAATGCTTACTATATTGTACCAAAGCCGGAGGAAAAGATTGTTTATCTGACCTTTGACGAGGGATATGAATATGGATGTACACCTGAAATTTTGCAGGTTTTAAGAGAAAAAAATGCAAAAGCTGTTTTCTTTATTACGCAGTCGTATGCAAAGAAAAATCCGGACCTTGTAAAGCAGATTATAGCAGATGGACATATTCTCGGGAATCATAGTGTGACACATCCTGCGAATGGTTTACCATCACAGTCTTTGGAACAGCAAAAAGAAGAAATCATGGGATGCCATCAATATGTAAAAGATAACTTTGGCGTGGATATGCATTTATTCCGATATCCTGCAGGGATTTTTAGCGAGCAGTCATTAGCACTGGTAAATAACTGTGGTTACAAGAGTCTGTTTTGGAGCTTTGCATATCGTGATTATGATGTGAATAATCAGCCGGACGAAGGTGAGAGCCTGCAGAAATTAATAGATCGTCTTCACCCTGGGGCAATCTATTTGCTGCATGCAGAGTCCACAACGAATACACATATTTTGGGCGAATTGATTGATCAGGGAAGAGCAGCAGGATACTCCTTTGAACCATTCCCATATTAAGGGAAAGAAATATCAGAATTGTTTGAGAGAATAAAGAAAGAATAGAACGAATAAAAGAAGGTAACGATGAAAAATAGAGTAAAAAAATATTTCATTTGCATTACAGTTTTGCTGCTATTAAGTCTGGCCTTTTCCGGTCAGGTTTATGCAAAGGATTTGGATGTCATTCATGAATATAATGTTAGTGTTACTCCGGCGATGGATGGCTCTGTATATATTGATTATCACATTGAGTGGGAGGTCCTGGATTCGGTCACAGAAGGCCCGCTAACCTGGGTAAAGGTTGGTATTCCAAATCAATATGCAGAGGAATTCACTTCGCTTAGTGATGAAATTGAAAGTATTGAATTTTTGCAGGAAAATAATGAAACCTTTGCTAAAATTCGGCTAAAGCAGGGCTATCTGGCCGGAGAAACGGTTAACATTGATTTTAGTATACACCAGCATAGTCTGTATACAAAGGATCAGGAATATTATTATTATAACTTTATTCCGGGCTGGTTTGTAAATATGACAGTGGAGCATGCTACCGTGGCATGGGATGCACAGCTGGTAAGCAGCGGCAATGGCGAAAAGATGAGCTCGAAACAGCTTTTGGATGCAATGCCGGGATACAAAAGATTAGCTCCGGCTAACAATACAGAACATGAATGGTATGTATTGGAAAAGTATAATCTGAGATCCAAAATGACAGAAACAAAAATTACATATCCAATCAGCGCATTCTCAGATGAAGCGGAACAGGAATATGTAAAAGAAATCAACAGCCAAGCAAAGCAAAGTGAAATTCTGGTCAACTGGATTATGCTAGTCATTGCGCCGCTTGTTATCATTATTATTGCAGTAGCAATGGGTGAAAAAGCTGCCGGCAAGGATACCTATGAGGAAACTGCCGGAATGGGAACCAGGTACAGAAATATTCATCACCATACAGGAGGAGGTTGTGCATGTGCCTGCGCCTGCGCTTGTGCCTGTGCGTGTGCCGGAGGAGGCAGAGCCGGATGCAGTACAAAAGACTTCTATGGTACCAAGGTTGAGACGATTCGTATTCGAAAAGTCCTGAGAAAGTACAATAGTGATGAAAAAAACATATAAAAACAGGGATTCTTGGGCAATTTTAAGGTTGCAACCCTATATATTTGGTGTTACAATGTATATAGTTAAATAAAGGATTAGATAAAAGAGTGGGCTTGCAAGTCCACTCTTTTACATTGTTTAGTTCAATTTTAGAAAGGACGTAAAGCGCATGGCAAAAAGAGACCTGATTGAAGAAAAAGCCACAGCGCTGGTGAGCCCGATTCTCGAAGAGAACAGCTTTGAACTGGTTGATGTGGAATATGTCAAAGAAGCAGGAAGCTATTACCTTCGTGTATATATCGACAAACCGGGCGGAATCACCATCGATGACTGTGAGCTTGTGAGCAGAGCTTTTTCACTAAAGCTGGATGAAGAGGATTACATTGATGATGCATACATCATGGAAGTAAGTTCTCCGGGACTGCTCAGACCGATAAAGAAAGACAAGGATTTTGAACGTAATCTTGATAAAGAAATTGAAATCAAAACATATCAGATGATTGAAAAGCGAAAAGATTTTGTTGGCGTTTTAGTTGCTTATGATAAGCAGACGGTAACAATTATGGAAGATGAGAAAGAGCGTGTATTTAACCGAAGTGATTTGGCGCTGATTCGTCCATATGTAGAATTCTAATTACGCAGCTTTTTGGATATTTCATTTGTAATGTGCTTGTAGGTCTGCGCAGTGCTAGTTCTTGCCACTGAGCGAGAGCGGCTCCAAGAGGAATCAGATTGCGATACGCAGACAAATAAGAAAACATAAATAAGAACAATAGTAACTCATGTACAGATACTGAGGTAGTATATGAAAACAGTAAATGACCTCGATTGTAAACAATCGACGTAAAAGAATAGGAGGATAAAAAAGAAAATGGAAAAAGTAAACAAAGAGTTAATGGAGGCACTGAATATCTTAGAAAAAGAAAAAGAGATTAGTAAAGACACCTTATTTGAGGCGATTGAAAACTCATTAATGACTGCCTGCAAAAACCACTTTGGTAAAGCAGATAATATTACAGTTGATGTAAACCGTGAAACTTGTGTATTCAAGGTAGTAGCAGAAAAAGAAGTTGTAGAAACTCAGGATGATGTAATGGACGATGTATTGGAAATTGCATTAGAGGACGCACTTAAGTACAGCAAGAAAGCAAAAGTTGGTGATACTGTTAAGGTTGAAATCAAATCCAAAGAATTTGGCCGTATTGCGACACAGAATGCAAAGAATGTAATTCTTCAGAAGATTCGTGAAGAAGAAAGAAGCGTAATCTACAATCAGTATTTTGAAAAAGAAAAAGACGTTGTAACAGGTATCGTTCAGCGTTATGTAGGCAAGAACATTTCTATCGACCTTGGAAAGGCTGATGCAATGCTTGCCGAAAACGAACAGGTTAAGACAGAAAAGTTCAAACCAACAGATCGTATCAAAGTTTATGTATTAGAAGTTAAGAATACACCAAAGGGACCACGTATTCAGGTAAGCCGTACACATCCTGAACTGGTAAAGCGTTTATTTGAATCAGAAGTAACAGAAATCGCTGACGGAACTGTAGAAATCAAGGCAATCGCCAGAGAAGCAGGAAGCCGTACCAAGATTGCTGTATGGTCAGACAATCCAAACGTTGACCCGGTAGGAGCTTGCGTTGGTATGAATGGTGCCAGAGTAAATTCCATCGTGGATGAATTATTTGGTGAAAAGATTGATATTATTAACTGGGATGAAAATCCTGGTAACTTAATCCAGAATGCTCTTTCACCGGCCAAGATCGTTGCAGTATTTGCTGATCCGGATGAAAAGAGTGCAAAGGTAGTTGTTCCTGATTATCAGCTTTCACTGGCAATCGGTAAGGAAGGTCAGAATGCAAGACTTGCAGCCAGACTTACAGGTTATAAAATTGATATCAAGAGTGAAACACAGGCTAAGGACGCACCTGGATTCCGTTATGAAGACTACATCAATGAAGATTATGATGATGAAGAGTATGACGGAGAATACGAAGAAGAGTACGATCAGTCAGGGGATGAAGAATAAATGGCAAAAAAAATCCCTCAGAGACAATGTGTTGGCTGCGGACAAATGAAAGATAAAAAAGAGATGATGAGAGTCATCAAAACCGCAGAGGGAAGCATTGAATTAGATGTAACAGGAAAAAAGAACGGACGAGGTGCTTATCTTTGTTTTGAAAAAGAATGTCTGGATAAGGCAATCAAAGGTAAAGGGTTGGAACGTTCCTTCAAAATGAGTATCGATAAGTCAGTTTACGAGAGTCTTGAAAAGGAGTATGACGAAAGTATTGAAGATTGAGAACAAGATATTTTCGCTGCTGGGCCTTGCAACAAGAGCCAGAAAGATTGCGAGCGGCGAATTTTCAACCGAAAAAGCAATTCAGAATTTCAGTGCCTGCCTGGTGCTGATAGCAAGCGACGCATCCGATAACACCATCAAAAAGTTTAAGGATAAATGTGAGTTCTATGAAATTCCGTGTTATGTATGGGGTACCAAGGAAAGCCTGGGACACGCCATGGGAAAGGAACTCAGAGCCAGTCTTGCAGTTCTTGATGAAGGGTTTGCAGACTCGATTAGTAAATTGATAGAAGGAGGATATGAAATAGATGGCAAAAATTAAAGTGAGTGAAATAGCAGAAGAATTAAATATTTCCGTAGATGATGTAAAGGGCTTTTTAAAGGCTAACGGAATCGAAGGGAAGAGAAGTAATTCTTCTTTGGAAGATGATATTCAGGATAAAATCAGAAGCCAGTTTAAGGCAGAGAAAAAGGCAGAAGCTAAGCCGGAAGCAAAGGCTGAAGCGAAACCGGAAGTAAAGGTGGAAGCAAAGGCGGAAACAAAGGCTGAAACAAAACCGGAAGCAAAGGCTGAAGTAAAAGAAGAAAAGCCAAAGAAAAAGAAAACAATTATTTTTGTAAGTAACCCGCATAATAGTCAGAACTCTCCAAAGAGACCACAGGGACAGGGCGGTAATAATCGTCAGGAACAGAGAAATAACGGCTATAACAATAACGGACAGAATCGTGTAAACAATAACAAGCCGGCAGCACAGCAGCAGTACAGACCGCTTCCAAAGCCAGTTATCAAGCCGGTGGAAATCACACCGACACCAAAACCTGAACCGGTAGTTAACAAGCCAAAACCACAGACTCAGGTTCAGCCAAGCGTGCAGCAGGCAGTACAGGAAGAAAGAACTGCTTCCGTGCAGTCAAACAATCAGGAGCGCAGAAATAATGCAAATAATGAAGGCCAAAAGAGATTCCAAGACAGAAAACCACAATATGGAAATCAAGAGGGCAGACCATCCGGTGATAGACAAGGTAATAATAATTATCGAAATGGTGGTCAGAATAATGGCAATAATCAAGGTCGTCCAGGTGCTGGAAAGCCTTTCGCAAATAATGACAGAAATCCTCGTCAGGATGGAAGACCGCAGGGTGGATTCAAGAAAGATAAAGGTAACAATAAAGGCTTTGCCATGGATGCGCCGATAGCAGATCAGCCAAGTAAACGTGATGATGAAAAGAGACGTAATTCTCAGCAGGATAGAGATAAACGTAGTAAAAAGGATCATATTTACGAAGATGATAATCAGATGATGAAGAATAAAAATAAAGCTGGTCGCTTTATTAAGCCTGAAAAGAAGGTAGAGGAACCGGAAGAACAGATCAAGGTAATCACAATTCCGGAAACCATTACCATTAAAGACTTAGCAGACAAGATGAAACTTCAGCCATCTGCCATCGTAAAGAAGCTCTTTATGCAGGGACAGATTGTAACTGTAAACCAGGAAGTAGATTTTGAAACTGCAGAAGAAATCGCAATTGAATATGAAATCATTTGTGAAAAAGAAGTTCAGGTCGATGTCATCGAAGAACTCTTAAAGGAAGAGGAAGAAGATGAAGCAGTGATGACACAGCGTCCGCCTGTTATCTGTGTAATGGGACACGTTGACCACGGTAAAACTTCACTTCTTGATGCAATCAGAAAGACAAATGTAACTGACCGTGAAGCCGGTGGTATTACACAGCATATTGGTGCGTATACTGTTCGCGTGGATGATCAGAAGATTACCTTCCTGGATACACCGGGACATGAAGCGTTTACTGCTATGCGTATGCGTGGTGCGAACTCAACAGATATCGCTATTTTAGTAGTAGCTGCAGACGATGGTGTTATGCCACAGACTGTAGAAGCGATTAACCATGCAAAGGCGGCAGGTATTGAAATTATCGTTGCTGTGAACAAGATTGATAAGCCAAATGCAAATATCGATCGTGTAAAACAGGAATTGACAGAATATGAATTAATCCCGGTAGACTGGGGCGGAACAACAGAATTTGTTCCTGTAAGTGCAAAATCAGGAGAAGGTATTGATACCTTACTTGAAACTATTATTTTAACATCAGAAATTCTGGAACTTAAGTCAAATCCAAACCGTAAGGCAAGAGGTCTGGTAATCGAAGCCGAACTGGATAAGGGACGCGGACCGGTTGCAACTGTACTGGTACAAAAGGGTACTCTTCATGTTGGAGACTTTATCTCTGCCGGAGCAGCTCATGGTAAGGTAAGAGCGATGGTAGATGATAAGGGAAGACGAGTAAAAGAAGCAGGACCATCTACTCCTGTAGAGATTTTAGGTCTTTCAGATGTTCCGAATGCCGGTGAAATCTTTATTGCACATGAAAACGACAAGACAGCAAAATCCTTTGCTGAAACCTTTGTTGCTCAGAATAAAGCAAAGAAACTTGAAGAAACTAAGTCTAAGATGTCTCTTGATGACTTGTTCTCAAAGATTCAGGAAGGTAATCTGAAGGAACTCAACCTGATTATCAAGGCTGACGTTCAGGGTAGTGTGGAAGCTGTGAAGCAGTCACTCCTTAAACTTTCTAATGATGAAGTTGTAGTTAAATGTATCCACGGCGGCGTAGGTGCAATCAATGAATCCGACGTAATTTTAGCCAGCGCTTCTTCTGCAATTATCATCGGATTTAATGTTCGTTTGGATGCACAGGCAAAGGCTACTGCAGAAAGAGAAGCCGTTGACGTACGTCTCTACAAGGTTATCTACCAGGCAATCGAAGATGTAGAAGCAGCTATGAAGGGTATGCTTGATCCTGTATTTGAAGAAAAGATTATCGGTCATGCTGAAGTTCGTCAGATCTTCAAGGCATCTGCAATCGGTAATATTGCAGGTTCTTATGTCCTTGACGGTAAGTTCGAACGTGGCTGTAAGGTACGAATCACACGTGAGGGTGAACAGATCTTTGAAGGTGATTTAGCTTCCCTTAAGAGATTTAAGGATGATGTAAAAGAGGTTAAGGCCGGCTACGAATGTGGTCTTGTATTTGACGGATTTGATCAGATGCAGGAGCTTGACGTTGTAGAAGCTTACATCATGGTTGAAGTACCACGATAGAATATAAAAGAATCATATATGACAAAGGCTACACTCTGTGTAGCCTTAATGTCTCTGCATAGTCTCAATAAATACGAGACATAAGGAGGAGTAAAATGCGTAAAAACAGTGTAAAGAATACACGTATTAATGGTGAAGTGATGCGTGCACTTGCAGAAATCATTCGTAGTGAAGTGAAGGATCCGAGAATCTGTGCGCTTACCAGTGTAGTAGCAGTAGAGGTAGCACCGGATTTAAAAAGCTGCAAGGCATTTATCTCTGTATTAGGAGACGAAAAAGCAATTGAAGATACAAAAGCGGGATTAAAGAGCTCTGAAGGATTTATTCGTAATCAGCTGGCCCGCAAAATTAACCTTCGAAATACACCGCAGATCACCTTTGTGATGGATCAGTCTATTGCATATGGTGTCAGCATGTCAAAGAAAATTGATGAGGTTATCGGAAATGATTGATATTACGGCTCTGTGTCAAAATGTAAATAGCATAGGGATTACCGGGCATACCAATCCGGACGGAGATTGTGTGGGTTCCTGTCTGGGACTGTGGCAGTTTTTAAAGAAAAAATTTCCGGATAAAAAGATAAAGGTTTTGCTGGAAAAACCGCTGGATATGTTTGCATTTATCAATGGAGCAGATGAAATTCTGTACATGGATGAGGACTGTGTGTTAGCAGAGGAATGGCAGGATTATTCTTTTGATGTATGTTTTGTTTTGGATACGGTGATTGAGCGAAGCGGCAAGGCGCAGAGCTTTATCGAAAAAGCAAAAAAAGTGGTGAATATTGATCATCATATCAGCAATGAGGGACAGGGAGATTTATCCCTGGTTTGTCCAAAGGCCAGTGCCTGCGCAGAAGTTATCTATGACTTACTTTCGCAAAAGGAGGAGGACAAGGCTCTGATTGACAAAGAACTCGCACAGACCTTATATATCGGAATTATTCATGACTGCGGAGTTATGCAGTATTCCAATACCTCGCCAAAGACACTTCGCATCGTTGCAGATTTGGTGGAATATGGTTTTGATTTCCCAAAACTGATTGATGAGACCTTTTATGAACGAGGAGAAGTACAGTCAAAAGCAACCGGAAAGGCACTTTATGAAGCGCAAAGCTATTTTGACGGCAGAGTGCAGCTTTGCCTGTTTTCCAAAGAAGAAATGCAGGCTTTACATGCAAGTAAAAAAGATTTTTCCGGTATTGTCAATCAGCTTCGCTATGTGAAAGGCGCATGGGTAGCGGTATTCGGATATGAGATTACAGATGGTAATTATAAATGCAGTCTGCGAAGCGGTGGTCAGATAAATGTATCTAAGCTTTGCGCAGAATTTGGCGGCGGAGGGCATGGCAGAGCTTCCGGCTGGAATATAGAAGGCACCAAAGAATCTGTCACGGAGATTATGGTAAGTCGACTTTCCAAGGAATTTGTAAATTAAGAATAATCGACAAGGAGTATTCATGAACGCAGTTATTAACGTTTATAAAGAGAAGGATTATACGTCTTTTGACGTGGTAGCCAAGCTTCGTGGTATCCTGAGACAAAAAAAGATAGGGCACACCGGAACGCTTGATCCGCAGGCAGAGGGTGTGCTTGTCGTATGTCTGGGAAATGCAACAAAGCTATGCGATATGCTGACGGAAAAAACAAAAGAATATGAAGCAGTAATGCGACTCGGTGTGGTAACAGATACGCAGGATATGACCGGTCAGATTCTAAAGGAATCGGAGGTTTTGGTGACAGAGCAGCAGGTAAAAGATGCGCTTTTTTCTATGGTAGGACCTTCCAAACAGATTCCGCCGATGTATTCTGCTCTCAAGGTAAATGGGAAAAAACTTTATGAGCTTGCCAGAGAAGGCAAGGAGGTAGAACGAAAGGCCAGGGATATTGAAATCTTTGATATCAATATTAAAGAGATTAACTTGCCGTATGTCCGTTTTGTGGTATCTTGTTCCAAGGGAACGTATGTCAGAACTATATGCCATGATATAGGAGAAAAGTTAGGATGCGGCGCAGCCATGGAAAGCCTGCTCAGAACGAGAGTAGAAAGATTTCATTTGGATTCAGCGCTCACGCTGTCGCAAATAGAGAAATTAAGAGATGAAAATCGTTTGGAAGAGATTATGATTCCTGTGGATATTTTATTTGATCAGTATCCAAAGGTGGTTATTTCAAATGATTATCGAAAAGCAATTGATAACGGAAATTCCGTATTTAAGGAAATGTTTTTCAAGGTAGAAGAGGGCGATTTATCCTTTGAAGAGGGTGATAAAATACGTATCTATAATGAGGATGATGTATTTTACGGGGTATATACCTACATCAAAGCAGAAAAACGCTATAAACCTTATAAAATGTTTTTAGATCATGAGGCAATACAAAAGTATGGAAATCATAACAACAACTAATTTCAAAATACAGGAAAAATGCGCGGTAGCCATCGGTAAATTCGATGGGATTCATCTGGGCCATAAAAAGCTTTTGGATGAAATTATGAAAGCACGCAAACTGGGATTAAAAACGGCTATTTTTACATTTAATCCAAGTCCCAGTGTCTTTTTTCAAAAAGAGGAAGCAAAAGAACTTATGACTCTCGAAGAAAAAAGAATCGCATTTGAAAAAATGGGAATCGACTATTTGGTGGAATATCCTTTTAATAAAGAGACTGCAGGAGTGGACCCGACAGATTATGTACAGGACTTTTTGCTGGATCATATGAATGCAGCATTCATTGCAGCCGGAGAAGATGTAAGCTTTGGTGCAAAAGGATTGGGAAATGCTGAATTGTTAAAAGAGGTTGCGGGCAAAGCAGGTGTGTATGTTCGCATCATACCAAAACTATGCCATAATGGTAGAGAAATTAGCTCAACCTATGTAAGAGAAGCAGTTTCCAATGGAAATATGGAGCTTGTGAAAGAGCTGATGTCGGATTATTTCTTTATTTCGGGAGAAGTCAGAAGGGGAAATCAGATAGGCAGAACCCTGGGAATGCCGACAGTAAATCTTTATCCGGATGAAGGAAAGATTATGCCTCCGAAAGGGGTATATTTTTCAACGGTTACCTATGGTCAGCAAATTTTTTACG